>NZ_JBJQIK030000010.1:0-186080 GCF_045984285.3 Pseudoduganella rhizocola
ACCATCAACGTGATGGTGGACCAGCTGTCCTCCTTCGCATCGGAAGTGACCCGTGTGGCGCGTGAGGTGGGTACCGAAGGTAAGCTGGGCGGCCAGGCAAACGTGCCGGGTGTTGCAGGTACGTGGAAAGACCTTACCGAGAACGTAAACCAGCTGGCAGCAAACCTGACCAACCAGATGCGGGCGATCGGCGAGGTGGCGACGGCGGTGACGCGCGGTGACTTGTCCCGTTCCATCCAGGTGGAGGCGCGCGGCGAGGTGTCCTACCTGAAGGACAACATCAACGAGATGATCCGAAACCTGAAGGAAACCACGCAGAAGAACGCGCAGCAGGACTGGCTGAAAACCAACCTGGCGCGCTTCACGCGCCTGCTGCAGGGCCAGCGCGACCTGCAGGCGGTGACGAAGCTGATCCTGTCCGAACTGGCGCCGCTGGTGTCCGCGCACCACGGCGTGTTCTACATGATGGACTCGCAGCTGGACGACGCGCGCCTGCGCATGATCGCCAGCTACGGCTACCGGTCCAGCCGCAAGCTGCCGACCTCCTTCCTGCCGGGTGAAGGACTGGTTGGCCAGTGCGCGCTGGAGAAAGTACGTATCTGGCTGACCGACGTGCCGCGCGACTACATCGTGGTGTCCTCCGGCCTGGGCGCGGCGCCGCCGACCAATATCGTGGTGCTGCCTATCCTGTTCGAACAGCAGGTGAAGGCGGTGATCGAGATTGCCTCGCTGGACCGCTTTACGGAAACCCACCTGTCCTTCCTCGACCAGCTGATGGAATCGATCGGCGTGGTGCTGAACACCATCGAGGCGAACAGCCGTACCGAATCGCTGCTGACCCAGTCGCAGTCGCTGGCGCAGGAACTGCAGCAGACCAACCAGGAATTGGCGGAGAAAGCGCGCCTGCTGTCCGAGCAGAACATCGAGGTGGAACGGAAGAACCGCGAGGTGGAACAGGCGAAACTGGCGCTGGAAGACAAGGCCACCCAGCTGGCCCTGTCCTCCAAGTACAAGTCCGAGTTCCTCGCGAACATGTCGCACGAGCTGCGTACCCCGCTGAACTCCCTGCTGATCCTTGCGCAGCAGCTGGGTGACAACCCCGAGGGCAACCTGTCCAACAAGCAGGTGGAGTTCGCGAAGACCATCCACGGCTCCGGCTCCGACCTGCTGACGCTGATTAACGACATTCTTGACCTGTCGAAGATCGAATCCGGTACCGTGACGCTGGACGTGTCCGAGTACCGCTTCGCCAACCTGCGCAACTACGTAGACCGCACCTTCCGCCACATGGCCGAAGCGAAGCACCTCGGCTTCTCCGTGGAGCTGGCGGACAACCTGCCGACCGCGCTGATGACCGACACCACGCGCCTGCAGCAGGTGCTGAAAAACCTGCTGTCGAACGCCTTCAAGTTCACCTCGCACGGCCAGGTGGCGCTGGACATCGGCATCGCCAAGGGCGGCTGGAGCACGGACAACCCGAATCTCGCCAACGCCGATGCGGTGCTGGCCTTCTCCGTCACCGACACCGGCGTGGGTATCGCCAGCGACAAGCTGCAGCTGATCTTCGAAGCCTTCCAGCAGGCCGACGGCTCCACCGCCCGTAAATACGGCGGCACGGGCCTGGGCCTGTCCATTTCGCGCGAACTGGCCCGCCTGCTGGGCGGCGAGATCCGCGTGGAATCGACGGTGGGCGCAGGCTCCACCTTCACCCTCTTCCTGCCGTACAACCGCGCAGGCTTCGTCAACTACGACCTGCCGCGCCCGCAAGGCCAGCGTCCGCAGGTGCAGCCGGCCAAGGTGCAGTACAACCCGCCGGCGCTGGAGCACGACCCGCACGTGCATGTGCAGGACATGGACAACGAGCCCGAAGTCTACGGCTCCACCATCGACGACCGCGGCCTCACTTCGCCGGGCGATCCTTCGGTGCTGATCATCGAGGACGATGAGCGCTTCGCCAAGATCGTGCTCGATTTCGCCCGCGAGAAGAACTTCAAGGGCATCGTCACGCACCAGGGCGACTCGGCGCTGAGCCTGTCGCGCGACTACCTGCCGTCCGCCATCCTGCTCGACCTGGATCTGCCGGACATCGACGGCTTCACTGTGCTGGACCGCCTGAAGCGCGACCCGAGCACACGCCATATTCCGGTGCATGTGATGTCGGCCTCGCGCGAACGCGAGCGCGCCCTGCGTTCGGGCGCCATCTCCTACCTGAACAAGCCGGTCAGCAAGGAATCGCTGACCGAGGAGTTCAGCCGCATCCAGAAATTCCTGATGGGCGGCAAACGCAGCCTGCTGGTGGTGGATGACGAGGAAGCGCAGCGCGACGCGATCAAGGCCCTGATCGGCGAGAGCGACGTGGATATCCAGGCCGTGGGCACCGGCGAGGAAGCGCTGGCCGCCCTGCGCGCGGCACACTTCGACTGCATGGTGCTGGACCTGACGCTGCCGGACATCAGCGGCTTCGACCTGCTGGACATTATCGGCAAGGACCTCAAGCTGCGCGACCTGCCGGTGGTGATCAACACGGCGAAAGAGCTGAACCGCAAGGAAGTGGCAAAGCTCAAGCGCTATGCGAAAACCATCGTCATCAAGGATGCGCGTTCGCCTGAACGCCTGCTGGACGAAACCGCCCTCTTCCTGCACCGCGCCCAGGCCAGCCTGCCGGAAGCGCAGCGCCGCATGCTGGAACAGGTGCACGCGGCCGATTCCGGCCTGGCGGGACGCAAGGTGCTGATCGTCGACGATGACCTGCGCAACATCTTCGCCCTGTCTTCGCTGCTGGAACGCCAGCAGATGCAGGTGTCCTTCGCGGAGAACGGGCGCGATGGCATCGAGGTGCTGGAACGCGACCCGAGCATCGAGATCGTGCTGATGGACATCATGATGCCGGAGATGGACGGTTACGACACGATGCGCGCCATCCGCCGCATTCCGAAGTTCCGTTCGCTGCCGATCATCACGCTGACGGCGAAGGCGATGAAGGGCGACCGCGACAAATGTATTGCGGCCGGTGCTTCCGACTACATTACCAAGCCGGTGGATGTGGCGCAGCTGCTGTCGCTGATGCGTGTGTGGCTGCATTGATGAAGCACGAGCAAAACCAGGTGGCGCAGATGGCCGATCTGCGGCGCGATTCGTCGCCGGAGGTGGAGGCGCTGGAGCTGGAGCTGCTGCTGGAAGCGGTGGTGCAGCGCTTCGGCTTCGACTTCCGTTCGCATGAGCGCATGATCCTGAAGCGCAAGCTGTTCGCCCTGATGCAGCGGCGCGGCCTGCGCACGCTGTCGCAGCTGCAGGACCGGGTGCTGCATGACCTGAACACCTGCAGCGCAATGCTGCGCGCGCTCAGCGTGCCGCCGGCCGCCATGTTCGACGACGCGCAGGAGGCGGCCCAGCTGCGGGCAGTGGCGGCGCAATGCCTGCCCGGCGCCCCGCTGCCCAAGGTATGGCTGCCCGATTGCGCAGGCGCCGAGCAGGCGTGGACGGTGGCCGTGCTGCTGGCAGAGCAGCAGCTGCTGTGGCGCACGGAGATCTACGCGACGGTGTCGAGCGACGACCTGCTGGAAGAGGCGGCGCAGGCTGCGATACCGGTGGAGAAGATGGCGCAGTACCAGCGCCAGTACGAAATGGCGGGCGGCATGGGCAAGCTGGCCGACTACTTCCAGGCCGACGGCCAGTTCCTGCAGCCGGTGCCGCAGCTGCGCAGCCGCATCACCTGGGCGCAGTACAACCTCGTTACCGACTCTTCCTTCAACGAGTTCCAGCTGATCGTCTGCCGCCGCGCCCTGCCCGACTTCGGCCCGCTGCTGCGCCAGCGCGTGCTGCACCTGTTCCACGACAGCCTGGCCGTGCTGGGCGTGCTGGGCGTGGACCGCCTGCTGGAAAGCAGCGAGCTGCCGGACGGCTACGTGCCCGCGATTCCCCAACACCCCTGGTACAAGCGCACAACGTGACCGTCACCCCCGCGCAGGCGGGGGCCCAGGAGTGCAGTGGCATGCTCCTGGATCCCCGCCTCCGCGGGGATGACGTGTTTGCGCTGGGATGACGTGCTTGCGCAGGGATGATGTGCCTGCGCGGTGATGACGTCAATTCCCCGCCTTGGCGCTAGGCCGCTCCGCAATGCGGTCACGCCATGCCTGCACATGCGCGAAGCCTTCCTGCCCTGGCCGGAAGCGTATCAGGCCCTTGGCAAACTCCAGCGCGCAGAAGGCCGTGATGTCGGCAATGGTGAAGCGCCCGCCCGCCACATAAGGCTGCCTGGCCAGCACCTCGTCCAGCCAGGCCACGGCTTCGCGCACGCGCGCCGACTGCACGGCGCCGAATTCGGCGATCTGCGGCGACTCCAGCACCGCCAGCGCCGGATGCGTATGGCGCGCCGCGTTGGCGACCGGCGCGAACAGATGCAGCTCCATGCGGCGGTCCGCCATTTCGATGAAGGCGCGCTCTTCGAAATCCGTCCCCATCAGGTTGGGTTCGGGCTGCAGGCCTTCCAGATAGGTGCAGATGGCGCGCGTTTCGCACAGCACGCGGCCGTCATCCAGCTCCAGCGCAGGCACGCGCGCCAGCGGGTTCTTGGCGCGGTAGCTGTCGCTGCGCTGCTCGCCGCTCATGATATCGATCATCTGTTCGGGAATCTGCAGGCCTTTTTCGGCGGCGAACATCGCCACGCGGCGCGGGTTCGGCGCCCGCGCGCTCATGTAAAGCTTCATGCGGGGTCTCCTTATTGTTTGGACTGCCCCGTCTCCAGCATCTTGCGCGCCTCGGCGGCGAATTGTTCTGCCTTGTCCTGGTCATCGGCGCGGTCCAACACATTAGACGGCGGCAACATGATACCGCGCTGCACCGCCGGGCGGGCGCGGATCTGCTCGATCCAGCGCTGCAGGTGTGGCAGCCCTTCGGTTGACACGCCCGACCACTTGTAGGTGCGCACCCAGGCCCAGTTGGCGATATCGGCGATGGAGTAGTCGCCGGCCAGGAATTCATTGTCCTTGAGCTGGCCGTCGAGCACCGTAAACAGGCGGCGGCTTTCACCTTGATAGCGGTCGATGGCGGGCTGCAGCTTCTCGGGGAAGTAGCGGTAGAACACATTGGCCTGCCCCATCATCGGGCCGATGCCGCCCATCTGGAACATCAGCCATTGCAGCACCTTCGAGCGCCCGTCGGCATCGGCGGGCATCAGGCGCCCCGTTTTCTCGGCCAGATAGATCAGGATGGCGCCGGACTCGAACACGGCAAAGTTATTGTGGGCACGGTCAACGATGGCCGGGATGCGGCCGTTGGGATTAATCGCCAGGAACCACGGCTCCTTTTGCTCATTGGCTGACAAGTCGAGCTGGTGCAAGGTATATTGCAGCCCAAGCTCTTCCAGGGCGATCGAAATCTTGTGGCCGTTTGGCGTCGCCGCCGTGTACAGATCAATCATCACATCCTCATTTCGCGAGAAACCAAAAGGCCATCATAGCGAAAAAAAAGGCCGGCTGCTTTTGGAGGAAAAGCACCGGCCAAAACGCTTATTGGAGAAAGCGCGGGGATGTTCAGCGATACAGAAATCGTGCCGGATTGAGGAATCCGGCAACCCGGCGCGCAATGTTTGCGCGCTACGGGTTACACTTTGCCAAAGATCGGCGCACGCAGGCTTAGGACTTCATTAAAAGAAGGAAAAACCATGCAACAACTCAAACAGCGGGTAAAAGGCCTGAGCGTCGGCGGGCGAATCACACTGTTCACTTTCGCGCTGGTAAGCGCAATTCTCGCAGCGCTGATCCTCACCATCAGCGCCAGCACCACCCGCCTGCTGGAGCAGCGTTCGGTGGCCAGCGTGCAGCAGGAGCTGGCCGGCGTGCGCGACCTGGTGGACGTCTTCAATACCACCGTGACCAGCGAAGCGAACAGCTTCGCGCGCGTGCTGGCGGCCAGCTTCGAGGCGCCGTTCACGCTCGATGCCTCCGCCGTGGTGCCGGTGGGCGGCAGGGATGCCCCCACGCTGAAGAACGGCGACAAGGTGCTGAACAACGACTTCACCATTCCGGACCGCTTCACGGCGCAAAGCGGCGGCTCCGCCACCATCTTCGCCGCCAGCGGCGAAGACTTTATCCGTATCAGCACCTCGGTCAAGAAGGAAGACGGCTCGCGCGCCGTGGGCACCACGCTGGACCGCGCCCACCCCGGCTACGCGCTGCTGCGCGCGGGACAGAGCTATACCGGCATCGTCACGCTGTTTGGCAAGCAGGTCATCACGCGCTACGACCCGATCCGCGATGCCGAGGGCAAGGTGATCGGCATCCTGTATGTGGGCGTGGACGTGACGGCCGACCTGGCCAAGGTGAAGGAACGCATCAAGGCCATCAAGGTCGGCGAGACTGGCTACTTCTACGTGCTGAACGCGGCGCCCGGCAAGGATCTGGGCAAGCTGCTGGTGCACCCCGCACGCGAAGGCGAGAACATACTCGGCTCCAAAGATTCCGACGGCCGCGAGTTCATCAGGGAGATGCTGGAGAAGAAGGAAGGCATCATCCGCTACCCGTGGCTGAACCCCGGCGAGTCGTCGCCGCGGGAAAAGGTGGTGGCCTACACCTGGTTCAAGGACTGGAACTGGGTCATCGCGGGCGGCGCCTATACCGACGAAATCACGCGGGAAGCGCGCGCCCTGCGCAACCGCTACGTGATGTTCGGCTTCGTGGCGCTGCTGGTGTTTGCCGCCCTGCTCTACCTGCTGGTGCGTTCGCAGGTGACGCGGCCACTGGCCCGCGTGGAAGACGCGGCCAGCCATATCGCAGGCGGCGACCTCACCGTCAAGCTGGACGTGCACGGCCAGGATGAAATCGCACGCATGACGGAAGCGATGAACGGCATCAGCCGCAACCTCGCCTCCGTAGTGGGCCAGGTGCGCGACGGCGCCGAGCATATTGCGGCGGCATCGAGCCAGATCGCCAGCGGCAACCAGGACCTGTGTTCGCGCACCGAGCAGCAGGCCGGCGAGCTGGAAAACACGGCCAGTTCGATGGAGGAGCTGACCGCCACCGTGCGCCAGAACGCAGACAACGCGCGGCAGGCCAACCAGCTGGCGCAAAGCGCCACCGATGTGGCGGCGCGCGGCGGCGCGGTCGTGGCGCAGGTGGTCGATACGATGGGCTCCATCAACGCCTCCTCGCGCAAGATTGCGGACATTACGAGCGTGATCGACGGCATCGCCTTCCAGACCAATATCCTCGCGCTGAATGCCGCTGTGGAAGCGGCACGCGCGGGCGAACAGGGCCGCGGCTTTGCCGTGGTGGCGGGCGAAGTGCGCACGCTGGCGCAGCGCTCGGCGGCGGCGGCAAAGGAGATCAAGGAGCTCATCGCCAACTCCGTGGCGCAGGTGGAAAACGGCAGCAAGCTGGTTGAACAGGCCGGCGCCACCATGGGCGAAGTGGTGGGCAGCGTGCGCCAGGTGGCGGACATCATGGGCGAGATCCGCGCCGCCAGCGAGGAGCAGTCGGCCGGCATCGAACAGGTGAACCAGGCCATTACGCATATGGACGAAGTCACCCAGCAGAACGCGGCGCTGGTGGAACAGGCAGCCGCCGCTGCTGCGGCGATGCAGGACCAGGCAGCCAGCCTGGCGCAGGTGGTGCGCATCTTCACGCTGGATGCGCAGCAGGCAAAAAAAACCCGCGCAAGCGCGGGCGAAGGGATTCAAATCGGGAGAGATTTGAAAGAGCAGAGACATCTTCTCACGTCAAAATGACGCGCCGATGACACCTCGAATACTTCCATCCGCCTGTAAGATAGTACAAACCAGGATGGAAGATACTCTCCAATAATCACAAGTATGAAAATTATTCCTGCACGCGGCGGCTGCGCGGCCGCTGCAGCGTTGATACTGGCGGCCTGTGGCACCGTGCCGCCCGCGCCGCCAGCCGTCCCTGCGGCCGTATCAGCGCCTGGCGCGGCCCTGCCGGCGCCGCCGCTGCTGCGCGATACGGCGCCGCACCAGGGTTTGCTGCGCATTGCAGCGGAACGCTCGCTGATCACCATCGTCGCCCGCCGCGCGGGACGGCTGGCGGGGCTGGGCCATGACCATTTGCTGGCCGCGCACGGCATCGAGGGCGATATCGCACCCGCCGAAGGCCGTGCCATGCTGCGTTTCCGCCTCGACGCGCTGGCCATCGACGAAGCGCCGCTGCGCGCGGCCGCAGGCCTGCAGCGCCAGCCGGGCGAAGCCGCGATCGCGGGCACGCGCACCAATATGCTCAAGGCGCTGGATGCTGAACACTACCCCTGGGTGGCGGTAACGGTGCAGGCCATGGAACGCGGCATCGCGCAAGCGGATATCACCCTGCACGGCCACACACGGCGCTACGCGGTGCCGGTGGCAAGCCGGCGCGAGGGCGGCACGCTGCACGCCCGTGGCAGCCTGCGCATCCGGCAAACGCATTTCGGCATCGCGCCCTATTCCGTGCTGAACGGCGCCCTGTCGGTGGATGACGAACTGGAACTCAGCTTCGAGCTGCTGGCCGGCTAGCGCGCCAGCAGCATGCGCAGGCCGAGGCCGACAAAGATGGCGCCGGCGATGCGGTCCAGCCATAGCCCGGCACGCGGCTTGCGGTTGATCCATGCCCCTACTGCGCCGGAGAAATAGCCCAGCAGGCCAAACAGCAGGCAGCCCTGCAGTGTGAACAGCAGGCCAAGCTGCGCGGTCTGCCACGCCACATCGCCGCGCGCCGCCACCACGAACTGCGGCAGGAAGGACAGGAAGAACAGGATCACTTTCGGGTTGATGGCATTCGCCAGCAGGCCTTTGCCGAACAGGCGCAGCAGCGATTCATCCGGCCCGGAGGCAGCGCCGACCTTTGCGCCGCCACGGCTGCGCAAGGCGCCGATGCCGAGCCAGATCAGGTACAAGCCGCCCGCTGCCTTGAGCAGGGTAAAGGCCAGCGGCGAGGCGGCGATCAGGGCGCCAACGCCCAGTGCGGCCAGCAGGGTGTGGCTCAGGCAGCCCAGCGCGCAGCCCAGGCCGAAGGCCATGCCCTGCTTGCGTCCGCGCGACATGCCCACGCTCAGCACCATCAGATTGTCGGGACCGGGCGAGGCCGTGACGGCCACGGCGACGGCGAGAAAACCGATACATTGTTCGGGTGAAATCAGCACAGCAAGCTCCTTAATTGTCTGGCAGCATGATAACCGAGGCGCGCACCCGGAAACTTTTAGGACATTTTCCGGACAATTCAGGACGCATCCTGCTCCTATACTTTTCTGAATAGCCATTTCCGGGATATTCCATGCATAAGCTGCGCACACTCGCCGCCATACTGACTTCCACCATTGTCCTGGGCGCCTGCGGCGGTGGCGGCGGCAGTGGCGGCAGTGGCGGCGGCATCCCCGGCGGCGGCAACGTCATGGGCGGCAATCACGAGCCGCAGCGGCTGAACGTGGCGGTCAAGGACAGTGCCGTGCTTAAGGCCCGCGTGTCCGGGGCCGGCTGGATCGCCCTGCTGGAAAAGCCGCACCGCATATTCGACGGCTACAACGCGCCCGAACGCAGCCTGCTGTTCAGCGGCGGCGCTCGCTACCTGCCGCCAGCCGGCTGGCACCTGATCGATTTCGATGTGCACCCCTCCGGCCAGGTATCGGCGGTGCTGGTCGGTGAACGGGACGTGCAGCTCGTGCGGCTTGATGCCGGAGGGACCGTGCTGCACAGCGCTCCGCTGGACGATCCGCAGCACCTGGCCGACGCCTACTACGGCTCGCCGGAGGGACTGGCCGATCCCGGCGCGATGCATCCCTTCCCCACGCTCGATACCGCGCGGCTGGCTGCCACCGGCGAGGAGATCGTGCTGCTGCTGCGCACCGGACGCAATGCGCTGGTGGCCTACCGCCTGGCGCAGGCAGCGGGCGCTGTGCAAATGCGCTGGCGCACGCTGGTCGAACCGGGCACCTCCATCGTCAACGTGTGGCTCACCGGCACCCACGACCCCTACGGCGACCTGCAGCACCAGTGGCGCGCGTATATGGATGTGGACGCCCAGGGACGGGTGGCCATTGCGGCGCCGGTCAACCTCACCTACCTGAACGCCGACCACGCACGGCATTTCAACGAGCCGCTGCTGGCAGGCCCATGGTATGGCAGCCTGCTGACCATCCTCGATGCCAATGGCGCGCGCCAGCGCAGCACCATCGTCAATACCCGCGCCGAATCGCAGCTGACCACCGTGCGCTGGACCGGCCCCGATGCGGTGGCCCTGGCCGGACGCATCCGCACCGCACGCGACAATCCGGCCGGCTGGGACGGGTATGTGGCGCGGGTCCAGCCGTCCTCCCGCACGGTGCAGAGCATGCAGGCGGTGGACTTCGAAGGCGGTGACGTGATCCTCGAGCTGGCGCCCTTGCCGGGCGGCCGGCTGCTGGCGGGCGGCGCCAGCAACTACACGCAGAACACTGCGGGCGCGAGCATCTCGGAAACGGCAGCGCCCTTGCTGGCCATTCTGGACCAGGACGGGAAGCTGGTGCGGCGCCTGCCCGTGGAAGGCGGGCCGCGGCAGAACCAGGTGCGCGCGCTGGCGCCGTTCGGCAAAGGCTGGCTGGCGGGCGGCATGCGCAACGGACCGGGCACCCACAGCGCCGATGGGGCCGAGAACCTGATCCTGGCCGATGGCTGGCTGCGCGAGGTAGCCGTAGACTGAGCTGCATGCCGCACCGCAAGGGGCATCGCCCCTGCCTGTCTCGCAGACAAGGTAGGATAGCGGCATGACTCAATGCAAAGAATTCCCCTGATGGGCGCCGATGTACGCGCCTGGGTCCGTATGCCCTCCGGCAAGCGGCTGGACCTGCTCGATCCCACACCCTTCGATTGGGAGGATGCCGACCTTGCGCTCGGCCTCGCCCGCACCTACCGCTGGGGCGGCCATTCGGCCTGGCCGCTGCCCCTGTCGGTGGCCCAGCATTCGATTACGGTGATGCAACTGCGCCGCATGTGGGCCACTGAGAAAGACGAGCGGCTCGATCCCCTGATCGAGCTGCGCGAGCTGCTGCACGACGCGGAGGAAGGCCTGCTCGGCTTCGACTGCATCAGCGTGCTGAAGCCTTTCCTGGGCGAGCGCTTCCGCGAGCTCAGCAGACGGCTGGAGCAGGCCGTGTTCCGCCGCTACGGGCTGCCGGACTGGACCACGCGCGAGCACAGCATCCACAAGCGCGCCGACCGGGTGGCGGCAGCCAGCGAAGCGGTGCACGTGGTGGGCTGGTCGCGTGAGGAAGTGCGCAGCACGCTGAAGATCCGGTACGAGCCGCTGCCTGACGATCCGCTGAAGCCTTTGTACGGCGGCGAGGCCTGGGAACCGTGGCCGCCGGGCCTCGCCTGCGAGCGCTTCCTGGCCGAACTGGAGCGGCTGGGCACGCTCGTGCAGCGCCCGGAAACCAGGCAAAGCGATTTCTGATGTTAACGCCGTAAACGGACGTTTACAAAGCCAATTTTTCACTTATCCACTTCTGCTGTGGATAAGGATGTGGAAAAGCGGGGCTTGACAGGCCGCAAAGCCTGTAACGGCGCGGCTTTTAACAAAATGCCCGTTCAGAAGGCAAAATTTATGTCTTTATAAATCAATGACTTGGCGAGCCCAACTGTGCGTTAGTTAACATAAGGACCACGCTTGTAAAATATTTTTCCGGGCCCAGATTAGAGTGGATAATCGGAACGGAAAGCTTTGACAAAAGTTCCGGTGAGGAATAGTGTCATCACAAAGCGCAGCATTTACCGATTGGAGCCCTGATGGACGTTAAAGTTCCTGACGAAGATTCCAGCGACAACTGGATGATTGACGACGATGCGACCGCTTCCGCTGAGCAACAGTCCGCCCAGAGCGGACCGCCGCCCTGGCGTGTCCTGATTGTCGACGACGACGTGGACGTCCACGTGGTCACAAAATTCTCCCTGAGCAACGCCTGCTTCATGGGCCGCCGCCTGAGCTTCCTGCACGCCTATAGCGGAGAGGAAGCGCTGAACATCCTGCGCACCGAAGACGATATCGCCCTGGTGTTGCTGGATGTGATCATGGAAACCACGGACGCCGGCCTCAAGGTGGCCACCCGCATCCGCGACGAGCTGCATAACAAGCTGGTGCGCATTGTGCTGCGTACCGGCCAGCCCGGCCAGGCGCTGGAGCACAGCATCATCCTCGATTACGACATCAACGACTTCTGGTGCAAGACCGACCTCACCACCCGCAAGCTGTTCACGACGGTAATCGCTTCCCTGCGCGGCTACCAGAGCCTGCTCGATTGCGACCAGAAACTGCACTTGCTGCAGCAGGAACTGGACGATGCGCGGGCGCGGCTCGCCGCAGCATAATACTGTATGCACGTACAGCATTTATCTCTGCACTAACTGCTGCCAATTCTCCCTTATCAAGCGCGCATCGTGTTAGTGCGCGCTCTGCTAGACTGCCTAAGTCGCGGATTTAAAACCCTTTTTTGCGATATCCACACAGCTTGTGGATATCTTTGTTGATAAGGGCTTCTTGACAACCCAAAAAGCCCGTAACGACGCCATTTCCTACAAAGTGCCCGTTCAGAAGGCAAAATAAAGACCCAATAAAATCAATCACTTACAATCTAACGCATTCTCACAAACGGGTATTTACAAAAATTCAGCGACAATTTCTTTTTCGCAATTTTTGTGCATAAGTATCGGGAGCAATGATGAATGAACAGCAGCCAAAAGCGCCCCTGAATCCGGGCGACGAAGCCCGTCCCGGCACGCCCGGCAGCGGTGAGGATGTGTGCCCTGTATGCGCGGGCAAAGGCAAGAACGCAGTCGCCCAGCCCTGTCCGAATTGCGGCGGCAGCGGCAAGATTATCGAGGGCATCGGCGGCGGCTGAGCCTATAATGGCGGCATGAATCTCCCGCCTGACCGCCCCCGCCCCAAGTCCCTGTCCGATCTTTTCGTTTCCTTCACCGTGCTGGCCCTGCAGGGCTTCGGCGGCGTGCTGCCCGTGGTGCAGCGCGAAGTGGTGGAACGCAAGCGCTGGATGACGCAGGAAGAATTCATCGAGGAGTGGGCGGTCGCGCAGACCATGCCGGGGCCCAATGTGGTGAACCTGGCGCTGGTAATCGGCAACCGCTACTTCGGCCTGCGCGGCGCGCTGGCCGCGCTGATGGGCATGCTGACCTTGCCGATGTTCGTAGTACTTACGCTGGCCTCGATTTACCACCAGTTCTCCGATATTCCGGCGGTGGCGGGCGCGCTGCGCGGCATGGCTGCGGTGGCGGCCGGCATGATCGCGGCCACCGGCATCAAGCTGGCGGTGACGCTGAACCGTCATCCCCTGCCCATGCCGCTCACCATCGGCATTTCGGTGCTGTCCGTCGTGTGCCTGATCGGCCTGCGCCTGCCGATGCTGACGGTGCTGGCCACGCTCGGCACACTCGGCTGCGTGCTGACCTGGCGGGCCCTCAAGCCATGAGCGCCGCCATCGTGCTCAGCTGGCAGGACTGGCTCGACCTGTTCGCCCATTTCATGCTGCTGTCCTTCATGTCCATCGGCGGCGCCATTTCCACCACGGCGGAAATCCACCGCTACCTGGTTGAGACGCATGGCTGGCTGACCCAGGCCCAGTTCAACGACTCCATCGCCATTGCGCAGGCGGCGCCGGGGCCGAATGTGCTCTTCGTTGCGCTGATGGGCTGGAATGTGGGCATGAACGCGGGCAGCTATGTGGCTGCCGTGGCGGGCGTGCTGGTGACGATGACCGGCATCATGCTGCCCAGCAGCGCGCTGGTGCTGATTACGACCAGCTGGGCCCACCGCAACCGCGAGCTGCGCGGCGTGCGCGCCTTCAAGCAGGGCATGGCGCCGCTGGTGATCGGCATGCTGGTATCGACCGGCATTATCCTCGGCAGCGCCAACCGCAATATCGCCACCGACTGGCCGCTGTGGACCCTGTCCATCGTGAGCTGCCTGCTGATCTGGCGCACCCGCATCCACCTGCTCTGGGTGCTGGCGGGCGGCGCGCTGCTGGGTGCTATCGGGCTGGTGTGAGTGTGCTGTCGATGGAATAGCGCCCCGCGCCGGACAGGGCGATGGTGCCGAACACAATCAGCAGCAGCCAGCCGAACTGCCCTTCCGCGATGCTCCATTCCGGATGCACCAGCAGCATCGACACCAGCAGCAGGAACAGCACCGGCAGCGTTGCCAGCCGCGTGAACAGCCCCACCGCCACCAGCAGCGGACACACGATCTCCGCGAACAGCGCGCAGGCCAGCGTCAGGCCGCGCCCCATGCCCAGCGGGTCGTCGATGTGGGCCAGTTCCTCCTGCCAGTGCAGCAGCTTGGGCAGGCCGTGCACCCACAGCAGCAGCGCCGCGCCCGCGATGCGGGCAAACAGCAGGCCCGCATCCGGCGTGAAAGGACCGATCAGCTTCCTCATTTGTTCTGGTAGCCGCCGTAGTATTTGACGGGGCTCCATTCAGGCTGCACCGGCGGCAACGGCTGGGCATACTGGCCGAAGTCGGCACCGGCGTACACCACCTTGCCGTTCACGATGGTCAGCGCGCTTTCCAGGTTGCGGATCTGCTCCACCGGCATTGAGAAGTAATCCTGCGGCAGGATCACGAGATCGGCGTATTGGCCTTTCGCGATCGTGCCTTTCAGCTTCTCTTCACCGCTCATCCAGGCGCTGCCCTGGGTCATCAGCTTGAGCGCCTCATAGCGGCTCAGCACATCCTTCTTCTGCCAGATCTGCAGGCCGCCCGCGGTCTTGCCGCTCACGGCCCAGTAGACCGATGGCCAGGGGCCATAGCTGCTGACGCGGGTGCCGTCGGTGCCCAGGCCGACCGGAATCTTCATGTCCAGCATCTTGCGGATCGGCGGCATCTGGCGCGTCTGTTCGCCGTAGCGCTTCCAGTAGGACTCGCCCTGGAAGTACATGCGGTTCTGCACCGCGATGCCGCCGCCCAGCTTCTTCACGCGCAGCAGCTGCGCGTCGCTGATGGTTTCCGCATGGTCGAAGAACCAGCGCAGGCCATTGAAAGGCAGCTCCTTGTTGACCTTTTCGATCACGGCCAGGTCGCGCTCGATCGACTCGCCGTAGGTGGCGTGGATGCGGAAAGGCCAACGGTTCTTCACCAGCAGGCGCAGCACGGCTTCCAGCTCGCCTTCCATTTCATGCGGCATGTCCGGGCGCGGCTCGAGGAAGTTCTCGAAGTCGGCCGCGCTCCACACCAGGTTTTCGCCGCCGCCTTCGGTGTTGTAGCCGTTGGCGTAGAACAGGTGGTCGTTCCTGTCCGGCTTCGTCATGGTCAGCCAGCGCTGGTAGTCTTCCAGCTCCTTGCCCGGCTTCTGCGCAAACAGGTAGTAGGAGGTGCGCACGGTCAGCTTGCCGTTCTTCGCCAGCTCCAGGCTCACCGCGTAGTCGTCGGCATAGGCCTGGCCGCCGCCGCCCGCGTCGATGGCGCTCGTCACGCCAAGACGGTTCAGCTCACGGTAGTAGTGTTCCGTCGAGTTGACCTGCTGCTCGCGGCTCAGGGCGCCGGTTTTCGCCAGCGTGGTGTAGAGGATCATCGCATTCGGTTTCGCTATCAGCAGGCCGGTAGGCTTGCCGTCGGCGCCCAGTTCCACCACGCCATCCTTGTATTTGGTGTTGCTGTCGTACTTCAGGACTTCGATGCCCTTCTTGTTCAGGAAACCCAGGCCATACAGGTAGAGCAGGAAGACCGGCTTGTCCGGCACCGCTTCATTGATCTCTTCCAGCGTCGGCAGGCGCTTTTCCTCGAACTGGTATTCGTTCCAGCCGCCGACTACCTTGATCCACTGGCCGTCCGGCGTGCGCGCCGCCTGCTCCTTCAGCATGGCCAGCGCCTTCTTCAACGAGGTCACGCCGTCCCAGCGCAGTTCTGCGTTGTAGTTCAGGCCCTCGCGGATCACGTGCAGATGGGAGTCGTTCAGGCCGGGAATCACGGTGCGGCCGCCGGCGTCGATCACCTGGGTGGCGGCAGTTTTCGATTTCAGCACCTGGGCGTTGCTGCCCACGGCAGTGATCTTGCCGTCCTTGATGGCGACGGCCTGCGCAAAGCTGCCCTCCTTCGTCATGGTGGCAACCTTGGCGTTGGTGACAATCAGGTCGGTTGCCTGCGCAGCCGAGAGTCCTGCCGCCAGCAGGGCGGCCGATAACATCAGTCGTTTCATGTTCATTCTCCTTTTGTTGATACCGGCGCCTGCTGGCAGCGCGGATTATTCTTTAACGGCTTCGATAGCGAAGGTCAGGGTCACTTCGTCGCCCACGTAAGGCGCGTATTTGCCCGCATTGAATTCGGTGCGCTTGATCTTGGCCACTGCATCGGCGCCGCAGGCTTCCTTCTTCAGCATAGGATGTTCCATGCACTGGAAGGAGGTCACTTCCAGCGTCACCGGCTTGGTCACGCCCTTGATGGTCAGGTTGCCTTCCACGGAAGCCAGCTTGTCGCCCTTGAAGTTGAACTTCGTGGACTTGTAGCTGATGGTCGGGTACTTGGCGGTGTCGAAGAAGTCTTCGGCCTGGATGTGGTTGTTGAAGACCGGGGCGCCGGTGTTGACCGATTTCGCGTCGATGGTCACGTCAACGGAGCCGGTCTTCGCGGCGCGGTCCAGCACGATCTTGCCGGTGGTGCTGTCGAAACGGCTGGACTGGGTGGAGTAGCCGAAGTGGCTGTACGAGAAGCGCGAGAAGGTGTGGGTGCTGTCGATGACGAAGGTGTCCGGCGCGGCGAATGCGGACAGGGAGAAGCCGGCGGCCAGGGCCAGTGCGATCAGTTTTTTCATGGTGTTTGCTCCAAAGGGTTGTCGATGGAGCGGATTATGCTTGGCAGCTGTCCAGATGAAAAACGGAAAATTTACCGGTTTATCATCGAAATTCTCGATAGTCCCTATGATACGGAGCTGCCGTACGGGGCGGAATCTGCCAAAAGATGTGACAACGGCCACCCCGCAAGGGGGCAGGCGCTGGTTTGATTCGAAAAGCTCGAAGGGTTGCCCCCGCCCAGGCGGGGGGCCAGCGGCGTCCCGTTACCTCCCCTGGATCCCCGCCTGCGCGGGGATGACTGGGCGTTCTGCCGGGGGGGGACGACCTGGAGTCAGGCGGCCTTGCGCTGGTTCAGGAGATGGTCCAGCAGCTGCTGTTCAAGGGCCGCAAATCCGGCGCTGCCGCGCTGGCGGGGACGCGGCAGGTCCACCGCCACATCGAGCGCGATGCCGCCGTCCTCGATCAGCAGCACGCGGTCGGCCAGGGCCAGCGCCTCCTGCACATCATGCGTCACCAGCACCGCCGTGAAGCCGCGCTGACGCCATAGCGACTCGATCAGCTGCTGCATCTCGATGCGGGTCAGCGCGTCGAGGGCGCCCAGCGGCTCGTCCAGCAGGAGCAGCTGCGGCTCGTGCACCAGCGCGCGCGCGAGCGCCACGCGCTGCCGCTGGCCACCGGAGAGCTCCGATGGCCAGTCGTCGGCCCGGCCGCCCAGGCCCACCGTGGCCAGCGCGGCTGCCGCCGCATTCAGGCCATGCGGCAGGCCGAGGGCCACGTTTTCAAGCACCGTCTTCCATGGCAGCAGGCGCGCATCCTGGAACATCAGGCGCATGTCCGCATCCACATGGCCGCTGCCGATGCGCGCCTCGCCCGCGTCGGCGGGCTCCAGGTGCGCAATGGCGCGCAGCAGTGTGCTCTTGCCGCAGCCGCTGCGGCCAACGACGGCCACGAATTCGCCGGCCCGCAGGTGCAGGCCCACGCCATCGAGCACGCGGCGGCCCGCATAGCCCTTGCTCAGGCCCTCCAACGTGACGCTCACGCCCTGGCGGCGCAGCACAGTTCCTTGTGCCGGCGGTTCGGGCGCGAAGGCAAACAGTTCGGTATCGACCGGAATCGAAGCGGGATACATGGTTTCTCCTTAGCGGTAGGCTGGATTCCAGCGCAGGAAATGGCGTTCGAGCCCGCGCGCGAACAGGTCGGCGAACTTGCCCAGCAAGGCGTACAGCAGAATGCCCACCAGCACCACATCCGTCTGCAGGAACTCGCGGGCATTCATCGTCATGTAACCGATGCCCGCCTGCGCCGAAATGGTTTCGGCAACGATCAGCAGCACCCACACGAGGCCCAGCGAGAAACGCACGCCGACGAGGATGGACGGCAGCGCGGCCGGCAGGATGACGTCGCGGTACAGCGGCCAGCCTTTCAGGCCATAGCTGCGCGCCATCTCGATCAGGCCCTGGTCGGCGGAGCGGATGCCGTGGAAGGTGTTCAGGTAGACCGGGAAGAACACGCCCACCGCCAGCAGGAACAGCTTGGCCGTTTCATCGATGCCGAACCACAGGATCACCAGCGGAATCAGGGCCAGCGCCGGAATATTGCGGATCATCTGCAAGGTGGTGTCGAGCAGCGTTTCGGCGCTGCGGAAGCTGCCCGTCAGCAGGCCGAGCGCCAGCCCTGCCCCGCCGCCGATGGCGAAGCCGCTCAGCGCGCGCCACAGGCTGGTGCGCAGGTGCGCCCACAGCTCGCCCGATTCAGTCAGCGTATAGAACGCCTGCGCCACAGCCCATGGCTCCGGCAGGATGCGGCTGGACAGCCAGCCGGTGCGCGCTGCGAGTTCCCACCCCAGCAGCAGCGCAGCCGGCAGCAGCCATGGCGCAAGCGATCTTTGCCAGCGTCGGGCCGCCATCTCAGGCAGCCTTCTTCTTCGGCACGATGTCGGACGCCATCATCTCGCCGAAAGGCCCGGTCAGCGACTGCTCGCCGGCCTGCGCGCCCTTGCCCAGCAGCGGGAAAACCAGCTCCGCAAAGCGGTAGGATTCCTCCAGGTGCGGGTAGCCGGAGAAGATGAAGGTCTCGATCCCCAGTTCCTGGTATTCGCGGATGCGGGCCGCTACCGTTTCCGGGTCGCCCACCAGCGCCGTGCCGGCGCCGCCACGCACCAGGCCCACGCCTGCCCACAGGTTGGGCGCCACTTCCAGCTTGTCGCGCCGTCCGCCGTGCAGGGCCGCCATACGGCGCTGGCCTTCGGAATCCATGCGCGCGAAAGCCGCCTGCGCTTTCGCGATCACCTCGTCGTCCAGATGGCTGATCAGCTCATCGGCCGCGCGCCATGCTTCTTCGTTCGTTTCGCGCACGATCACGTGCAGGCGGATGCCGAACTTCACCTTGCGGCCGCGCTTCGCCGCGCGTTCGCGGATATCGGCCAGTTTCTCCGCCACCGCAGCCGGCGGCTCGCCCCAGGTCAGGTACACGTCCATCTGCTCGGCGGCCAGTTCATGCGCCGCTTCGGAGGAGCCGCCGAAGTACAGCGGCGGATACGGCTTCTGCACCGGCGGGTACAGCGTCCTGGCGCCTTTCACGCGCACATGCTTGCCCTCGAAGTCGAAGCCGGCCTCGCCGCCCTCGCCCGACAGCGCAGCGCGCCACACGCGGATGAATTCATCCGAGACTTCATAGCGCTTGGCATGGTCGGCGAAAAAACCGTCCGCCTCGATCTCCTGCTGGTCGCCACCGGTGACCACATTGATCAGCAGGCGGCCGTTGGACAGGCGATCGAAGGTCGACGCCATGCGCACCGCCAGGCCGGGCGTGGAGAGGCCGGGACGCACCGCGACCAGGAACTTGAGCTTCTTCGTGACGTTGATCAGCGAGGAAGCGACCACCCACGCATCTTCGCAGGAACGGCCGGTGGGCAGCAGCACGCCGTCGTAGCCCAGCGTATCGGCGGCGACCGCCACCTGCTGCAGGTAGTTGGAATCGACAGGCCGCGCGCCTTTGGACGTGCCAAGGTAGCGGCTATCGCCGTGGGTCGGGATGAACCAGAACAGATTGAGTGACATGGCGCCTCCTCATTTCGACGCCAGCACGGCATCTTTCACCGAGATCGGCTTCGGAATCAGCTTCAGGCCGGAGAAGGCATCGGCAATCTTCTGCTGTTCGCGAATCACATCGGCGCTGACCGGCTGCACTCCGTAGGAGTAGCGGCTGGCGGCCAATTCCACGACGCCGGTATCGAGGCCGGTTTGCACCGACAGGATGGCCGCTACGTCCTTGAGGTTCTTGCTGCCCCAGTCATCCACTTTCGCCAGCTCTTCGATGACGATACGGACCAGTTCAGGATTTTTCTGCGCATAGCTGCGCGAGGCCACGTAGAACTGGTGGTTGGCTACGAGGCCTTTGCCGTCGGCCAGCACGCGCGCGCCCAGCTGCTTCTCGGCGGCGGCCAGGAACGGGTCCCAGATTGCCCATGCATCGACCGAACCCCGCTCGAAAGCGGCGCGCGCATCGGCCGGCGGCAGGAAGACCGGCTGGATATCCTTGTAGGCGACGCCCGCCTTCTTCAGTGCCTTGAGCAGCAGGAAGTGGACATTGGAGCCCTTGTTCAGTGCAACCTTCTTGCCCTTCAGCTCAGCCACGCTGCGCAGCGCCGAATCTTTCGGCACCACGATGGCTTCGCTGGCCGGCGATGGCGGCTCATGGCCAACATAGACCAGGTCTGCGCCAGCAGCCTGCGCGAAGATCGGCGGCGCTTCGCCCACCGTGCCGAAGTCGATGCTGCCCACGTTCAGGCCTTCCAGCAGCACCGGGCCGGCAGGGAATTCAATCCATTGCACACCAACGCCCTTTTCCGCCAGCCGCTTTTCCAGCGTGCCGCGGCCCTTGAGCAGGGTCAGTGTGCCGTATTTCTGGAAGCCGATGCGGATCGCCGGCTTGTTCTGCGCCTGCGCGGCGGCAGGCAAGGCACCGGCCACGGCGCCGGCAAAAAGAAGTCCCAGCGTGCGGCGGCGGGCCGCACGGTCGATAACTGATGTCATAGATATCCTCTTAAGCTGCTTTGTTGTTATATCGGTGATGGTCCTGCAGGGCTTCCGACAGGTGCGAAATGCCCGATGCGACACGGGAAGCGATCGGCGGCGCAAGCGTCAGGCCGTCGTCTTCATTCCAGTGCAGCTGGTGCGACGTTGCAAAGATGCTCGGCAATACCTGGCGTGCTTCCAGCGCATGCAGCACGGGACGCAAGGCGTAATCGAGCGCCAATAAATGGGATTGGCTGCCACCGGTGGCGATCGGAAGGACAACCTTCCCCGACAGGCCGTTTTGCGGCAAGAGGTCGAGGAATGTCTTGAGGGCGCCCGAATAGGCCGCCTTGTAGACCGGCGTTGCGATGACTACCGCACGCGCCGCCGCCACTGCTGCAATCGCTCGCTGGAGCTCCACGTCCTCAGCATCCGCCAGCAGCAAGGCCTGTGCAGGCAGCTCGCGCACCCGGAGATGGGAGGTGCGGTGGCCGTGCCCTGCAAGGCGGTCGCCGATATGCTGCAGCAGCCGGTCGGAACTGGAGGGGGATGCCGGGCTGCCGCTGATAAGGAGAATGCTCATGACGTGTTGTTCCTGATTTGGCTTGCAATGAACGCAGAGTAAAGCGCTCCGTTTGAAAGCAGAACGAATTGTTTCGCACAACCTTATGTGAATTTGTTCACATGAGTTTTCTGCATATGCATACGCGCCGCCGCGCCTGTCGCGCAGGTGCTATGATCGGTTCCCTCCACCGTGCATCCGCACCACGAGGCTATAGGTGACTCCCATGACACAAAGCCTGCTTGCCGATTTCATCCTCGAAAACATTGAGCCGATTCTCGTGGCGTGGGAAGAGTTCGCCCGTACCATCGAACCACCCGCGCTCACCATGGATGACGCGGAGCTGCGCGACCACGCCCACCAGATGCTGCTGGTCTTCGCAGCCGACATCAGGACCCTGCAATCGGAGCAGGAGCGCGCCGAAAAATCGAAGGGCCTGGGCAAGCGCGAACGCGGCGACACGGCGGCCGAAGTGCATGCGGCCGCGCGCCTGCAGTCGGGCTACACCGTGGTGCAACTGGTGTCGGAATACCGCGCGCTGCGCTCCAGCGTCCTGTCGCTGTGGGGCAAGCAGGCGATCGCTGATCCGGCGCGGCATATCGCCGATATCGCACGCTTCAATGAGGCGGTGGACCAGGCGCTGGCCGAATCGGTGGCCCGCTATGAGCGCCTGGTGAAGCAGTCGCAGAACATGTTCCTGGCGATCCTGGGCCATGACCTGCGCAATCCGCTCGGCACGGTGGTGGCCGGCGCGAGCTTCCTGATGCAGGCCGCGGATATCCCGGCCCGGTACGTACTCATCGCGGCCCGCATGTTCAGCAGCGGCAAGCGGATGAACAAGCTGGTCGGCGACCTGATCGACTTCACCCGCACGCACCTCGGGCCGGGCATTCCAATCCGCCGCATGTCCGGCGACCTGGTGACCGTGGCCGAACAGGTCGTCAACGAGTTGCGCACCTTCCATCCCGAGCGCCAGATTGAGCTCTGCACGCCGTCCAAGCTGAAGGCGACGTTTGACGAGGGACGGATTGCCCAGGTGCTGTCCAATCTCATCGGCAACGCCCTGCAATACGGCACGCCCGAACTGCCGGTCAGGGTCAAGCTGGAACACGGCGTGGAGGATGCCACCATTGTGGTGCAAAACCAGGGGCCGGAGATTCCCGCAGACAAGATCTCGGCCATTTTCGACCCGCTGGTGCGTATTGCCGCCACCCTGAACACCAGCCATGCCGAACGCACCAGCCTTGGCATCGGGCTGTTCATCGCGCGCGAAATCGTGCAGACGCACGGCGGCAATATCACCGTGACCTCGGACGCGCAAGGCACCAGCTTCACCTTTTCCATACCGCTGCGGCCGAAAGAATTGCGTTCCGCATGCGCAGCACAAAACTAAGGCGACACGCAATCCGCACCTGCTGTATATTGACTGCTGCACTGCACCATTCAGCAGTCATTGCTGGCATCCCTCCCGTCTTGCCGTATGGCAGTCCTGTCTGATTCCCGATGCTGACTCTTCAACGAACACAGGAAGCCCACATGAAATTTGATAAGGACACGGTCGCCGGCATACAGCTGGCGGCCAGGAAGATTATGGCCGAGGGACCGCTCGAGGCCACCAAAGCGATCCAGCGGGCCCTGGCCGGCGCGGTCGACGAAGCACCGGCGCCGCCGATGAAGGACCTCAACCCGCCCCCGCCGGGCTCAAGGAAAGTGCGCAAGCCTCCGTTCAGTATGCCCGGCGTCGAACTGCCGGGCGGGCTGATGCCCGAGCCGGCGCGGCGCAAGCCGCCGCGGACGCCTGCCGCGCCCTTGCCTGCCGGCGCGCGCTTCCTTGCCGCAGCCTATCGCGGCGCGGAAGGCAGCCGCAGCTACAAGCTCTACGTCCCGGCCAGCTATCAGGGCCAGGCCATGCCGCTGGTCGTCATGCTGCACGGCTGCACCCAGGACCCCGACGATTTCGCAGCCGGCACGCGCATGAACCAGCTGGCCGAGCGCGACGGCTTCCTCGTGCTCTATCCGGCTCAGTCGCGTAAAGCCAACCATTCGCTATGCTGGAACTGGTTCCAGCCGGACGCGCTGCAGACCGGCCGTGGCGAAGCCGCCATCATCGCCGGCATGGTCGCCAGCGTCATGGACGACTATGCGGTGCAGGCCGATCACATAAGCATTGCGGGCCTGTCGGCTGGCGGCGCGATGGCGCTCGCGGTGGCAACGCTGCATCCGGAAACCTTCCGCTGCGTCGGTGTCCACTCCGGCCTGCCCTTCGGCGCCGCGCACGACTTGCCGAGTGCGCTGCAGGCCATGCAGTCCGGCAGCGCCACCGGCACCAGGCCGCTTACCCTGCCCCGCCTGATTGTCTTCCATGGCGACAAGGACAAGACCGTGCACCCCGCCAACTCGGCGCATATCCTGGACAGCAGGACCGCCTCGGAACCGCACGCCAAAGCCGAGATCACGAAAGGCAAAGCGCAAGGCGGACGCCGCTACACCTGCACCACGCACCGCCGCCTGAACGGCGAGGTATTCGCCGAACAGTGGGAGATTCACGGCGCCGGCCACGCATGGGCGGGCGGCAATCCGCAAGGCAGCTTTACCGACGTGACCGGTCCGGATGCCAGCAGTGAAATGCTGCGCTTCTTCGGCATCGCTGCCGCCGGATAGCGCTCAGTCGGCGCTTGCGCTGTGCTGGCGGCGCCGCAGCTTCGGGTCATACAGGACCCGCATGATCGTCACCGTTTTCAGGTTATACATGCGGAGCAGGCTTTCGGCGTATTCGCGGCTGTCGGTGTGCATTCTCTGCAGCGCCCGTTCGCAGATGATGGCGGCGACCTGGTTGATACGCCGCCGGGGCGCGAAGCCGGCGCTGGCGTCCTGCGCCACCTGCAGGCTACGCTGCTCGGCCCCGGCGGAATTGGTGCCGGGTAGGGTGAAGGCTTTGTCGTCCGGCCTCGCATCGGCGTTTCGGCGCGGCCCGTGCGTGGACAACACGCGCAGTGCAATCTGGGCTGGAACGAGGCAGCGGCGCAGGTAGTGCCAGGCCTGGACACGGCCCTTGGCGTTACTGAGTCGCAGCGCGGAGGCCACAGTGCCGGCAATGCGGCGGTTACCGCGCCGGTCGGCGCGCAGGGTTTCCAACAAGGTTGAGGACATGGGGTGCTTCCAGGTGTCCCGCGCTGAAGGGCCAGGATTGAAAGTCTTCGCGCGGTTGCATGCACTATACGCGCCTGCCGTGCCTGCACGATTGCGGGAACAGGATAAGATGCCTTTTCAGCGCGCGCAGCGGGAGACAAGGTTTGAACAGCTATCAATGGTTCGTGCTGATCGGGGCCCTGATGGTGGCGCGCGGCCTGTGGGGGCAAACTGTGGCGCGCATGCCGCTCACCTCGGCGACGATTTACCTGGTCATTGGGCTGCTGCTCGGGCCCCTCGTGCTGAACGTGTTCAGCTTCGACCCGCTGGCCGAATCGGGCTTCCTGGAGCCCGTTGCCGAAGTCGCCGTACTGATCTCGCTGTTCTCGGCCGGTATCAAGATGCCCGTACCGTTCACGTTCGCCCGCTGGCTGCCCGCGCTGCGGCTGGCCTGGCTGGCGATGGCCGTGTCCGTCATGCTCATTGCCGCCGCCGGATGGCTGCTTGGCTTGCCCGCCGGCGCGGCGATCCTGCTGGGCGCCATCCTCGCGCCCACCGACCCGGTTCTGGCAACGGACGTACAACTGCGCCACGCCGGCGACCACGATCCGCTGCGCTTCACACTCACCTGCGAAGCGGGCCTGAATGACGGCAGCGCCTTTCCTTTCGTGATGCTGGGCCTCGGCCTGCTGGGTTTGCACGAACTGGGGCCGTATGGCACGTCGTGGCTCATGGTCGATGTGATCTGGGCCAGCACGGGCGGCCTGGCGATTGGCGTGGCCTGCGGCGCGCTGCTGGCCTGGGCCAGCGGCTCACTGCGCAAGCGCATCGCAAAACATGAAGTGCTGGACGACCTGCTCGGCCTTGGCCTGATCGGGCTCAGTTACGGCCTTGCAGTGTGGCTGCACACCTACGGCTTTCTGGCAGTGTTCGCGGCCGGTGTGGCGCTGCGGCAGACGGAACTGCGGCTGATTCATGCGCCGACCAACCGCCAGGGACTGTTGGAACCGGAAACCGACCGGGCGATGGCGCCTGCGGTGGTGCCGGCCGAACCTACCGTCAGCGGGGGCGCCCTGGTTTTCAAGGAGCACCTGGAACGGCTGTCCGAACTGACGCTGGTTTTGTTGCTGGGTGGCGCGGCAACACTCTACCTTGCGGACTGGCGGCCATGGGTGCTGGCTGCCTTCGTGCTCTTCGCCGCACGCCCGCTCAGCGTGCTGGTCAGCCTGGCCGGCTCCGGCATCGGCCGGCGGGCGACCGCCATCGCCGCCTGGTTCGGCGTACGCGGCATTGGCTCCATCTACTACCTGACCTATGCCATCAACCATGGGCTGCCCTTCAGCATGGCGCGCGACCTGCTCAACATCGCGCTCGCGGTGATCATTTCCTCGATCGTCCTGCACGGCATCAGCGTTTCGCCACTGCTCAACCGCTTCTGGCGCTGAGCTGCGCATCGCGCACAAGCTTATGCGAATTGCCGCAGGCCGACGTGGCCGGCGCCGCCTTTGCGGCGGCAGCGGCGGATCCCATCGGCTCGGGGATCGGCCTCGGTGCGGCGGGCGTTGCGGCGCAAGCCGCAGCACGAAGGCCGCTGCTTCGAAGCGCCGACGGCTGCACGGAAAACAGCACGAAGGCCGAAGTAGCACAAGGCACCGCCAGGCCCGGAGCTCGTGCGAGCCGCTGGTGGGCCTGCTGCTCCGCTGGCAGCACTGGCGGCAGCGGAACTGGCGGTACGCAGCGGTGCACTGCCGTCGAGCCAATTGCCGCCGCCAAGCGCTGTGGCGGAAACCCTCGCAGACCTGGCCGCAACGGCCTCGCGCAGCACATCGCCGCCAGCACCCTGCGTGTGCTCACCGGATTCGCTGCCGGCGCAGTGCTGGCCATCGCGCTGGGCGCGGCGGTCGGCCTGAGCCAGCGCCTGTCCGCCCTGCTCGACCCGGCCTTTCAGGCGCTGCGCGCGATACCGTCACTGGCCTGGGTGCCCCTGCTCCTGCTCTGGCTGGGCATCGACGAAGCGCCAAAGATCGTGCTGATCGCCATCGACGCCTTCTTCCCGGTCTATATGGGCGTGGCCTCCGGCATCCGCGACGTGGACCGCAAGCTGATCGAGGTGGGACGGCTGTACCGCCTGGACGGCGTCCAGCTCGCACGCCGCGTGCTGCTGCCGGCCGCGCTGCCGGCCATCCTCACCGGCCTGCGTAATGGCCTGAGCCTCGCATGGATGTTCATGGTGGCGGCCGAACTGATCGCCGCCAGCAAAGGCTTGGCTACCTGCTCAGTGACGGCCGCGAAACCAGCCGCGCCGACATCGTCATCGCCGCCATCGTGCTGCTGGCCATCCTCGGCAAAATCAGCGACGGCATCATGCACAGCGCCGAAACCCGTTTGCTGCACTGGCGCGACAACTTCGGCGCTGGAGCCGCGCGATGAGCAAGCTGCTGCAAATCCGGGTGGATGAAAAGCGCTACGGCGAGCGCGCCGTGCTGCGCGGCCTGGAACTGGAGCTGAACGAAGGCGAAATCGTATCCCTGATCGGCGCCAGCGGCTGTGGCAAGAGCAGCCTGCTGGCCATCCTCGCTGGCCTTGACCGGCACTGGCGCGGCGAGATCAAGCTGGATGGAAGCACGCTGCATGGCGTGAGCAGCCAGATCGGAATCATCTTCCAGGAGCCCCGCCTCTTCCCCTGGCTCAGCGTGGCGCGCAATATTGCCTTCGGCTGCCCGGAGGGCGGCGAGAACGCACTGCAAGTGGAGCTGCTGCTGGAGGAAGTGGGACTGGCTGGCCTGAGCAGCCGCCTGCCGAAACAACTGTCCGGCGGCCAGGCCCAGCGAGCGGCGATTGCACGCGGTCTCTTCACCCGCCCGCGCATCCTGTTGCTGGACGAGCCCTTCTCCGCCGTGGATGCCTTCACGCGCATGAAGCTGCAGGACCTGCTGTCCCGCATCGCCCGCCAGCACGGCCTGACGGTACTGCTGGTGACGCACGATATCGACGAAGCGCTCTACCTGAGCGACCGCATTCTCATGCTGGACAACAGCGCGGGCCCGCTACGCGCCGAATACCAGGTGCGTGCCGGCCATCCTCGCAGCCGCAGCGATGCGCGGCTGGCCGAACTGCGCGCCGATATCCTCGACGCGCTGCACGCCGCCCACGCCATCTGAAAACTCAGTCGTTGCGCATCTGGGCCTGCGACACGCTGCAGCCCGGCGGCACGCTCTGCGTGAGCCACACATTGCCGCCGACGGTAGACCCGGCGCCGATGGTGATGCGGCCCAGGATGGTGGCGCCCGCATAGATCACCACATCATCTTCCACGATCGGATGGCGCGGCGTGCCCTTGATCAGCGCGCCCGAAGCATCGGCCGGGAAGCGCTTGGCGCCCAGCGTGACATGCTGGTACAGGCGCACCCGCTCGCCGATGATGGCCGTTTCGCCGATCACCACGCCGGTGCCATGGTCGATGAAGAAGCTGCCGCCGATCTGCGCGGCCGGATGGATGTCGATGCCGGTCAGCGTATGGCTGATATCGCAGATCATGCGCGCGATGAAGGGCGAACCCAGTTTATGCAGCTGGTGCGCCAGGCGGTAATGCAGGATGGCGATGGTGCCCGGATAGCACAGCATGATCTCGGCAATCGAGGTAGCCGCCGGATCGCCCGCATACGCCGCCTGCACGTCCGACACGAGCAGCGCCCGCACGTCCGGCAGGCTGGCTGCGAAGTTGCGCGTGATGTCGTGCGCGCGCTGCGTCAGCGCGGCTTCATCGGGCACTTCGTCCGTATCCGCAAACTGCAGGCCGCGCCGCACCTGCTCCGTCAGGCGGTTCAGCGTGGTGGTCAGCGTATCGCCCACGAAGTAGTCGATGCTCTCGTCGGTGAGATTGGGCCGCCCGTAATGCGTGGGGAACAGCACGGCGGACAGGCCGTTGACGATGGTGGTCAGCGCTTCGCGCGACGGCAGCTCGCGAATGCGGCGCTGATGCCGGATGTTGTGGGTGGCCTCGCGCGAAATGCGCAGCTGGCGCACCACATTGTCCAGATCCCAGTGGGCGGGCTTCACGCTGGTGCCGTCAAAGGTGTCGATGGTCATGGTGTTAGTGGAAAAAGCAATTTTTCAGCTTACTGAAACGGTCCGTCAAAGCGAAGAACATTTTTCGCCGAAGCTTATGCGTTTTATGCATATGGAAAGCTTGGCGTACAATATCGGGCCCACAACGATAAACCATCCATGAATATTTTGCTGACCGTGCTCCTGGCCGGACTGACGATGGTCGGGCCGCTGGCCATCGACACCTACCTGCCGTCCTTCCCCGCCATCGCACAGACCTTCGACGCAACGCCGCTGGCCATCCAGCAGACGCTGAGCCTCTTCCTGTTCACCTTCGCCTTCATGATGCTGTTTTACGGCACGCTGTCCGATACTTTCGGCCGCCGCCCCGTCATCCTGTGGTCGCTGGTGCTGTATATCATTGCCTCGATCGGCGGCGCGCTGGCCGGTTCGCTCGGCATGCTGATCGTATGCCGCGTGCTGCAGGGCCTCGCATCGGGTGCGGGCTCGGTGGTGGGACGCGCTATCGTGCAGGACCGCTTCAGCGGCGCAGAAGCGCAGAAGATCCTGGCCCACATCATGATGGTGTTCGGCCTGGCGCCCGCGCTGGCGCCGATTCTCGGCGGCTGGCTGCAGGTGTCGCTGGGCTGGCGCTCGATCTTCTGGTTCCTCACCCTGTTCGCGGTGCTGATGTTCGTGGCGGTGTACCGCTGGCTGCCGGAAAGCCTGCCGGCCAAAGACCGCCATCCCTTCGAGTTCAGGACCATCGCGGCCAACTACCTGCGCGTGCTGCGCCACAAGCAGTTCCTGCTGCTGGCGGCGGCGCTCGGCATGGCCTTTGGCGGATTTGCGCTGTACATCGGTTCGGCGGCCTACTTCATCATGAATATCCTGCACCTGCCGGAGACCTCGTTCGCCTGGCTGTTCATTCCGCTGGTGTCGGGCATGGTGGTGGGCTCGGCGCTGTCGGGCAAGCTGGCGCACCGCTATTCGCAGGTCAAGCTGGTGTGGATCAGCTATGTGGGCATGGCGGTATCGGCGGCGGTGAACGTGGCCTATACCTGGTTCTTCGTGGCCGAGATCCCGTGGGCGGTGCTGCCGCTGTTCTTCTATTCGCTGTCGCTGGCGATTGCCATGCCGCCGCTGTCGCTGCTGGCGATGCGCCATTTCCCGAACCACAGCGGGCTGGCGGCCTCGCTGCAGTCCTTCATTCAGATGACGCTCTTCGCGTTGGTATCGGGACTGGTGGCGCCGCTGCTGTTCGACAGCGCCTTCAAGCTGGCCTGCGGCGTGGCGGGCTGCCTGGTGGCCAGCCTGCTGGCATGGGTGTTCGCCCAGTCGGGCGAACATCAGGCGGCGTAATCAGGGCCAGGGAGCGGGCGTTACGTCTTCGTACTGCGGGCCGCCCTGCTCCGGTTCCGGGGCGGGCTCCGGCTCCTGCCTGAGCTTTTGCGAAGGCGGCAGGCCGAGGCCGAGAATCTCCTTGCGGCCCTCGACGAAATCGGAAGTCGTCAGCGGATGTTCCTTGTCCGGCCAGTTGGCAATGGCCCAGTTCTGCACTTCTTCAAAGCGGCGCCATACCTCGGCGACGAACTGGCGGCGGTCCTCGTCGTTCTGCATACATCCTCCCTTGCTGTTTTTGCTACTTTACACCAGCCTTTTGCAGGGGGACGATCCGATAGGCACAGCGGCGCGCACCCGCCAGCAGGTGTTCGGTGCGCTCGACCGTGCATTCCGGCCCGAGCACGCGCTTGAACACATCCAGCTCCGAGCGGCAGAACTTCTGGCACTCGCGCGCGGCGGCGCAGATGGGGCAATGGTTTTCGACCAGCAGCAGGCTGCCGTCGTCCTGCGCTTCCACCTCCGCCATATAGCCTTCCACTTCGCGCGCCATGGCCAGCGACTGAACCCGCTCGCCGAGCGGCGCGGCCTGGCCAACGGTATTCCGGTAGAACTCCTCGCTGGCCTGCTCGCGCGCCACGATCAGCTTTTCCATGCCCTCCTCGCCGAACAGGCTGCGGATCTGCGTGATGAGCTGCAGCGTGAGGTCGGCGTGGCGGTCGGGGAAGCGGGCGTGGCCCGCATCGGTCAGCAGCCAGCGCCGCGATGGGCGGCCCACTTTCTCGGCCACGTCCTCGAAGCGCACCAGCCCTTTTTCTTCCGCCGCTTCCAGGTGGCGGCGCGCGCCCATGGACGTGAGGCCCAGCATGGCGGCCAGCTGCTGCGCCGTTTTGGCGCCGCGCGTTTTGAGAAGGAAAAGTATCTGGTCTGCTGTATTCAAGTTGTCGCTCCGTTTGCGGAAAGGCGTGCCGCGGCCAGCTCGCTGCGCCATGCCCCGATGCGCCACCCGGCCCAGGCGCACAGGGCGGCGCCCAGCCCCAGCACCAGCCGCGTATCCAGCAGCGACAGCAATGCACCCGCCAGCGCCGTCACAATGCTGGCGAGGCAGAAGGTGGTGGACAGCAGGCCCATGATGGCTCCCTGGCCGTGGGCGCTGAAACGCTCGGCAGCCCAGCCTTGCATCACGGTATTGTAAAACGCATTCGGAATGCCGAACAGGGAGATCGCCACCAGCCCGATCCACAGGTTGCCGAGGGCGACGCCGCCCACCGTGGCCGCCACACCCCAGGCATACCAGGCCGCCCGGCGCAGCGGCGGCACGGCGCTTTCCCGGCCGGCGAACAGCGAGGCCGCCGTCATGATGCCGCACATCACCATATTGGCCGTGGCAATGGCCGCCGTATCGTAATTGCCGACTTCCACCAGCCACAGCGGATAGTAGGAATAAAAGGCTGTCACACCGCAGGCCACCGCCAGCGAGATGCTGAACAGCGTGCGCAACTCGGGGAAGCGCAGCAGGTTCAGGGCGTGCCGTTCGCGCGCCACCTGCCAGATCGAGCTGGTGTCGGCCGATGGCGCCTCCCGCGGCAGTGCCGCCATCACGAGCAGCGAGGCCAGCACCAGCGCTGCCACCGCCACCATGAAGGGCACGGTAATGCCGAAGCCCAGTGTAGCGCCGGCCAGCAAGGGCCCCACCAGCCAGCCAGCATGGAAGGCGCCGTTCAGCCAGGACAGCGCACGCAGGCGCAGCGCCCCTTCCAGCCGTTCGGCCAGCAGCGCACGGGCCACCGAGCCGTTCCCTTCCGCCAGGCCGGTGACGAAACGGGCGATGATGAAGGCCGGATAGTTTTCCAGGACCAGGGCCAGGGCCGTGACCGCATGGCCGATGGCGCCGCCGAAGCCGGTCACCAGCAGCACCCGCCTGCGCCCGTAGCGGTCGGACAGCGACCCCATCAGCGTCGCGCCGAGCAGCAGGCCCAGCGGGTTGATCGTCAGCGCAATGCCGAACAGCAGCTTGGGCGGCAGGCCGAGGAAGTTGTTCAGGCTGTTTGGCGCGTCGGACGCGAACAGCGGCGGGAGGATGGGATATGGCAGCGAGGCGCCTACCGTGGACAGCAAGGCCATCAGGCAGGCGGCGGCAATCAGTAATGGCGTTTTCATACCGCCATCTTAAGCCTGCCTCGACAATAAGTAAACTTATTTGTTTATTTATTTAGAATGCTGCTGCACCCAGCCGAGGATGTTGTTGGTATCCATGGCGCCCGGCTGCCGTGCGACCTCGCGCCCGTTGCGGAACAGGGCCAGCGTGGGAATGCTGCGGATGTTGTAGCGCGCGCCGATGTCCTGCGCATCCTCGGTATTCACCTTTACCACGCGGTACTGCGGCTCCAGGCGCTGCGCCGCCTGTTCATAGAAAGGCGCCATGGTGCGGCAAGGCCCGCACCATGGCGCCCAGAAATCGACCAGCACGGGAATATCGCTGCGTTCGATATGTTTGAGGAAGCGCTGGCTCGACAGGTCCACGGGATGGCCGGTGAACAGCTGCTTCGTGCATTTGCCGCAGGTAGGTGCGTCGTCCAGCCGTGGCGCGGGAACGCGGTTCACGGCGTCGCAATGCGGGCAGACAATATGGAGGGAATCGCTCATGGGGTATCCGGCTGCTTGTTCTCGTTTTTGACGATGCCGCGAATATTCGTCGCGGCCAGACAGCAGTTTAATACGATCAGCGCCCAGGCGTCGTCCTGCCAGCCCCAGATGACCCACAGCACGTTACTGACAAGGAATACGACAAAGCCCGCGAGACGCCGGTGCGCGCTGCGCGAGCCCACCAGCCATGCCGCCAGCAGCGAGGCGGCCATGGCCGGCCATTGCAGCAAATCGATGAAATCCATGCTCTCCCCTTATATCGAGCGGCCAGTCTAGCAAGGCCAATCGTGCGGGAGCGCATGGCTAGCAGAGCGTTCAGCCGGGCTGGGCCTCCTTGCGCTGGGCCGGGCGCGCAACGCTTGCCGCGGCGGCCGCTGCGGCGCCGGGCTGGGCAGCCGCAAAGTCCAGCCCATCGCCCATTGCCGCGCGTGCATGGCGGGCGGCACTGTCCATGATGCCGTCCAGCGGGTTGGCCAGCTGGCGCATCGCGTCCTGCTGGTTGCGCAGGGTGCGTTCGGTTTCTTCGGAGGTAATGCGCGTGACCTCATCCGTAAATTCGCGCGCCGCACGGGTGGTTTCTTCCGCATGGTCGCCCGCTACCCGGATCAGGCTGGCCTGGCCATCCGCCGTGATGCGCGAGAGCTGCTGCTGGTAGGCGCGCAGGCGCATGGCGGCCGGCTCCGCACGGGCCGCCGCGAGGCTGAACAGCTCGGTGGGCTTGCCGATGCCGATGAAGGCCTGGCCCGTGGCCGCACCGTCTTCGATGACGGATTGCGTGAACTGCAATTGCAGCTCTCTGAATTGCTGCGCGCTTTGCATCAGCGAGCGCGACATATCGTTGAAGAACGCCACCTGTGCCTGGATATGATTCTGGGCGGCGGGGGTAACAGCCTGGGTAAATGGATACATGGATTGGCCTCTGCTAGGTTTGGACAGCCCGGCGCAGAATCGCGGCGGGACAGCCAAGACTAAAGATTCCTCAACATGCGGGCATGATCTAAATCAAACGTGCGGCGGTCTATTTTGCAGATGGGAAAAAAAGCTGCTGGCCGGCCGGCTTGAAGGCAGCGATCCTGGCCTGGCCCTCGGGCGAGGTGATCCATTCGATCAGCTGCTTTGCGCCCTGGTAGTTGATGCCGGGGTGTTTGGCCGGGTTCACTGCAATGATGCCGTAGGGGTTGAACATTTTCGGATCGCCTTGCACCAGCACCGCCAGCCCGGTCCTGGCCCGGTAGGCGCCGTAGGTAGCGCGGTCGGTCAGCGTGTAGCCTTCCAGCTCGGCCGCCATGTTCAGCACCTCTCCCATGCCCAAACCCGCCGAAATATATCGCGCCGGTGCCGGATTCGTCCCGGCCTGCTTCCAGTAGCCTTTCTCCATGATGTCGGTGCCCGAGTTATCGCCGCGCGAGACGAATTTCGCGCCAGTAGCCGCGATCTTGCGGAAGGACGCGACCACATCGCGGCTGCCCTTCAGGGCGGATGGATCGCTGGCCGGACCGACGACGATGAAGTCGTTGTACATCACATCGCGCCGGTCCACACCCCAGCCTTCGGCCACGAACTTGTCTTCAGCGGAGCGCGCGTGCACCAGGGTCACGTCCACGTCGCCGTTTTTCGCCAGCTCCAGCGCCTTGCCGGTACCGACCGAAATCACCTGCACCTTCGCATTCGCCTTCGCTTCGAACATCGGCAGCAGGTAGGCCAGCAGGCCCGAATTCTCGGTGCTGGTGGTGGTGGACAATTTGATGATCTGCTGTGCCGAAGCGAAACCGCACAGCGCCATCGCGGCAGCGGCAACGAGCAAGAGGCGGCGTTTCATGCGATCTCCTTTGTTCAGCGGTACTCGAGGCGCCCGTCGCGCAGCTTCATGCGCCGCACTCCGGGCAGGTTGATCAGGTCGCGGTCGTGGCAGGCAATGATAACGCTTGCCCCGGAGCGTATCAGGTCGGGGATCAGTGCTATCACCTGCTCGCGCGCTTCGCCATCGAGGCTGGCGGTGGGCTCGTCGAGCAGCATCAGGCGCGGCTTCAGCACGCGCGCGCGCGCCAGCGCCACACGCTGCTTCTCGCCGCCGGACAGGGTCAGCGGATTGCTGCCGCGCAGATGCGCCACACCGGCCCATTCCACGGCTTCCGCCACGGCGGCGCGGATCACCGCAGCGGGCGCGCGGCGGACTTTGAGGCCGTAGGCGATATTGTCCTCAACGCTGGTGGAAAACATGACCGGGTGCTGGTGCACGTAGACGATGGCATCGCGCATCGCTTGCGGATAGGGTTTCAGCTGCACCGCCTCGCCATCGAAGCGCACATCGCTCGCCTCGGCCGGCGCCAGGCCCGCCAGCGCGCGCAGCAAGGTGCTCTTGCCCGCGCCATTCACGCCGGTGAGGACGTAGGCGCTGGCGTTGTCGACCTGCAGGCCTTCGAGATCAAACAGGGTTTGTGCGCCGAAGCGCTTGTGCAGGCGGCCGAAGGAAAGCAATGTCATGCCCGGCCCCGCGCCGCATGTGCATCGCCCTGCAGCAGCATCATGGCGCCGTTCATCGCCAGCGCTATCGTCACCAGCACGATGCCGAGCGCAATGCCCTGCGCGAATTCGCCCTTGCTGGTTTCAAGCGCGATGGCCGTGGTGATGGTGCGCGTATAGCCTGCGATATTCCCGCCCACCATCATGGCGCAGCCCACTTCCGAGATCACGCGGCCAAAGCCGCTGATCACCGCCGCCATCACGCCGTAGCGCACCTCATAGAGCAGCGTGGCCATCACGCGCAAGGGCGAGGCGCCGTGGGCGATGGCGGTTTCGGCGTAACGCGGATCGGCCGCCTGCACGGCGGACAGCGTGAAGGCCAGCAGCACCGGCATGGCGATCAGCACCTGCCCGGCGATGATGCCGGACTGGCTGAACAGCCATTGCAGGCCGCCCAGCGCACCATGGCGCGACAGCAGCAGGTAAAGCAGAAGGCCGATCAGTACCGTCGGCAGCGACAGCGCGGCCTGGGCGAGCCAGATCACCAGCCGGCGGCCAGGGAACTGGTGCATGGCGATCGCGTAGCCGCCCGCCACGGCGAAAGGCGTGGCGATCAGCAGGCCGGCAATGCTGGTGCTGAGCGAGACCCAGACGATATTCCAGAGCACCGGATCACCCGTGAAAAGGAGGCGGAAGGCGGTCTGCACCGCATCCAGCAACGACATCAGCGCGCCTTCTGCGCGGTGCGCGCGCAGCCAGCCAGTCCGGACGCCATCAACTCTGTTTTCCCAGCCACCTTGCCTCCTCAACACTGACACCATGGGGTCAGGCACCGCCTGTCATGTGACACCATGGTGCCTGACCCCATGGTGTCATGTTGCGGACTCATCCGCTGGGGACATCTTACCCGGAATGGGCCGATGGCTCCAGCAACTGGCCGCCGCCGTAGCTGCCCTGCTGCGCTACCTCGCCGCCCGGCGTGACGCGGATGGCGCAGTATTTGAATTCGGGGATCTTGCCGAAGGGGTCCAGCGCAGGATTGGTCAGCTTGTTGACGGCCGCTTCGTAATAGCAGAACGGGACGAAGATGGCGCCCCGTGGCGAGCTGTCGTCGGCCCGCGCGTACAAGGCCACTTCGCCACGGCGCGAGGCAATGGTGATCGTGGCGCCCGGCTCCACGCCCATCTCCGCCAGGTCGAGCGGATGGACCAGCGCTACCGGATCGGGTTCGATGGCGTCCAGCACCGAGGCGCGGCGCGTCATGCTGCCGGTGTGCCAGTGCTCCAGCTGGCGGCCCGTAATCAGCACCATCGGGTAATCCGCATCCGGCCTTTCGTTGGCGGGAATGATATCGGCGGGCACAAAGCGCGCCTTGCCCGATTCGCGCGGGAACTGCTCGGTGAAGACGACCGGCGTGCCCGGATGGTCTTCGGCCGGACATGGATAGGTGACGGCGTGCTCGCGCTCCAGCCGCTGCCAGCTGATGCCGGCAATGCTCGGCATCACGCCGCGCATTTCCTCGAATACCTCGGAGACGCGGCCGTACTGCCAGTCCAGGCCCATTTCGCGGGCGATCTGCTGGATGATCCACAGGTCCTGTTTCGCCTGCCCCGGCGGATCGATGGCCTGGCGGCCGATCTGCACCGTGCGGTCGGTGTTCGTGAAGCTGCCGGTCTTTTCCGGGAAGGCGCTGGCGGGCAGGATCACATCGGCAAGATAGGCCGTTTCGGTAAGGAAGATGTCCTGTACCACCAGATGGTCCAGCGCCGCCAGCGCTTCGCGGGCGTGGTTTGCATCGGGATCGGACATCGCCGGATTCTCGCCCATGATGTACATGCCGCGCACCTTGCCTTCGAGGATGGCGTCCATCACTTCCACCACCGTGAGGCCAGGCTTGTCGTCCAGCGCTTCTGCCGGCACCTGCCAGGCGGCGGCGAAGCGCTCGCGCACACCGGGCTCGCTTACGCGCTGGTAGTCGGGGAACATCATCGGTATCAGGCCCGCATCGGAGGCGCCCTGCACATTGTTCTGGCCACGCAGCGGATGCAAGCCGGTGCCGGGACGGCCGATCTGGCCCGTCATCAGCGCCAGCGCAATCAGGCAGCGGGCATTGTCGGTGCCGTGCACGTGCTGCGAAACGCCCATGCCCCACAGGATCATGGAGCCCTTCGACTTTGCATAAAGGCGAGCCGTGTAGCGGATGGTTTCGGCATCGATGCCGCAGATCGGGGCCATCAGCTCGGGGCTGTAGCCTTCCACGTTACTGCGCAGCTCATCGTAGCCGATGGTGCGGCTGGCGATGAAACCTTCATCCACCAGCCCTTCATGCACGATCACGTGCATCATGGCGTTCAGCAGCGCGACGTCGGTGTCCGGCTTGAACTGCAGGAAGCGGTGCGCCTGGCGCGCCAGTTCCGAGCGGCGCGGATCGCAGACCACCAGCTTTGCGCCCTTGCGCACGGCGTTCTTGATCCAGGTCGCCGCTACCGGATGGTTCACGGTCGGATTCGCGCCGATCAGCACAATGACCTCGGACTGCATCACGTCCATCACCGGGTTCGAGACGGCGCCCGATCCTATCCCCTCCAGCAGCGCGGCCACCGAAGACGCATGGCACAGCCGCGTGCAGTGGTCGACGTTATTGCTGCCGAAGCCCGTGCGCACCAGCTTCTGGAACAGGTAGGCTTCCTCGTTGCTGCCTTTGGCCGAGCCGAATCCCGCCAGCGCTTTCGCGCCATGCGTATCACGCAGCTGGGCCAGTTTGCCGCCGGCCAGCGCCAGCGCTTCTTCCCAGCTGGCTTCGCGGAACACATCGAGCACATGGTCCGGGTCCATGGTGAAGTCGCCGCGCTTGGGCGCATCCTGGCGGCGGATCAGCGGTGTCGTCAGGCGCTGCGGATGGTGCGCGTAGTCGAAGCCATAGCGGCCCTTCACGCAGAGCCTTCCATGATTGGCCGGACCGTCGCGGCCTTCCACATACTGGATCCGGTTGCCGCTGACGTTGTAGGTCAGCTGGCAGCCGACGCCGCAATAAGGGCAAACCGACTCCACGCGCTTCTCCGGCACAGGCAGGGCCGCGCCGCGCGCGGGCATCAGCGCGCCGGTGGGACAGGCCTGCACGCACTCGCCGCAGGCCACGCAGGTGGAGGCGCCCATCGGGTCGGCCATGTCGAAAACGATGCCGGCATGGTCGCCACGGAAGGCGAGGCCGATCACGTCATTGGCCTGTTCATCGCGGCAGGCGCGTACGCAGCGGGTGCACTGGATGCAGGCGTCCAGGTTGACCGCAATGGCGGCATGCGACAGGTCGGCCTGCGGCTGCGCGCGCGGTGCGAAGCGCGGCTTGCCGACGCCCAGCCTGAGCGCCCATTGATCGACTTCGTTGTCGCGCGTGTAAGCTGTTTCCGGCATATCGGAGAGCAGCAGCTCCAGCACCATCTTCTGCGCGCTGAGCGCACGCGGGCTGGCGGTGGCGACCTTCATGCCCTCGGAGGGATAGCGGCAGCAGCTTGGTGCAAGCACACGCTCGCCATCGATCTCCACCACACATGCGCGGCAATTGCCTGCGGCCTCCATGCCATCCTTGTAGCACAGCGTGGGAATCCCGATGCCCGCGCGCCGCGCGGCCTGGAAGACCGTTTCGCCGGCAATCGCTTCAACGGCCCTGCCGTTCAGTTCAAACTTCACGCTCATGCGCCCACCTCATGCGGGAAATAGCGCAGCACACAGTCAACGGGATTCGGCGCCGCCTGCCCCAGTCCGCAGATTGAGGCATCGCGCATCACCTGCGACAGTTCGCCCAGCAGGCCCGCATCCCACACAGGCTGCGCGAGCAGGTCCACCGCCTTGGCGGTGCCCACGCGGCACGGCGTGCACTGGCCGCAGGATTCGTCGCGGAAGAAGGCCATCATATTGCGTGCGGCGGCAGCGGCGGTATCGTGATTCGACAGCACGATGATGGCGGCCGAGCCGACAAAGCAGCCGTAGGGCTGCAGCGTGTCGAAATCGAGCGGAATGTCGTCCATGCCGGCGGGGAGAATGCCGCCCGAAGCGCCGCCCGGCAGATAGGCATACAGCTCGTGGCCATCCAGCATGCCGCCGCAGTATTCGGCGATCAGTTCACGGATCGTGATGCCGGCAGGCGCCAGCTTCACGCCCGGCTCCTTCACGCGGCCGGATACGGAAAAGGAACGCAGCCCCTTGCGGCCGTTCCTGCCTTCCGACGCGAACCAGTCCGCGCCTTTTTCCAGGATATCGCGCACCCAGTACAGGGTTTCGAAATTATGTTCCAGCGTGGGCCTTCCGAACAGGCCGACCTGCGCCACATATGGCGGCCGCAGCCGCGGCATGCCGCGTTTGCCCTCGATGGATTCGATCATTGCCGATTCCTCGCCGCAGATATAGGCGCCCGCGCCGCGCCGCAGGTGGATCTTCGGCAGCTGGGGCACTGGCGGATCTGCTTGCAGCTTTTTCAGCTCGGCTGCGAGCAGCTGGCGGCAGTCGTGGTATTCGTCGCGCAGGTAGATGTAGATTTCGTCGATGCCCACGGCCCAGGCGGCGATCAGCATGCCTTCGATGAAGCGCTGCGGGTCACGTTCGAGATAGAAGCGGTCTTTAAAGGTGCCCGGTTCGCCCTCGTCGATATTCACCGCCATCAATCGCGGCCCCGGCTCATTGCGCACGATGCGCCATTTGCGCCCGGTCGGGAACCCCGCGCCGCCCAGGCCGCGCAGCCCGGAATGCTCCATCTCCGCAATCACGGCCTCCACCTCACGTTCGCCGCCATGACAAGCGCGCAGCACCCGATAGTCATGCACAGCCGAGCCCGTGTCCACCTCGGTGCCTGACCCCATGGTGGACACGGACTGGGCAATGGCGGCGGGGGTGGCGTGGGGGATGGCTTGCTGGGCGACCAGGGCGGCGGGGGCCTGGTCGCAGCGGCCGATGCAGGGCGCGGACAGGAGGCGGACCTCGCGGCCGAGCAGCGCGGGGAGCCGTGCAAGCAGCTCGCGGCTGCCGGCCAGCTCGCAGGACAGGCCGCCGCAGACGCGCACCGTCAGCGCCGCAGGCGCTTCCTCGCCTTCGCGCACGATGTCGAAGTGGTGGTAGAAGCTCGCCACTTCGAATACTTCAGCCTGCGAAAGCCGCATCTCGGCCGCCAGCGCCGCCAGGTGCGCGGTGGACAGGCAGCCGTAGCGGTCCTGGATCAGGTGCAGGTGCTCGATCAGCAGGTCGCGCCGCCGTTCGGATGCGCCCAGCAAAGCCTGCACTTCGGCCAGCGCCACAGGATCCACGCGGCGGCCTTTCGGCGCCTGCCGCTTGCGCTCGCGGCTGGCGCCCTGCACTGCTATCGGTATCACAGCTCGGTTCACTGTCTGCCCACTCTTCTGATGCACGAGAAAGCAGTATTATCACCGTATAGCAGCGTGCTGGCTACCTCCCTCCATGAATCGCTTCAGGTAGGGCGCGGTGCGGCTTTCATGGTGCTTCGCCACCACCGCCGGCGGCCCCGCAACGACCACCGTGCCGCCCTCTTCGCCCGCGCCGGGCCCGATATCGATCACCCAGTCGCTGGCCGCCACCACCCGCATGTCGTGCTCGACGAGGATCACCGTATTGCCCGCATCGACCAGCGTTTGCAGCTGCACGACCAGCTTTTCCACGTCCGCCGGATGCAGCCCGGTCGTGGGTTCATCGAGCACATACAGCATGCGTCCCCGCGCCGCGCGCTGCAGTTCGGTGGCGAGCTTGATGCGTTGCGCCTCGCCGCCGGACAGTTCGGTGGCAGGCTGGCCGAGCCGCAGATAGCCAAGGCCTACTTCGCGCAGCACATCGAGCGACCGATGCAGCGCCGGCTCGTCCGCGAAGAACGCCCAGGCCGCATCCACCGTCATGTCCAGCACCTGCGCCACATTGCGCTCGCGGTACGTCACTTCCAGCGTTTTTGCGTTGTAGCGCGCGCCCTGGCAAACCGGGCACGGCGCATACACGCTGGGCAGGAACAGCAGCTCCACCATCACCGATCCCTCGCCTTCGCAGTTCTCGCAGCGGCCCTTGGCCACATTGAAGGAGAAGCGGCCTGCATCGTATTTGCGCGAGCGGGCCAGTTTGGTGGCCGCGAACAGCTTGCGCACATGGTCGAACAGGCCAGTGTAGGTGGCAAGGTTGGAGCGCGGCGTGCGGCCGATCGGCTTCTGGTCCACGCGCACCAGGCGGCGCATGCCTTCCAGCCCGCCCGTAATGCGGCCTTCCAGCGTGGATGGCTCGCTTTGTTCGAGTTCTTCGCCCTCTTCCGCTTCGTCCGGCGCCTCGTGTCCCAGCGCCTGCGATACCAGTTCCACCAGCACTTGGCTGACGAGGCTCGACTTGCCGGAGCCGGACACGCCGGTCACGCTGGTCAGCACCCCCAGCGGGAAATCGGCGTCCAGCTTGCTGAGGTTATTGCGGGTGATGCCGCGCAGCGTCAGCCAGCCTTGCGGCGCACGCGGTTCGCGCGGCGCGGGCGGCGAGTCGGCGTACAGGTAGCGCCGCGTTACCGATGGCTTCACCGACTTCAGGCCCGCAGGCTCGCCGCTGTACAGCACCTGCCCGCCCATCTCGCCCGCCGCCGGGCCCACATCCACGATCCAGTCCGCATGCCGCACCACGTCCAGCGAATGCTCCACCACGAACAGGGAATTGCCCGATGCCTTGAGCCGGTCCATCGCCCGCAGCAGCGCCACCGTATCTGCCGGATGCAGGCCCGCCGACGGCTCATCCAGCACGTACACCACGCCGAACAGGTTGGAGCGCACCTGCGTCGCCAGCCGCAAACGCTGCAGCTCTCCGGGCGACAGCGTGGGCGTGCTGCGGTCCAGCGTCAGGTAGCCAAGCCCCAGGTCGAGCAGCACTTCCAGCCGCCCGCACACGTCCTGCGCGATGCGCTGGGTGACGATCAGCTTTTCCGGATGCGCCGCGGCCTCCTTCGCGTTGCGCTTCGCCGTGCCGGCCGCGAAGGGCTGCATCAGCTGCGCCAGCCGCTTGAGCGGCAGGCGCGACAGCTCGGTGATGTCCATGCCCGCAAAGCGCACCGACAGCGATTCCGCGCGCAGCCGCTTGCCGCGGCACACCGGGCATTCCGTGCTCACCATATATTTCGACACACGCTTCTTCATCGACGCGCTTTCGGTGGCCGAGAAAGTCTGCAGCACGTATTTGCGCGCGCCGGTGAAGGTGCCCTGGTAGCTCGGCGTTTCCTTGCGCTTCAGCGCGCGCCGCGTTTCCTCCGGCGTAAAGCCGGCATACACCGGCACCGTGGGCTGCTCGTCGGTGAACAGGATCCAGTCGCGGTCTTTCTTCGGCAGCTCGCGCCACGGCGTATCCACGTCGTAGCCCAGCGTGACGAGAATGTCGCGCAGGTTCTGGCCATGCCATGCGGTGGGCCAGGCGGCGACCGCGCGTTCGCGGATGGTCAGGCTGTCATCCGGCACCATCGAACGCTCAGTCACCTCATAGACGCGGCCCAGGCCGTGGCATTCGGTGCAGGCGCCTTCCGGCGTATTGGGCGAAAAGGATTCGGCATACAGCAGCTCCTGGCCGCGCGGATAATCGCCGGCCCGCGAATACAGCATGCGCAGGGAATTGGACAAGGTGGTGACGCTGCCGACCGAAGAACGCGTGGTGGGCGTGCCACGCTGCTGCTGCAGCGCCACGGCGGGCGGCAGGCCGTCGATTTCGTCCACCTGCGGCACCGGCATCTGGTGGAACAGGCGCCGCGCGTACGGCGACACCGATTCGAGATAGCGCCGCTGCGCCTCCGCATACAAGGTGCCGAAAGCCAGCGAGGATTTGCCGGAACCGGAAACGCCGGTGAAGACCACCAGCGCATCGCGCGGGATCTCCAGGTCCACGTTCTTGAGATTGTGTTCGCGCGCGCCCCGAACCCGGACCTTGCCGCTTGCCTGCCTGTCATGATCATGTCGTCCGCGCATGGGACGATGATATCAGCGGCCTCCCGTCGCGAGCGCACCGCTGTCCGGCCACACCACGTTGTTGTCCACCGTATAGAGCTTGCATGGCGCCTTGCTCGCCGCCTGGCAGGCCGCCAGCGCGCGCATATCGGGCGATTCGCCCTCTTCCGCCCAGCCCCAGGAGCCGCTGGCGGACACGGCGAAGGCGCGCGGCGTTTCGCGTTTCAGGAAGTCGCGGTACTGCTCGCGGCCCTGCTCCGGCAGATAAGGCACGGCCGCCACGTCATCCAGCCGCGCGTAGTTGCTCGGCGGCTGGGCTGGAGGATCGGCCAGCGCCACCGTTTCGCGGATGGGCATGCCGAGCTTGAACAGGAAGCGCTCCACTTCAGGCACCCATACCTGCTGGCCGTCGCGGCTGCCCAGCATGGTGTGCGCGTCGTTCTTGAACGGGCCGTAGGCCACCAGCTCGGCCTTGCCGCCGTTGGCGCTGAAGGCGCCGTACATGCGGCTCACCAGTTCGGGGCCGAAGTAGCTGTCGTTGGCGCCGTACATCCACAGGGTGGCGATCCTGTTCTTGCGGCCATATTCGCCGAAGGCTTCCACCAGCGCGGACTGCCAGTCGCAGCTGCCGCCGTGCATTTTCAGGCCGCCCGCAAAATTCATCACGCCGCGCACGCCCGGCAGCTCGCGCGTGCTCAATGCCATGCTGGCAAGGCCGCCGTAGGACTGGCCTGCGATCACGATGCGTTCGCCGTCGATCCACTTCTGCCGGCGCGCGAATTGCACCACGTCGGCGATGTCGCTGGCCTGGGTATAGCCGTTGGCCGTCATATTGCAGCCGTAATCGATGTACTTGCCGGAAGACTGGGCGAAACCGGTGCGCATCGGCACCAGCACCGCATAGCCGCGCCGAACGAACTGCGTGGCCATATAGACAAAACGGTCGCGCTGCTGCAGCTTGGGATTGCCTGGCGCCTTGCCGTGGTTAATGATGAGCAGCGGGAAGGGTCCGTCGCCATCCGGCTTGTACAGGGTGGTTTCCAGCGAAATGGTCTGGCTGGCGCCGGCGGGAATGGTGATGACCTGTTCGTTCAGCCGCGCGTCCAGCGGCAGCGCCTGCGCCTGGGCGGCGCAAGCCAGCGCTGCGGCAACGGCGAACTGGCGGAGTCGGCGGGAGAAGGTATTGATGATACACCTCGGAACTATTTGCGACAGGCAACGTTCCGATTCTGGTGTCAATCATCAAGTATTGCAATCCCAAAATATTAATGCTGATAAATATCTAACGGATGAGCTGTTGCGTCCGCGCACATCGCACAGGCAGCGCGTGCATGCCGGACGGCAACGCGCTACACTAGCCCCATGACTCTCTCTGCCCTTTCCAGCGGCCTGTCCGCATTGCAGTCCAACCAGCAGGCGCTGGGCGTGGAAGCGCATAATGTTGCCAACCTGAATACGCAGGGATTCTCGCCGCAGCAGGCGAACTTCCAGGAAGCCAGCCCGGCCGGTTCGGGAGTCACGCTGTCCGTGGAGGGCCGTGCCGCCGCAGCGGCCGACAGCAGCACGCCGTCCGGCACAGACCTGGCGTCGTCAACCACCAATGCGCTGGTCTACAAGGCAGGCTTCAATCTGGCGGCCGAAGTGGTGCAGGCGGCCGACGAACGCATCGGCACCCTGCTCGACATCAAGGCTTGACGCCCATCAGCAGGCCTTCGATGGCGTGGCCCTGCTCTACCGTTTCCAGTTTGTCCACGACGCGGCAGGCCAGATGCCGCCGCACTTCTTCGTCCAGCGCTTCGTAATAGGCCCGGCTCAGCTGCAGGTCGTGCTTATCCGCATTGGTGCCGTCCGGCGCGTCCACGCCCAGCACGAACACGGGCCGCGATTTCATCGACAGGTTCGCCGTGCCGCGGTGGATGGTGAGCGCCGAACGGGCCGAGATGTCGCCCATGCGTGCGAGCTTGCGCTGGCGCAGCCCTTCGTAGCGCGGGTGCAGCTCCGGCGGCGGGAACATGGGATGGGCGCCCTCCCAGGTATCCCACTGGGTGCCGGGCGCAATCTCGAACGGGCCCATGTCCTCGGTCACATCGACGGTGGTGATATTGAAGGCCAGCGAATTGAGGCGGCGGCCGGTCACGGTCTGCGGCGGCGCGGCGAAATCGCGGTGCCAGGGCTGCATCATGGCGCCCGGTCCGGGCACGTCAAAGCCTGCTTCCACGATCTTGTAGTCAGGGCCGAGAATCGCCGCACACACGGCGCATACCCAGGGATGGGTGATGATGTCGCGGAAGCCGCGCAGGCGTTCCGGATGAATTTCCACGTAGTATCGGTTCGGTCCCCGCTCCAGCGCACCGCCGGGCGTGCGCCGCGCTTCATCGAACAGCGTGCCGATGTCGGCGCCCAGCGCTTCCACCCACTCGCGCGAAAACGCTCCCTTGCAGGCGATGAAGCCATCGCCATACAGCCCGCCCATGATGGCGGCCGTATCGAACTGATCCATACTTCCTCCACGCCGGGCCGCAGAAAGGCGGCCCGGCGCTTACTCTATCAGGACTTCTTTTGGCGGCGCGCCGCGAAGCCCAGCATGCCGAGACCGGCCAGCAGCATGCCGTAGGTCTCGGGTTCCGGTACCGGCACGACATTCACGTCGCGGCCGAACACGGTGAGGTTGGAGAAGCCTGGATTGTTTCCGTTATTGCCTGTGAACCAGTCGATTTTCCAGGTGCCGTTCACGGTGGCGCCCGCGCCGATGATCTCGTCATCGAAGAGGAAGGCGCCGGCGCCGTTGCCCGCATGCACAGCGAACACGAGGTCCAGCTTCAGGCCTTGCGAACCGGTATTCGTCACCGACCACACGCCATCGGTGTCCGAACCGGCAGTACGCGCGAAGCTGAACTCCAGCCCGTTGCTGCCGGAGAAGCCGGAACCGTTGTCCAGCTTGCCGACCAGGGACCAGGCGCCGCTGCCGTAGGCATCGAAGGCGGTGCCGAAGCCATCGGTATTGCCTTGCGGCCCTGCGTGCGGATTCCAGGCCGATGCGAAGACGAAGGCATCGGAGTTCTCTCCATTCAGCGTCACGTCGTCAACGGAGGTGTTGCCGATATCGGTGCCGCCAGCTGCTTGCGCGCTTGCTGCCAGGATAAGGGTGGCTGCGGTCAATGCTGCTTTGTATGCGAACTTCACTGTGCATCTCCTTGAGAGTAGTAGTGGTTGTGGGAACTGCAGAGTCAATATATGACTACTGTCGAGTCCGTACGCGCACGCTACCTTCAGGAAATCTTCAGTGGAGGGCGGGACAGAGATGCAGGTTGGGACGGGGCCGCGTGACCGGGCTGCACGCGTATTGCTGGTAGCGCCGCAGCGGTTCGCGCAGCACGTAGTCGAAGCAGCGCTGGCGGTCCAGCAGCTCGACGCCCCAGGCCAGCAGGGCCATGGTCCGCGTACCGGTGCAGCCGGGAAGATGGCGCACCGAACGCGCGACCTGGAAGCCGTTCAGGTAGGCCAGGTCGAGGCTCACCACAATCACGGAAGGTTCGAAGCGGCGCGCCTTCTGCAAGGCCGTCAGGCCGTCGCCGGCGCATTCCACTTCGAAGCCCGATGCGCTGAACAGGCCCGCCAGATCGCTGCCCGTACGCGCATTGCTGCAGGCGACAAGGATGCGCTTGCCGGGGAAGACGAAGGTATTGTTCGGTGCATCATTCATCGCTGTTCTCCTGGGCGGTCATTTCATTCTTGCACGCGCCCGGCGGGACGTCGTAGGAGAAGCGCTTGTGCCGCAGTCGGAAAACCGCGTGGCGCGGACTTGCGCTATGCTCGTTCAATGAACGCGATCGAGCTTCCCTTCCACGACCGGCTGCAGGCTGCAGAGCTGCTGGCTGAACGACTGCTGCACCTGCGCGCCACGCACCCGCTGGTGCTGGCGATACCGCGCGGCGCCGTGCCGATGGCGGCGCTGATTGCCGAGCGCCTGCAAGGCGAACTCGACGTGGTTCTGGTGCGGAAAATTCCTTCGGCCATCGACCCCGAACTGGCGGTGGGCGCAGTGGACGAGCACGGCAACCGCGAGCTCGCATCCTACTTCCACCGCACGCGGACCAGCATGGAATGGGTGGAAGCGCAGACACGGGAACAGCTTGAACTGATGCGCCGCCGCCGCGCGGCATATGGCCGGCCGCAAGCCGCGCATGCCGCCGGACGCACCGTGATCGTGGTCGATGACGGGCTGGCGACCGGCTCCACCATGGCGGCGGCCCTGCGCATGCTGCGTGCCCAGCAGCCGCAGCGGCTGGTGGCCGCCGTGCCGGTGGCCTCGCATGATGCACTGGAGCTGATAGCGCCGCTGGCCGATGAGGTGCAGTGCCTCGCCACGCCGATGCATTTCGTATCGGTGAGCCGGCACTACGAGCAGTTCCCGCAGGTGGAAGAAAGCGAAGTGATTGCGCTGCTGGCGCGTTAGGCCAGCGCCGTATCGAGCACCATCATCACGATGAAGCCGGCCACCACGGCGCAGGAAGCGCTGGTGCAGTTGCCCTTGCGGTGCGCTTCCGGAATCACGTCGTGGCTGATGACGAACAGCATGGCCCCCGCTGCCAGTGCAAGGCCCCAGGGCAGCAGTTCCCGCACATATTCGATCAGCACGGCGCCCGCCACTGCGGCCACCGGCTCGATCAGGCCGGACGCCACGCCCAGCAGGCAGGCAAACACGCGGCCATAGCCCACGGTGCGCAGCGCCAGCGCCACCACCAGCCCCTCCGGCACGTCCTGCACGGAAATGCCGGTGGCCAGGCTGTGGGCCTTGGCCAGGTCCACGCCCGCATAGGCCACGCCGATGGCCAGCCCTTCCGGCAGGTTGTGGATGGCGACCGCGGCCACGAACAGCCAGGCGCGCTTGATGGAATCGCTGCGTTCGGAATCGATATTGGCCAGCACCGCCTCGTGCCGCGCCACGCGGTCGAGCAGCAGCACCAGTCCCATGCCGAGCAGAATGCCTGCCCCCACGGTAGCACTGGCTTCAAAGGGCCCCGCGCCCCCGCCCTTGCTGGCCGCGATGGCAGGCAAAACCAGGGAGAACGCAGTCGCCGCCAGCATCACGCCTGCCCCGAAGCCGAGGAAGGCGTCATAGGTGCGCTGCGAAAAATTCTGGGAAAGCAGCACGGGCAAGGTGCCCAGCGCCGTAGCGAGGGCGGCCGTTGCGCCGCCCAGCAAGGCCCCATGTACCCGTGCATCGAAGGCTGCCACGCCGCTCGCGACATCGTGCATCAGCGCCAGTGCGCCGCCGAGGCAGATGGCCGCGCCCAGTGCATAACGCCATGAAGGGAGCGAACGCAGCAACTGCATGCTTTAATGCACCGTACCTGGTTGTGGCGGCTGCTTGCCGGTGGCCGAAGCACCCGGCGTCATGGCCGCCGTTTCCGCCGACATACCCAGCTCGGCGCCAGTCATCGGATCGACGGATGGATCGGACATGGTGCGCGCCGCCATCGCGTTCAGCAGTTCAGCATCGTCGGCATCCAGCTGCACCGAGGCTTCGCCGCTGCCGCCATCCACGCCCATCTGCTGGTCGCGGTCGCTGACCGTCTGCCACTTGTCGCCGCTGTTCCAGGAACCGTTGAGCTCCGGACCGCCTTGCGACATATTGAAGTAGACGCTGGCGAATTCCGGACGGCCCGCCAGTTTGCCCGGAGGGAAGTTCGGCGCGATGGAATACAGCGCCTTCTCGAAGGACTTCTGGTGCGCGATTTCCCGCGTCATCAGGAAGCCCAGCGCTTCCTTCACGCCCGGATCGTCGGTCAGGTTGATCAGGCGTTCATAGACGATCTTGGCGCGCGCTTCGGCCGCGATGTTCGAGCGCAGGTCGGCAGTGGGTTCGCCTATGGTGTCGATATAGGCGGCGGTCCATGGCACACCGGCCGAGTTGGTCAGCGGCGAGCCCGCGCCATACAGCACCTGGGTGATATGGCTGTCGTTGCCGGCGCCGGTAATGGCGCGGTACATCTCGCCTTCCTGGTCCACGCCTTCCGCCAGGCGGCCCTTGGCGCCCTTGTTCAGCATGACGACGATATTGCCGATCACCTCCAGGTGGCTCAGCTCTTCCGTAGCGATATCGAACAGCATATCGCGGCGGCCTGGATCATCTTCGCTGACGGCCTGGGTAAAGTAGCGCATGGCGGCAGCCAATTCGCCTTGCGGCCCCCCGAACTGCTCCAGCATCAGGTTCGCCAGTCCCGGATTGGGCTCGCTGACGCGGACCGTGTATTGCAATCGCTTATTGTGTGCAAACATCATTCCCCTCCTTCACGTTTAATGAAAGTGAGCGTCCATGATGGCTCGTGCAGCAAGCTGCGCCTATAGGATGGACGGCGCGGCCCGTGTAGGAATTGGCCAGCACCGTTTGCAACACACTCAGAAGGCGCGCGCTTCGCGCAGGCGGTGGCAGAGCTCGCGGTGTTCGAGCATTACCGAATCCTCATAGTCAGGCTTCACGGCCAGCGCGATGGCGCCGTCGCCGCACAGGTAGGCTTTGTATTTTTCGAGGTCGAAGGGCCGGCCGGGCGGCGCGGCCTGCAGCTTCTGCACGTCCTCGTCCGAGAACGTGCCGTAGAACTCAGCGTCCACGTCGCAGCGCTTCATTGTCACCAGATAATTCAGCATGTCCGCCTCCCGATATTCGTGAAATATCAGTTTGGCGAAAAGTCACAATTCGAACTGTGAGCTGACGCACACAAACGGCAGCGATTACGCTTGGACCAGCCGCTTGATGCGCGCACACAGCACGTCGATGTCAATCGGTTTCACGATATAGTCGGAAAAACCGGCATCAAGCGCCAGGCGTATGTCCGTCTCACGCCCCAGGCCGCTCGCCGCGATCGCGGGAATACCGGCAAGCGCGGGATTGGCGCGCATGGCGCGCATGAATTCATAGCCATTCATCCGGGGCATGGATATATCCGAGATCACGATGTCCACGGGGCCCGAGGCGAGCATGGCGAGCGCCTCGTCCGCCCCTGCAGCCCACCTTACTATTGCACCTTCCAGTTCCAGCAAGGTGCGGAACATGTCAGCCGAATCCTCCATATCGTCTACCAGGAGAATGCGGCATCCGGACAAGGTAGCGCCGCCGATTGCTTCGAGCTTTTCTTTCCCGGCCTCATCGCATTGCACCAAAGGCAGCCAAAGGCTGAATCGGCTGCCCTGCCCGATGCCCTCCGAGAATGCCTCCACCCGGCCACCGTGCAAGGTGATGATATGCCGCGCCAGCGCGAGCCCTATTCCGAGCCCGCTCTTGCTGCGCACGGCGGTGGCGCCGCCCTGGCCGAACATGTCAAAGATCGTCGGCAGAAAACGCGGATCAATCCCGGCGCCGGTGTCGCAGACATCGAGCCGGGCCTGGCCGGCTTCCGCGCTGAGCGTTAGCGCAATCGTACCGCCGGCGGGTGTGAATTTCACCGCATTGCTGAGCAGATTCAGGAGAACCTGCTCGACGCGCTGTGCATCGGCGTTCACCATTACAGGAACGGCTGGTTGCACGAACTGCAGGCGCAGCGAATCGACCAGCGGGTCCGCTTTGAGCACATCAAGCAGTTGCGCCGCAATCGTTCCCAGGTCAACATCGGCGCGCACCAGGGTCAGTTTCCCCGTGCTGAGGCGCGACATGTCCAGCAGGTCCTCAATAATCTTGGCTTGGCACGCCACCGCGCGGGTGATGACCGATGCCGCGCGCCCGGCCGCCGGGGACTGCCGTACCTCAGGCAGGCGCGATAGCAAGCCGGCATTGATGGCGATCAGGTTCAGCGGGTGGCGAAGCTCATGCGACATGATGGCGAGGAATTCCTCCCTCATCACGCCCAACGGTTCCGGGTGGCCGCCCAGATCTTCCGCAGCTGCGTCCGATACTGCGTGGCTTGCGCTGTCGTGCTCGTTAGTCATGTCCGAAGCCCACAAGATCATCAAAGACAGTGTAGCTGTTTGCGGCGCGACCTCAATATTGTTTGGTGCGGCCATTCCACACAGCCATTGACAGGCGAATACCGCTGCAGCCACACTGAGCACCCGGCGCGTCAGATTCGCCCTTGGGCCAAGTTAAAAAGGACAACTATGATTCGGGACGAAGAAACCCTCACTCTGCTGCTGGACAGCATCCGCCGCTTTGTGCGCGAAGTGCTGGTGCCGCAGGAGGAGGTGGTGGCCGAGACCGACCAGATTCCACCCGCCGTGGTGGCGCAGATGCGGGAGCTGGGCCTGTTCGGCTTATCCATTCCGGAAGCGTATGGCGGCCTGGCGCTGACCATGGAGGAGGAAGTGCGGGTGGCGTTCGAGATCGCGCGCACCTCGCCGGCCTTCCGCTCGCTGATCGGCACCAATAACGGCATCGGTTCGCAAGGCATCGTTATCGACGGCACGGAGGAACAGAAACAGCGCTGGCTGCCGCGACTGGCGTCAGGCGAGATCATCGGATCCTTCGCGCTGACCGAGCCCGAATCCGGCTCGGACGCCGCCTCGCTGCGCACCACGGCCATGCGCGACGGCGGCCACTACCTCCTGAACGGTACCAAGCGCTTCATCACCAACGCCCCGGAGGCCAGCATCTTCACCGTGATGGCGCGCACCGATATGCAGGGCAAAGGCGCGGGTGCGATTTCCGCCTTCATCGTGGAGCGCGATGCGCCCGGCCTTTCGCTGGGCAAGATCGACAGGAAGATGGGCCAGCGCGGCGCACATACCTGCGACGTGATCTTCGAGAACTGCCGCGTGCCGGCCGAAAACCTGATCGGCGGCGTGGAAGGCGTGGGCTTCAAGACCGCCATGAAAGTGCTGGACAAAGGCCGCCTGCACATCGCGGCGGTGTGCGTGGGCGTGGCTGAACGCATGCTGGAAGACGCCTTGCGTTATGCAATGGACCGCCAGCAGTTCAGCCAGTCCATTGTCGACTTCCAGCTGATCCAGGCCATGCTGGCCGACAGCAAGACCGAAATCTATGCCGCGAAATGCATGGTGCTGGACGCCGCACGGCGCCGCGACAACGGCGAGGACGTGAGCACCGAAGCATCCTGCTGCAAACTGTTCGCCTCCGAAATGTGCGGCCGCGTGGCCGACCGCTCGGTGCAGATCCATGGCGGCGCGGGCTATGTGGCCGACTACCCCGCCGAACGCTTCTACCGCGACGTGCGCCTGTTCCGCATTTACGAAGGCACCAGCCAGATCCAGCAGCTGGTCATCGCGCGCAATATGATACGGGCGGCGCAGCAGTGATGGACGTGGCAGTCCTGCTGGGCGCCCTGCCCGCGCGCATCAGCGACATTCCGCGCCGCTGGGCGGATGCGGCGCCGCACGCACCGGCACTGTGCGAAGCAGGCCGCAGCTGGTCTTATGGCGAGCTGTGGACGGCGGTGCAGGCTGCTGCGGAGCGCCTGCGCGTGCTCGGCCTGCGGCCGGGCGACCGCCTGATGGTGGTCGGCGAAAACTGCGTGCTGCAGGCAGGCCTGATCTTTGCGGCCGCGCTGTGCGATGCCTGGATTGTGAACGTCAACGCACGGCTGTCGGCGCGCGAGATCGACCAGATCAGCAGCCATTCGGGCGCGCGCTTTACCGTCTACACCTGCGGCGTGTCGCCGGAGGCCTTCGGCCACGGCGGGCGGCATGCGGCAAAGCTGGAGGAATCGCCGTTCGGCGCCAGCTGGATGGTGGGCCCGCTGAACGAGGACTGCGCACCGGAACCGGTGCACGTGGACAGCGCGCAACAGCCCGCCGCCCTGATCTACACCACCGGCACCACCGGCCAGCCCAAGGGCGTGATGCTCTCGCACCGCAACCTGCTGTTCATTGCCGCCGTGTCGAGCCGCCTGCGCGGCCTTACGCCGGACGACCGCGCCTACGGCGTGCTGCCGATCTCGCATGTCTACGGACTGGCCTCCGTGATGCTGGGCACCCTGTATGCGGGCGCCGCGCTGCACCTCGTGCCGCGCTTCTCGGCCGAAGCGCTGCTTGCCGCGCTGCGCCATGACGGGCTGACGATCATGCAGGGCGTGCCGGCCATGTATGCGCGCCTTCTGGAACTGCTGGGCGGCCCGTCGCAGCCGCTGGCGACCCGGCTGCGTTTTATCTATGCGGGCGGCTCGCCGCTGTCACCCACGCTGAAGGCGGACGTGGAAAAGCTAATTGGCCTGCCGCTGCACAATGGCTACGGCATGACTGAAAGCTCGCCCACCATCAGCCAGACCCCGCTCGATGCGCCGCGCAGCGATACCTCGGTAGGCTTCGCGATTCCCGGCGTGGAAACCCGCATCGTGGACGAGGCGGGAGACGATGCCGCCACCGGCCAGCCGGGAGAACTGTGGGTGCGCGGACCGAACGTCATGCTGGGCTATTACCGCGAACCGGCACTGACGGCAGCGGCCATGCGGCCTGGCGGCTGGCTGAATACCGGCGATATGGCGCGGCAGGATGCGGACGGCGCCCTGTTCATCGTGGGCCGCACCAAGGAACTGATTATCCGTTCCGGCTTCAATGTCTATCCGCTGGAGGTGGAAACCGTGCTGAATGCGCACCCCGCCGTGACCCAGTCCGCCGTGATCGGCCGGCCGGCGGAGGACGGCAATGAAGACGTGATCGCCTTCGTGGAACTTGACCCGCGCCACACAGTGCGCGACGATGAGCTCCGTGCCTGGCTGGCGCGCTCGCTGTCGGCCTATAAATGCCCCAGCGAGATCGTGGTGCTGCCTGCCCTGCCCGCCGCGGCTACCGGAAAGATTTTGAAAGGCCAGCTGCGGCAGCTGGCGCAGACGATGCGGCGTTCGTCCCATAATTAGCAAGGAGACAAAGCAATGAAGAGCACTTTCCAGAAGCTTGCGCTGGCGGCAGCGCTGGCCGCCGGTCTTGCCGGTGCAACCCATGCGGAAGAATTCCTTGTGGGCGCAGAACTGCCGCTCACCGGCTCGCTGGCGCGCGTGGGCGCCGGCATGCAGGAAGGGATCATGGTAGCGGCGGAAGTCTTCAACCGCAACAGCAAGCACAAGATCAGGATCGCAACCGTGGATGACGAGTCGGCGCCCGCCAAGGCCATTGCCGCCGTCGAAAAGCTGGCCAGCCAGGGCGTGGTCGCGATCACGGGCGGCTACGGCTCGAACAATATCGCGCCCGCTTCCGATGCGGCGAACAAGCTGGGCCTCGTTTACATCACGTCCGGCGGCGTGGACGACAGCCTCGTTTCCAGCGGCCGCAAGCACTTCTTCCGCATCAATAACACGGCGGGCTACGAGAAGGCGGTGCTGGGCGTGTTCGGCGACATGGCCGTGAAAAAAGTCTCCATCGTCTATTCGACCAAGGACGCAACCTCCGACCTCGCGAAGTCGGTACAGAAGGCGCTTGCTGCGAAAGGCGTGGCGGCGGCTGAGCACTCCTTCGATCCGGCCATCACCGACTTTAAACCCATCATCAACAAGATCCGCCTGCAGGACAAGCCGGACGTGATCTTCATGGTCGGCTACGAGAACGACTATGTCGGCATCCTGCGCGCCGCGCGCGTGCTGAAGCCTCAGGTCAAGGCCATGGTCGGCGTGTGGTCGCTGGCCACACCGAAGATGGCGAACGAATTCCCCGATCTGATGCCGAATGTGTACGGCACCGCGCTGCTGCCCTTCCCTGCCAACTTCACCACCGAAGACGGCAAAAATTTCGCCGACACCTACAAGAAGATGTACAACAAGGAGCCGGACTATCTCGGCCAGTTCGGCTACGTGCAGTCCATGCTGCTGTTCGAGGCGATTGCGCGCGCGGCGGACAATGGCACCATCAAGAAAGGCGGCATTGCCGAAGAAATGCGCAAGACCGATCGCGAAACGCTGATCGGCCGCGTGCAGTTCGGCGGCAATGGCGACAACCTGAACTTCAGCCACCGCATGGGCCAGCACCAGGGAAAGAACATCGTCATCGTCTGGCCGAAGGAAAACGCCACCGGCAAAATGGCCTATCCTGCCGTGCCCTGGTAAGGCGAGGTTCCATTCATGACGGAACTGATCGCGCAGGCCCTGTACTCGGGCCTGTTGCAAGGCGGCTCGTATGCCCTCATCGCGCTGGGACTGGCGCTCGTTTTCGGCACCATGCGCATCATTAACCTCGCGCACGGGGAGCTGGTGCTGCTGTCGGCCTATATCGCCTATACGGTGGAATCGAAGCTGGGGCTCGGCCCGGTGGCGGCGATTCCGATTGCGCTGGTGGTCGTGTGCGCTGCTTCCTCCGCCGTCTATTTCACTGTCAGCCGCATCAAGGCTGACCGCGAGATCAATTCGCTGATCCTCACCTTCGGCATCGGCGTGATCGTTACCAACCTGGTCCTGCTGGTGTGGTCGGCGGACGTGCGCTCCACCACTTCCAGCTGGCTGCAGGAAGCCTTCGTGGTGGGACCACTGTACAGCATGCGCAGCGAGCTGCTGTTCTTCGGCGTGAGCGTGCTGCTGATGGGCGGGCTGTGGTGGTGGCTGTCGCGCAGCTGGTATGGCCGTGCCGTGCGCGCCGTCTCCAGCAACCGCGACGCGGCCAAGCTGATGGGCATCGATCCCGGCCGCACGGAGCTGGTGTCCTTCATCGTGGCAGGCATCCTCGCGGCCTTCGCCGGGGTTGCCCTGTTCAGCTACGGCGTGATCCAGCCCGCCTACGGCGCGGCGCTGACGGTGAAAGCCTTCATCATCACCGTGCTGGCCGGCGTGGGCTCGATTCCGGGCGTGCTGCTCGGCGCCGTGCTGCTTGGCGTGGCCGAGGCACTGACGGTCACGCTGGCCAGCTCCGCGCTGCAGGAGCTGGCAGGCATGGCGCTGTTCCTGCTCGTGCTGTTCGTTCTGCCGAACGGCCTGCTTGGCGCGGCGCGGAGGCGCGGATGAGGGCTTCCATCGCTGCGCTGCTCGCAGCCTACATCGTGGTGCCGCTGCTGCTGGGTGCCAACAACTATGTCATGAGCCTGATCGTTGCGGCGCTGGTCATCGGCGGCATTGCGCTGGCCTGGGCCCTGCTCGGCAACCTGGGCGGCATGGTGAGCTTCGGCCATTCGGCCTTCGTCGGCGTTGGCGCCTATACCTCGGCCCTGCTCACGCTCAAGGCTGGCATGCCGGTGCTGGCAGGTCTCGTCTTCGGCGGCCTTGGCGCCGCTGCGGCGGCACTGGTGATGATGCCGGTGCTGCGCCTGCGCGGCCCCTATTTTGCGCTGGCCATTCTCGCCTACGCGCATATCTTTAAGATCATCGCGACGGAATGGAGTTCGCTCACGGGCGGTGCGGGCGGGCTGGCCAATGTGCCGGTCTTTCCGGTGCTGTTCGGCTACGATTTCGGCAGCAAGACGGGCGCCTACTTCATCGGCATCACGCTGGTAACGCTGTTCGCCTTCGCCTACCACCGCATCCGCCGCAGCCATTACGGCATCGCTCTGCGCGCCATGCACGACAGCGAAGACGCCACCCGCGTGCTGGGCGTGAACAGCACCCTGCTGAAAGCCGCGATGTTGCTGGTATCGGCCTTCATGGCCGGCGTGATGGGCGCCTTCAATGTCCACTACATCAACTTCCTCGAACCGGATTACGCCTTTGCGGGGCTATGGGTCACGCTGCCCATCGTGGCGGCCATCTTCGGCGGCTACCGCACCATTGCCGGGCCACTGGCCGGCGCACTCGTGGTCTACCTGGTGGACCAACTGGTGTTCAAATCGCTGATCCCCACCGGCCACCAGCTGGTGCTCGGCGCGCTGCTGGTGGCGATGGTCATTTTCAGCCCGCACGGCCTGATGCCGCTGCTGCGGAGGAAAAAGCATGCTTGAACTGGAAAACCTCACCGTACGCTTCGGCGGGCTGACGGCCGTTAACGCGGTATCGCTCAAGGTGGGCAGCGAAGATGTAATGGGCCTTGTCGGCCCCAACGGCGCGGGCAAGACCACACTGTTCAACGCCATCTCCGGGCTGGCGCGGCCCACAGCGGGCGCCATCCGCTTCGGCGGCAGCAGCATCCTCCGCCTGCCGATCCATCAGCGTGCACGGCTCGGCATCGGCCGCACCTTCCAGATTCCCCAGCCCCTGCATGAGCTGACGGTGCGCGAAAACCTGATCGTAGCGCAACGCTTCGGCACCGGCAGTGTGGACCAGCGCCGCATCGACGAGGTGCTGGATTTCACCAGCCTGGCCGACAAGGCCGAACGCAATGCGGCGAACGAACTGGCGCTGACCGAGCTGAAAGCACTGGAAGTGGCAAAGGCGCTGGCTACCAATCCTTCGCTGCTGCTGCTCGACGAAGTGCTGGCCGGCCTGGAAACAAAAGGCAAACGGCGCTTCATAGGCATGCTGAAGGAGCTGCACGCCCGCTTTCGCGTCGGCATCCTGATCATCGAGCACGATATCGAAACCATCAGCAGCCTTTGCCAGCGCGTGGCCGTGCTGAATTTCGGCCAGCTGATTGCGGACGGCACGCCGGATGCCGTGTTCCGCGATCCCGAAGTGGTGCGCAGCTACACGGGGGCCAGCCATGCTTGAAGTGCGCAATCTCCGCGCGGGCTACGGCGCCATCAATGTGCTGTGGGACGTGTCGCTGCAGATGGCGGAAGGCGGCCTTACCACCATCATCGGCCCGAACGGCGCGGGCAAAACCACGCTGCTGCGCGCCATCATGGGCCTGGTACCGGTGATGCAGGGCGAGATTCTGCTTGGCGGACGGCGCATCGACGGCACGCCCGCCTGGCATATGGCCGATGCCAGCGTGGCCATGATTCCCGAAGGCCGCATGGTGTTCCGCGACATGAGCGTGGAAGAGAATCTCATCATGGGCGCCTTCCCCAAAGCGCAGCGCGCGCATGTGAAGCAGCGGCTGGAAGCCTCATACGACATGTTCCCCCGCCTGCGCGAGCGCCGATCGCAGCTGGCTGGTTCACTGTCCGGCGGCGAGGCGCAGATGCTGGCCATGGCGCGCGGGCTGATGTCCGATCCACGCGTGCTGATCGTCGACGAGCCCTCGCTCGGCCTGGCGCCGCTGGTGGTCAACGAGCTGTTCGAAATCCTCTCGCGCCTGAAGCAGGAGGGCCGTACCATCGTGTTGGTGGAGCAGAACACCGAGCGCGCGGTCGCCATCGCGGACCATGTCTACCTGATGCAGGGCGGCAAAGTGCTGCTGTCGCAAGCTGCATCAGACATCAAGCTGGATCAATTACACGACCTGTACTTCGCCCGATAGGTGTTGGGACGTTCCTACATGTACCCTTGTAAGGGGGGGTGTTTTTTTGTGGCTCTAAAATCTTTCCTCAGGTGCACGAGCGAATCCCATGTCGCAAGCTGACGCGGCAGGACAACGCTTCAATCGTGCGTGAGACCATCGTGATGAACCATTTGTTATGCTGGCAGAAGAGAGGAAAACTTAATACATGTGCTCGCTGGTCCCATCCATATGCTGAAAGGAGCTTGCCGATGAAACACTGTTCCCGCCTCGCCGCTGCCGCCTTAGCACTATTCTGTATGAGCACCGCTGCACTGGCGGACATGCGCGCGACCGCCACCTTCAGCAATTTCCAGTACACAGTCAGCGACCTGCGCCCAGATGACGGTCACGATGCCGCGCTGCAGGTGTTCGGCTGGAGCGGTATGACTAGTGCCTATTATGTTCCCCCTGGAAAAAGCAACGCCGAAGTACAGAAGGTCATGCCCTTTACCCTGAACGATCCTTTTCCGGCTGCATCAGCGATCGCGCCCGGCACCATGACGGCCGGTTCCGCGAGCACGGGCCCCGGTTTGCTGTCCGCCTATGTGAGCGGCGATGGCGCGGCCTTGCCAGCTGCGGGTCCGGGCAAGACCAGTCCCGGTATCATTGGGCAAAGCGGGGGCGGTTTCCGGTTCCGCCTCGCGCCATATTCATCGGCCACCTTGACGCTCCTTGGCACTATTACCGTGGAGCGCAATGGGTTCGATCCGGACAACCTCATGATCTACCCGATACTGGGCGGCAGTGTCTCCACAAATTACACCGATAGACAAGAACTGACCACGCAGCGTTGGGGCGGCGGACCGTTTTACGAAGAGCTTGTGCAACCCTTCAGTTTCACGGTCATGAATAACAGCCGGGACAGCCTCGATGCTACCCTCAGCCTTGGCGCTACGGCCATTCTCGCTGCTGGCTTTGCGCGTCCGGTGCCCGAACCTGCCTCCGCAGCACTACTGCTGTGCGGGCTATGCTTACTCTTACCGTTCGCGCGGCGCAAATAGCGAGCTTCGACCGTCTACCGGAAGGTTGACGTGTGGTTGGGTCAGATAACGTAAATATACTGTCAAGGTTGCCCTTGTCGGTCATTTAAGATCATGAGGCTGCGCGCGCTGGGTCTTCCAGTATTCCAGCGGCGAGGTGCCGACTAGGGCGCTGAAGTGGCGCGTGAGGTGGGCCTGGTCGAAGAAGCCCAGTTCCGCCGCCAGGCCGGCGATATCGGGCATGGCGGGCGCCGCCAGGCGCCACATGGCTTCCTGCAGGCGGAAACGCTGCACTACCCACTTTGGCGGCACGCCGACATAGTCGCTGAACAGCCTTTGCAAAGCGCGCTCGCTCAGCCCCACAGCCTCGCACAATGCGGCCACCGATACCGGCCCGTTCTCCGCTGCCGCTGCCTGCACGGCGGCTTCGGCCTGCGCGGCGCGAGGATCGGGCGCGAGACCGGCCGCCAGCGGCGAGAGCAGTTCTTCAGCCGCCGCGATCATGCCATCCACATCGGGCTGCGCCAGCACCTGGCGCTCCGCGCGCTGGCCGTCGATGCCAAGCGCTTCATCCAGCGTGACGGTACGGCCGGTGAGCGCCGCCACAGGCTGGGACAGCAGCGGACGCAGTCCGCCGGGACGAAAGCGCGCCCCCAGCACGCGGCCCTGTTCTTCCAGCAGCTGGTCGAAAGGGCCCTGCACCACGCCGTAGACCAGCGTTTTGTCCTTCTCGAAGGCGACGTGGGTGTTCGGATATGGCAGCACGCGCTGGTGCTGCGGCGGCTTGCCGCGCAGGTCCCACTCCACGATCCAGAAAAACTCGACATAGGGCGCGAGCACGGCGGACGGCAGGCGGCGCTGCACGGTAAAGCGCTGCCGGGCGCCTGCCGGGTCCACGATGCCTTTCGCGATGTCGGTTTTTTCCAATCCTTGCCATCCTGCCGTTCTTACACTGGAAAGCATTATCGCTGAGAGGAGAACAATATGAAACACGCAGCAATTGCAGCACTGGCATTTGCCTCGCTGGCCGGCGGCGCAGCGGCAAATGAAGTGAGCGGCAGTTTCGAGGTGCGCGTGAAGCCGGTACCAGACGAGGAGCGCCCGAACGATTCGCGCGGCCGCATGGTGTTCGACAAGACCTTCAGCGGCCCGCTGTCCGGCAAAAGCGAGGGCGAAATGCTGACGGCGGGTTCGCCGAAAACGGGCAGCGGCGGCTATGTGGCGCTGGAGCGCTTCGAGGGCAAGCTGGAAGGCCGCGAAGGCAGCTTCGTGATGCAGCACTCGGGCATCATGGAGTCCGGCAAATACGAGCTGGATATCAAGATCGTGCCGGATTCCGGCACCGGGCAGTTGAGCGGCATCCGGGGCAGCGCGAAGATCACCATCACCGGCGGCAAGCATTTCTACACGCTGAACTACACCCTGCCCTGAAGCCGCGCGCCCTTCCCTATTGTGATATGGTAAAACCGTAATCACATGACAGATGAGGCAAGGAAGGGATTTACATGAGCAGCGGCGAGCACGATCAACGCCAGAAAGACAGGCGCGAAAGCGCCCGGGAACAGCACCGGCGCAATGAAGACACGCCGCGCTATCTCGATCCCGGCGATACCGTGTTTTCGCTGTGGGGCCGCGTGATCAAGGCGCGCTACCAGCGCATTGCGGCGGCGGCCACCCGGCATATCATGCAGCGGCCGCTGCGCATCGGCATCTCGGCGCGCATTTTCCATCCGGAGCCCGGCGCCACGGGGCTGCGCAGCAAGAACCTGCAGTATCTGGAGGAATCCATTGCGCAGTGGGTGATGTCACGCGACGTGCTGGTGTTCATGATACCGACCGTGAATACGGACGGCCTGCTGCACCCTTCCAATATCCGCCTGCGCGACTATGCGCGCCACCTCGACGGCCTGGTGCTGCAAGGCGGCGCCGACGTGTCGCCGCAAAGCTATTCCGAGCTGCCGACCAAACCCGAATGGAGCGGCGACCGCGCGCGCGACATGTATGAGCTGGAGCTGCTGCACGAATTCGTGGAAGCGGGCAAGCCGGTGCTGGGTATCTGCCGCGGCTGCCAGCTGATCAATGTGGCTTTCGGCGGCACGCTGTACCAGGATATCGCCACCGATGTGCCGGAGGCGCTGGCCCACGTGCACGATGACTACGACCGGCACCGCCACGAAATCGTGCTGCCGGAAGGTTCATCGTTGGGCCGCATGCTGAAAGGCGCGAAACGGGGGCTGGTGAATTCCATCCACCACCAGGCGGTGAAGACGCTGGGGCGCGATATGGTGGCCGAGGCGCTGTCCTATCCGGACCAGATGGTGGAAGCCATCCGCTACCGCAAGGCGCCCTTCGTGATGGGCCTGCAGTGGCATCCCGAGTTCCACCGTGCAGGCGGCGAAGAGCTGCTGGACTGCACGGGGATACTCGACAACTTCCTGCGCGTGGCGCGCGAAACGCGCTTCTGAGGTCATCCCCACGCAGGTGGGGATCCAGGGTTGCGCCCCGGCGCTCCTGGGCCCCCGCCTGCGCGGGGGGCGACGATATCTAGTCGCCGCGGAAGCGGCGGATGGCGGCGTCCACTACGCCTTCCACGCTGCCGCTGGCGGCGAACTGGTCGCGCAGGTATTGCGCGTCGCTGCCCACGTGCGTCACCTGCATCAGGTGGTTCAGCGCGGCCGAGCCGCCCAGCGCTTCCGCATACGGGTCCATGCGGCGCAGCGTGGTGAGGATGTCCTCGCGCAGCGACAGGCTCTCGTAGGTCTTGGGATGCACCACCGTGCCGTCCAGTCCGAAGCGGCAGGCCTGGAAGCGGTTGTAGTTATACACGAGGTAGTCGTCTTCTTCCGGCGCGGCTTCGCGCCGCTCCAGCAGGTAGGCGCACAGCGCCTGCAGGTAGCAGGCCAGCGCCGCCGCCCGTTCCACCGTCAGCGGCGTGTCGCACACGCGCAGCTCGATGGTGCCGTATTCCGGCTTGGGACGGATATCCCAGTAGAAGTCCTTCATGCTCTTGATAACGCCGGTGTGCTCCATCTTCGCAAAGTAGCTGTGCTCGAACTCGTCCCAGCTCTGCACGAAGGGCGCCCGCCCGCTCATCGGGAAGGCGAACACCGAATTCAGGCGCGCGGAATTGAACAGCGTGTCGCCGCCCTGCACGAAAGGCGATGACGCCGACAGCGCGATGAAGTGCGGCACATAGCGGCTCAGCGCATGCAGCAGGAACAGCGCGTCGTCGCCGCTGGCGCAGCCGATGTGCACGTGCTGGCCGAAGATGGTGAACTGCTTGGCCAGGTAGCCGTACAGCGCCGACACTTCCTTGAAACGCGGCTTCGAGAAAATGCGCTGGTCAGCCCACCTCTGGAAAGGATGGGTGCCGCCGCCCGCAAGGCCCACATTCAGCTTCTCGCCGGCCTGCACCAGCGTGTCGCGGATCAGCTGCAGCTGGGCCAGCAGTTCCGAGTGCTTCGTGTGCACGTCGGTGTTAATCTCGATCATGCTCTCGGTGATTTCCGGCGTCACGTTGCCGGGGAAAGGCTTGCGGCCCAGCAGGTGCAGCAGATCCGGGCTGGAGGCCGTGAGATCGTAGTTGGAGAAGCTGACAAGCTGCAGCTCCAGCTCCACGCCCATGGTCAATGGCGTGGACGCCTTGAATTCTTCCAGTGCCATCAGTGTTCCTCCTTGTGCGTTTCGCGGGCCCAGATCAGTGCGCGCTGCGTGATGATCGGTCCGATCACTTCCATGAACAGCGTCATGGCCGCCAGCGCCGCCAGTTCATCGACCAGCACAATGCCCATGTACCTGGTCTGCTCCAGCAGCAGGATCACGAACACCGACATCGGCGACAGCGCAATCCCGGTGGCAAAGCCCTTCTTCCACGGCACCCCGCTCACATGCGCAAAGGCGCCGGTGGCCAGCAGCTTCACGACGAAGCGGGCCAGCAGCAGGATCATGCCGAGCCAGGCGCCGCTGACCACGCGGTCCCAGTCCAGCGTGGAGACGGCGAACACGAACAGCAGCACCGTCAGCAGCTCGCCGATGGCGCCGAAATTGCGCTGCGTGCGCGTGAAGGCCACCCGGCTGTGGCGCGCGGTGAGGCCAAAGGTCAGCGTGGCCAGCACCGGCGACAGGTCGGCCGCGTGCGTGATGGCTACCAGCAGCACCACCGTCAGCGCAAACGCCGCGGACCCGTCGCGCGCCAGCGTGCCAAGGCGGCGCAGGATGGCGGGCATCAGTGCGCCCAGCGCAACGCCCAGCAGTGCGGAGGCAATGATTTCGATGAAGCTGTGCGACACGGCCTGCGTGAGGCTGCCCGAGGTCTCGAACACCCAGAAGCCGACAACAACCTTGTAGACGAATACCGCCAGCACGCAGTTGATGGCCACGATGTGCAGCACGCGCTCCGTTACCTGGCCGGAGCTGCGCTGCTCGTCGATCACGCGCAGCACGCCGGCCGGCGAGGTGGACATGGCCAGGGAAGCCAGCAGCAGCGATGTCAGCGGCGGCATGCCCGTCATATTGGCAATGAAATAGACGGCGGCAAAGGTGGCGATCGATTCCACCAGCCCTGTCACCGCAATCCAGGGATTGATGCGCAGCCAGTTGAGGTTAACGCGGTAGCCGAATTCGAACAGGATCAGGCCGAAGGCCACATTGGCCAGCAGGGTCACGGGGCTGCCGCTGTCCGTTGTGAACAGGTCGGGGAAACCCTGGGCCAGAAGAAAACCTACCAGGCCGTAGACACTGATGCGTGGGATGCCGGACCAGCGGTGGATGAATTCGCCGGCGAGCCAGGCCAGCAGGATGGCGAGCGGCCAGGCCACCTCCGCCGAAATTACCAGGATATCTGGCATGTAGTACCTCCAGTTTTTTTGAAGCGGGTGTAACCTTACAGCAATATCATGATCTGCGTCGCACTGCTCCGGGGCAGACGTTACAATGCAGGCCCCAATCGTCGCTCCCGCGAAGGCGGCGGCGACCAACACCAACACGAGGATCAAGCCATGCTGGAACTGGTCAGCGAACATGCGTGTTTCGGCGGCACGCAGCGCTTCTATCAACATGAGTCGCAGGCCATCGGCCTGGCTATGCGTTTCGCCGTATTCATCCCGCAGCATGCGGAGACAGCGAAACTCCCGGCCCTATTCTATCTTGCGGGACTGACCTGCACGGAAGAGACCTTCATGATCAAGGCTGGCGCCCAGCGCTACGCGGCTGAGCATGGGCTGATGCTGATTGCGCCGGACACCAGCCCGCGCGGCGCTAACCTGCCGGGCGACAGCGATGCGTGGGACTTCGGCGTGGGCGCAGGCTTCTACCTGGACGCGACGGAACAGCCGTGGGCAAAGCACTACCGCATGGAGAGCTACCTGGGCGAGCTGCGCGAACTGCTGCTGCGCGAACTGCCGGTGGATGAAAAGCGTGTGGGCATCTTCGGCCACTCGATGGGCGGCCACGGCGCGCTGACGATGGCCTTGCGCCATCCGGACTGGTTCCGTTCCGTCTCGGCCTTCGCGCCGATTGCCGCGCCCATGCGCTGCCCCTGGGGCCAGAAAGCCTTCAAGGGTTATCTGGGCGAGGACCGCGCGCGCTGGGCGGAACATGATGCGAGCGCGCTGATGGCAAAACAGGACAAGGCGCCCTTCCCTGCCGGCATCCTGATCGACCAGGGCCTGGCCGACAAGTTCCTGGCGGAGCAGCTATATCCGGAAGCCTTCGAGGAAGCCTGCGCCAGGGCGGGCCAGCCGCTGACGCTGCGCCGCCACCTGGGCTACGACCACGGCTACTACTTCATCAGCAGCTTCATGGCGGACCACATTGCATTCCATGCGGAGCGCCTGAAAGCCTGATCAGCGGTTGAGGACTTTGCGGATGGTGGAGGCCAGGTCTTCCGCCACGAACTTGGCCACGTAGGCATCGGCGCCCACGCCGCGCACGTGGTCTTCGTTGGTCTTGCCGGTCAGCGAAGAGTGGATCACCACCGGAATCTTGCTGAAGCGCTGGTCCTGCTTGATCAGGCGGGTCAGCGTGAAGCCGTCCATCTCCGGCATTTCGAGGTCGGTCAGCACCAGGGCCACGCGGTCTTCGATGGCAATGCCTTCGGCTTTGCAGCCATCGGCAATGGCCTGCAGCCTCTCCCAAGCTTCCTTGCCGGTCTTGGTCATCACGTAGTGCGCGCCCATGGCCACCAGGCCCTGTTCGATCAGGTTGCGCGCCACCACCGAGTCGTCGGCCGCCAGGATCATGGTGCCCGGCTTGAGCACCAGCTGCGGGCCGATGGTGTCGGGGTCCACATCCTTGCCGTCGCCCGGCACCATCTTGCGCAGGATGGTTTCCACGTCCAGCACCTGCGCCAGGCGGGTGCTGCTGGTGTCGCTGTCGAGGCGCGCGATACTCGTTACCATGCCGCCGGCATTGCTGCCCTCGGCGCTCAGCACCTGGCCCCAGTCCAGGCGCACGATTTCATCCACCGATTCCACGGCAAAGGCCTGCGTGGTGCGTGCGAACTCCGTCACCAGCATGATATTCAGGCCGGTCTTCGGAATCACGCCGACAATGGACGGCAGGTCCATCACGGGAATGATCTGGCCGCGCAGGTTCACCACACCCAGCATATGCGGCTGCGAGCCGGCAACCGCCGTCACTTCCGGCATGGCCACGATCTCGCGGATCTTGAACACATTGATGCCATAGAGCTCGGAATGCTCGCCATTGGCATCGCCGCCAAGACGGAACAGCAGCAGCTCGAACTTGTTCGAGTTGGTCAGGTTGCTGCGTTCATCGATTTCCTGTTGCACCGTTTTCATCTCAAAAATCCCTGTTGGTTTTGGTATCTCGCCAGTATAGCCATTTTGTTTCAGGGAACCGTGGAAGTGGCTAATAAGATACGTGAAATCCGTGGGGAAAATGCAAATGGGATGGCGTCAGGCCAGGTTGAGGTTCGCCAGCAAAATGTCCCGCTGCTCGGCCAGCTGCGCCTGGTCGCGGAAAGCAGTGGCCTGCAGCGGCAGGAAATGCAGGGTTTTCAGGCCCACGCAGGCAAATGCGGCCGTCACCAGCGGCGTGAGGAAGTCCGGCTGGTTGGCGCGTTCGCCCGTGTAGATGCCGCCCGACGCCACCGCGATATAGACCGGCCGGTCGCGCAGCGAACCCACCTTGCCTTCCGGCGTCGAAACAAAGGTGCGGCCGATGCGCAGGATCTGGTCGATCCAGGCTTTCAGCACGGAAGGCACTGTGAAATTATTCATCGGCGTGCCGATCACCAGCACGTCCGCAGCCTCCACTTCCTGGATCAATTCTTCGGACAGCCGGACCGCATCCTCGTCCTGTGCGGCGCGCGAAGCCAGCGCCTGTGCGTAGCCCGCGTCGGCATGCGGAATGGGCTGCAGGCCCAAGTCGCGCCGCGTCACGCTTGCCCCGGCGCGGGCCGCGAGCAGCTTCGCCACAATCGCGGCGGACAGTCCGCGGCTATGGGACTCCAGCCTTGGGCTGCAATCGATATGCAGGATATTCATTGGCGCATTCCAATCGCGAGGCGGTTGAAGGCGCTCATCAGGGCGATGGCGAAGCTCAGGTCCGAGATTTCGGTGTCGCTGAAATGGGCCTTGAGCGGCTCGAAATCGGCGTCCGGCGCGTGGCTGCGGTCGATGTGCGTCAGGGATTCGGTCCAGGCCAGCGCGGCGCGTTCGCGCTCGCTGAAATGCCCGCTCACGCGCCAGCCGGCCAGGCTGTCCAGCTTTGCATCCGGCATGCCGCCGCTGCGCAGCGCTTTCGCGTGCATCTCCAGGCAGAAGGCGCAGCCGTTGATCTGCGACATGCGCAGCCAAGCCAGTTCGATGAGCTGTTTGCCAAGGCTGCTCTTTTCAAGCGCTTTCTTGGTGGCCGCAAAGCCGGCATAGGCTTCCGGCGAAAGGGTCCAGTAGGATAAACGAAGGGTCATGCAAACTCCGGTAGAAAAAGGGCTAAAGCGGCTGGGCGAAATGCATGCCCCGGGCCAGCAAGCCCTGTCGGTAATAAAAACGTTGTGCCAGGGCGTTGCCAAGGCCGGTATCGAGCACCAACTGCGCGCAGTCCTCGCGCTGCGCCATTTCGCGCAGCGCCGCAATCAGCCTTGCGCCCACGCCGTGGCCGCGTGCGCCCTGCGCCGTCACCAGGTCGTCGACATAGAGAAAACGGCCGTAGATCAGGTTTTCCTGCAGGCGGTAGCCGGCCAGGCCTTTCACCTCATTGTCCTGCCACGCGGCCAGCAGGCGGTAGCCCTGCGCCCCCAGGCGCCGGGCCTGGGCCATGAATGTCGCGGCATCAGGCAGATGCGGGCGCAGCTCGCGCATCACGCCGAAACAGGCCAGGTAGTGTTCATCGCTTTCGATATGGCTTAGCTGGTGGCTCATGGCGCTTCCCTGTTGTGCAAGGCTCCACTGTAAGGGGATAATGGCCTAGCGCACAGGTGCAAGAATTGACTACTTTAATAGGACATGAACCATGGATCTGCAGCTGCTGAAACCGAGCCGGGGGCAGGAAGCGCCGATCTACCTGCAGCTGTACCGGCGCTACCGCGAGGCCATCGCCTCCGGCAAGCTGCGTCCCGGCGACCGGGTGCCATCGGTGCGCAGCCTGGCCAGCGAACTGGGTCTGGCGCGCGGCACGGTGGAAACGGCCTACCAGATGCTGGTCAGCGAAGGCTATTTCGTCACGCGCGGGCCGGCGGGAACGGCCGTTTCCGGGCGGCTGGCGAAGCTGCCCGGAAACGGCCATGCCGAAGTGCCGGCGCCGGCGGAACCCGCCGCGCCGCTGCCGCCGGGCGGCTCACTGCCCTTCCAGCTCGGCGTGCCCGCGCTGGATGCTTTCCCGCGCAAGACCTGGGCGCGGCTGGCGGCGCGCAGCCTGCGCACGCTGGAGATGGCCGCCATGGTTGCGCCGGATCCGGCGGGATACGCGCCGTTGCGGCATGCCATCGCGGCCTACCTTGGCATCTCCCGCGGCATCATCTGCTCCCATGAACAGGTGTTCGTGACGGCGGGCTACCGCGGCGCGCTGGACCTGGTGCGCCATACCCTGCTGCACAGCGGCGACACCGGCTGGCATGAAGACCCGGGATATCTCTTCGCGCGGCACTTCCTGCAACGGGCAGGCCTGCGCCTGGAGCCGGTTCCGGTCGACGAGGAAGGACTGAACGTGGCCGAAGGCCTGCGGCGGGCCGCGCAGGCGCGTTTCGCCGTGGTCACGCCTACCCATCAAAGCCCGACGGGCGTGGCCATGTCCCTGCCGCGGCGGCTGGAACTGCTGGAATGGGCCGCGAGCCGCCGCGCCTGGATCATCGAGGACGATTACGACAGCGAATTCCGCTACCAGGGCAGGCCGCTGCCGGCCCTGAAAAGCCTGGACCGCGACGGCCGCGTGCTCTACACCGGCACCTTCAGCAAGGTGCTGCTGCCCGGCCTGCGGCTGGCCTACCTGGTGGTGCCCGCGGCGGTGGCGGGCAAGTTCAGGGAGGCCGCCGCACACCTTCCCGGCCCCGGCTCCATCCTGCCGCAGGCCATGGTGGCAGACTTCATGGAACAGGGCCACTTCGCGCGCCACCTGCGCAGGATGCGCAGCCTGTACGCGGCGCGGCACGGCTACCTGCTGGATGCGCTCGGCCAGCATCTCGGCAAGGAAGTACAGGTGCGGCCACAGGCCGGCGGCATCCATGTGCTGGCCATGCTGACGGGGCGGCGCAGCGACAAGGCGGTGGCGGCGGCAGCGGCGGCACGCGGGCTGGCCGTGCTGGCATTGAGCGACTGGCGCATGCGCAAGTCATCGCAGGGAGGGCTGTTGATGGGCTTCGCCAATTTTGCGGCGCCCGGAGATGCGGTAGCGGCAGTGCGGCGCCTGAAGGCCGTGCTGGCGGCGGCGCCCAAATGAAAAAAGGGACCGAAGTCCCTTTTTGAAATCCTGGAGCGGGAGAAGAGTCTCGAACTCTCGACCTCAACCTTGGCAAGGTTGCGCTCTACCAACTGAGCTACTCCCGCAGAAGAGGCACGATTATGCCAGAAGAATTTCATTTGTGCCAGCCCTGCCGGGGACTTCTATAATGGGGCCATCTTTTTGCAAAGGGAACCATGGATTCGATTGAAATCGTCTTGGCCATGCTGCTGGCGGTCGTCACCAGCGCCTACCTGGTGCGCATGCTGCCCGTTTCGCTGCCGCTGCCGCTGGTGCAGATCGGCCTGGGCGCGCTCATCGCCGCCTACACGGGCCATGGTGTGGACCTCGATCCCCAGTTCTTCTTCCTGCTGTTTTTGCCGCCCCTGCTCTTTCTCGATGGCTGGCGCATTCCCAAGAGCGGCCTGCTGCGCGACCGCGTGGTGATTCTCGAACTGGCGCTGGGCCTCGTCATCTTCACCGTGCTGGGTGCGGGCTTCCTGATCCACTGGCTGATTCCCGCCATGCCGCTGCCGGTGGCCTTCGCACTGGCGGCCATCGTGTCGCCCACCGATCCGGTAGCCGTATCCTCCATTGCTTCGCGCGTGCCTATCCCCAAGCGCCTGATGCACATCCTGGAAGGCGAATCGCTGCTGAACGACGCCAGTGGCCTGGTGTGCTTCCGCTTTGCCGTGGCGGCCGCCGTCACCGGCGCCTTCTCCCTCACTTCGGCCGCCCTCACCTTCCTGTGGCTGGCCGCCGGCGGCATCGCGGCCGGCATCGCGATTACGCTGCTGGTCACATGGATCCAGCGCTGGCTGTGGCGGCGCTTCGGCGAACCGGCCGGCTCGCCCATCCTCGTCAACCTGCTGATTCCTTTCGGCGCCTACCTCGTGGCGGAACACCTGCATGCTTCCGGCATTCTCGCCGCCGTAGCGGCGGGCGTGACCATGAGCTATGTGGAACTGAGCGGCCACGCGCTGGCGGCGACCCGCATCCAGCGTTCGGCCGTATGGGACACCGTGCAGTTCGCGCTGAACGGCGTGATGTTCGTGCTGCTGGGCGAACAGCTGCCCGATATCCTGCGCGGCGCGCGCCATTCGCTGGAACAGAGCGGCCACGTGAATCCATGGTGGCTGGTGCTGTATGCGGCGTCGATCAGCCTGGGGCTCATGCTGCTGCGTTTCATCTGGGTCTGGACCACGCTGCGCATCACCATCTATAAGAAGGGCCAGCGCGGCGAAGAAGTGAAACGGCCGCACTGGCGCCTGCTGCTGGCATCCTCGCTGGCCGGCGTGCGCGGCGCCATCACGCTGGCGGGCGTGATGACCCTGCCGCTTGCGCTGCCGAACGGCGAGCCCTTCCCCGCACGCGACCTGACCATTTTCCTGGCCAGCACCGTGATCCTGATTTCACTGGTGGCAGCCAGCCTCGGCCTGCCCCGCCTGCTGTGCGGCATGCACTTCCCCGAGGAGCCGATCGAGCAGCAGGAAGAAGACCTGGCGCGGCGCGAAGCGGCAACGGCCGCCATTGCCGCCATTGAAAAGGCGCAGCTGGAGCTGATGCCTTCCTCCGCCGATCCGGAAGTCTACCCGCAGGCAGCGGCGCGCGTGATTGCGCTGTACCAGCACCGGCTGGACATGGCGGGCGGCGGCGACGATGACGAAGTGGTCCAGTTCCGCAAGCTCGACATGGCGGAGCGCGCGCTGCGCATGGCCGCGCTGCAGGCCGAACGCACCACCATCTTCCAGATGGCGCGCCATGACGAGATCTCCGACGCCACTTCGCGCAAGCTGGTGCGCGAGATCGACCTGGTCGAAGCAAGGCACCGCTGATGCTGCGCACCCGCGTCAGCCGCGTCGTCCTTACCGCCTGGCTCCTGTTCTGGGCACTGATGGTGACGACCGCCATCCAGGACTTCCTGCGCAACGATGATGGCCCGCTGTGGCACCCGGTGCTGTGGGAAAGTTCATCGGCGGCGGTGGCCAGCGTTTTCATGCTGATACAGCGCCACTACACGCGCCGCTACGATGCGCTGGTGGCGCAGCCCGCAAAATGGTTCCTCATCCAGCTGCGCTGGCTGCCCATGTACTGGATACTCTTCGTGCCTTTCGCCTTCGGCATCCGGCATGCCGTGTATGCGCTGGCCGGGGACACGTATCCGCACGCGCCCTGGCTGCAGGTCTACATCTATGAAGACGTGAAGATGACGATCTTTGTCAGCATCTTCGCCGTCATCAACTTCGGCATCCTGTCCTACCAGGCCATGCAGGAAGAGAAGCTGCGCGCCGAGCAGGCATCCGGCCTGCTGCGCAGCACCCAGTTACAGCAACTCACGCAGCAGATGCAGCCGCACTTCCTGTTCAACGCGCTCAATACAATTTCCTCGCTGATGCATACCGATGTGGCGCGCGCCGATGCCACGCTGATGCGCCTGGCCGAGCTGCTGCGCGGGACACTGGATGCGGGCCGCCAGCAGCAGGTGCCGCTGTCCACCGAACTGCGCCTGCTGCGCGCCTATGCGGAGCTGATGGGTGAACGCTTTGCCGGCCGGGTGGACATCAACTGGCAGGTGGACGAGGCGCCGGGCGATTGCCTGGTGCCGGTGCTGAGCCTCCAGCCGCTGCTGGAGAATGTATTCAAGCACACGGTGGAGCGCCGCCGCGGCGCGGTGAACATCACCGTCAGCGCGCATTGCGAGGGCGGTCGGCTCAACGTCATCATCGAAGACGACGCAGGCCGGCTGGAGAACACGGCACCGGGCGGCATCGGTCTGCGCAACCTGCGCGAACGGCTGGCCGTGCTCCATAGCGATGCCGCCGCGTTCACGCTGGAACAGCGCTCACCGGCGGGCGTGCGCGCAAAGCTGGAGCTGCCATGCACCTGCTGATCGTGGACGACGAAAAACCGGCGCGCGACAAGCTGCGCCGACTGCTGGCGCAGATCCCGGCCATTACCGCCATCGATGAAGCGGCGGACGGCGTGGAGGCGCTGGAACGGATCGCGGCCCTGAATCCGGACGCAGTCTTCCTCGACATCCAGATGCCCGAAGTCAGCGGCCTTGATGTCGCCGCCTCCCTGCCTTCGCCCGCGCCACTGCTGGTATTTGCCACTGCCTACGACGAATACGCGATCCGCGCCTTCGATGCCAACGCCGTCGACTACCTGCTCAAGCCTTACGACGAGGAGCGCCTGCGCCGCGCCGTGGAGCGCCTCCAGGCCCGCCTCGCCAGCCGCACGCCTGCGCCGCCCACCGGCCTGCCCGCGCGCCAGCTGCTGGTGAACGAGCGCGGCGCCACGCGCATCGTGCGCAGCGAAGATATCCTGTGGCTGGAAACGGCCGACAACTATGTGGTGCTGCACACGATGCAGGGCAGCCCCATGCTGCGCCAGACCCTGAGCGCCCTGCTCGACACCCTGGGCCCGGACTTCATCCGCGTGCACCGGCGCGCCGCCGTACGGCGCGGCGCGGTGGAGCGGGTGGAGGCGGATGCCAAGGGCGACGGCACGGTACAGCTGTGCGGGGGCGCCGGCGCGCGCCTCAGCCGCCAGTTCCGCGCCGCGCTGATGGCAGCCCTGTCCGGCTGACCACGGCGGCACCCCGGCTCGCCCCATTTCGCTGGCCGCCGCCCGCCCGCGGCCTTAGGCTTGGCAGCATCATAAAAAGGGGAATTCCATGAACCAAAGCAGCCAACGCCTGTATTTTCTCGACTGGATCCGCATCTGCGCCTTCTTCCTGCTGATCCTCTACCACACCGGCATGTACTACGTGACCTGGGACTGGCATGTGAAGAGTCCCTTTGCCAGCGACGCCATCGAGCCGCTGATGATGCTGTCCTCGCCGTGGCGTCTCAGCCTGCTGTTCCTGGTGGGCGGCGTGGCCTCGGCCTTCCTGATGAAGAAACTGGCCGGCGGCGCCTTCCTGCGCGAGCGCAGCAAGCGCCTGCTGCTGCCGCTGCTGTTCGGCATGGCCTTCATCGTGCCGCCCCAGCCCTACTACGAAGTGGTGGAAAAGCTGAACTATGCGGGCAGCTATGGCGATTTCATGGGCCTCTACTTCAAGGCCTACCATGGCTTCTGCAAGGACGGCAAATGCCTGGACCTGCCGACCTGGAACCACCTGTGGTTCGTGGCCTACCTGTGGGTCTATACCATGGTGCTGGGGTTCATCGCGGCCGTGTTCGGCGCCCAGCGCCTGGCGCGCGCCTCGGAATGGCTGGACCGCCGGCTGCGCGGCTGGAAGATGATCGTGCTGCCGGTGCTGTTCCTGGCCGCCGTCCGCATCACACTGAAGGACGTGTCGTCCAATAACGGCGGCCTGGTACACGACTGGTTCAACCACCTCAGCTACTTCAGCATCTTCCTGTGCGGCGTGCTGATGGCGTCCCGCCAGCGCTTCTGGGAAGAGGCGGAAGCGCGCCGCTTCGCCACGCTGGGCATTGCGCTCAGCTGCTGGGCCACCATCGTGATCGTCAACTCCACGCCTGGCATTCCGGATGCATGGTTCCCCCTCTTCCGCACGGTGTATGTCAGCTGCCAGTGGTGCGCCATCCTCGCCGTCTGCGGCTTCGGCCGCCGCCACCTGAATTTCGACAGCGCCAAGCGCCGCTACCTGACGCAGGCCGTGTTCCCCGTCTACATCGCGCACCAGACGCTGATCGTGGTCATTGCGCACAACATCAAGCCGGCAGGCCTGGCGCCGGCAGTCGAAGGTTTAATCCTGGTGGTGCTGACGCTGACTCTGAGCTTCGGCATCTTCGAGGCGGTGCGCCGGGTACCGCTGCTGCGTCCCTTCTTCGGCCTCGGCAAGGAAAGCGCGGCACAGGCGGCGCCTGCACCGTTGCAGAATGCCGCCTAGTTGAGCACCTTGCGGCTGCGCTTGGCGCGGTACATCTCGGCGTCGGCCATGGCAAAGGCCTCTTCGAGATCGTAGCCCGCCTTGCGCATCGCCATGCCGAGCGAGGCCCGCACATCATGGGCAACCAGGGTTTCCTGAACGCGCAGCAGCAGGGCCTGGGCGTCGAAATAATCGCATTCCACCATCAGCATTGCGAATTCGTCGCCGCCGAGGCGCGCCACCACGTCGGAGGCGCGGGTAACAGCCTGCAGCGCCTTGCCGGCCCGCAGCAGCAGCGCGTCGCCGGCGGCGTGGCCTTGCGTATCGTTGATGAATTTCAGGTCGTCCAGGTCGATCGACACCATGCAAGCCGAATGGCCGTAGCGCCGGCAGCGCTCTTCCTCGCGTTGCAGCAGCATGTCCCAGCCGCGGCGGTTATACAGGCCGGTAAGGCTGTCGCGGGTGGCGTCCAGCTCGGCGCGTTCGGCACGGCGCACGGCGTCGGCCGCATTCAGTTCCGTATTCAGCAGGCTGCTGAGCAGTTCGGCCAGCAGCGTCACCATCTCCAGGTTTTCGCGGATATCGCCGGATTGCGGCTTGGGGTCGATGCCGCACAGGGTGCCGAACAGGGAGCCGTCGGTGCGGCGCAGCGGAATGCCGACATAGGCGCCGATGCCCACTTTTTCCCTGATCGGCGCGCCGGCATACGCGGCAACGGCATTCACATCGGGCGCAATATTCGGCCCCTGCCCCAGCACCATGCGCGAGCACATGGAATCGGACCAGCGGAATACCTGGCCGGCATGCACGCCATAGCCTGCATCGTCGGCAAACAGCACGATCCAGTTCTCGCCTTCGGTGCGTGTCACCATCCAGAGTTTGAAGCCCAGACGGTGCCGCAGGAAAGCCATGGTGGCCTGTGACGCGGCGGCGAAATCATTGATCATGCTTGCCTCATCAGTTCAGTTCAGGGTGCGTGCGCTGAGTTCACATTATGCACCCAAAGCGGGCCTGTTCAGTTGGAAAAAACCAGCGTGTGCTGCGCTGGTCCCGGCAGCAGCGGCAAAGGCGTGCCGCGCACCCATTCGGCATGGCCGGCCAGGAAATAAGGGGAAAGCGGATGGCCGCTCTGGCCGCCCGGCATATTGAACAGGCCCTGCTCCTCATGCCCCGGCGCCACGGCCAGGCGCTCGGACTGGCCGAAAGCGCGGCCCGCCACGCGCGGCATATGCGAATCGCCCGCCAGCTGGTCCGGCGGAGCGCTCAGCCATTGGCGCAGGGCCGGTACGGCCGCCGCAATCGGATGCGCGATGGCAGCCGTGTTGCGCTCGCCCCAGGTGGCGGCGGCCAGCGCCTTGCCGCCCGGCGCCAGGTCGCTGATGGTCTGGTCGATGGCAGCCAGCTGCAGTTCCTGCCAGCTGGCGTATTGCGAAGGCAGCCAGCCGGCAGGCTGTTCGTCCAGCAGGCGTTCAATCACCGGCTGCCAGCGCGGATTCGCCGCGGCCACCGTGGCGCCGGCTGCCTGCTTGCCCATTTCCGCATTGGCTGAAGCAAACAGCAGTTCATGGACGGACCACATGAAGCCGCGCGTAAAGCGGTAAGCCGCGGAATCCACGCCGGCATGGCCGTTCCACTGCTCGCGCAGCAGCTTCGCGGCTTCGGCGCGCTGCGGCTTGCCTTGCAGCGCCTGCGCATCCAGCGCTTTCAGGGCACGTTCGCGCCAGCCTGCGAGGAAGATGGCGCGGTCGTCCAGCATCACGCCGAACACGCCTTTCTCATCCGTTTTGGGGCCGAGCGCCGCCAGCGCGTCGCGCGCCTGGCGCGTGCGCGCACCCACATCGTAGCCGCCGTCGCCCAGCAGCGCCGCGCCGCTGCCGGCGAGCTGGCGGCTGTTGGCCGTATTGAGCTGGCCGCCGGGCGGGTTGCGCAGCAGCGGCGCGTGCGCGGGCGGCATCGTGCCCTGCCAGCCCTCAGCCGCGTCCTGCAAGGGGAAAGTGGATGCGGCGCCGGGCCGCGCGCGCTGCGGCAGCGGGCCCGCAATGGTCCAGCCGATATTGCCGCTGCTGTCGCCCGCCACGAAATTCTGCGCCGGGATGCCCGCACGCTGCACCACCGCCAGCAGCTCATCCAGGGTATTGGCCGTTTCGGTGGCGCGCAGGTTCAGGTTGAGCAGCGCGGGCTCGTGGGCGATCCAGTGCACGGCGAAGCGCCCCGCCGGCGTATCGCGCACCGGTCCCAGCGAGGTTTCGCTCACCTGCAGCGTTTCCGCCGCCGCGCCCTTCACCAGGATGGTTTCGCTATGGACGGCCGGCTTTTCCCATTTGCCGAACAGCCCCACCTCGCCCGGCCTGGCAGGATCGGTGGCGATCGGCACCAGGTCCAGGTAGTCGCCGTAGCTGTTGGTGGAACCCCAGGCCACATGGCCGTTGCTGCCGACGACGACCACCGGTGCGCCCGGCAGCATCACGCCGGCGATGCGGCGCATTCCGCCTGCGGCATCCGGCCATTGCAGCACCGCGCGGTACCAGGTGTTGGGCAGCTTGATGCCGAGATGCATATCGTTCGACACGATGGCGGCGCCGGAGCCGGTCCGGCTGCCCGCCAGCGCGGCGTTGTTACTGCCGACCGCACTGGCGAATTCACTGGCCGCCATGATCGAGGCATCGCGCACGGCCGGCTGGCCGAACCAGTCCGGCGCGGAAGCGGGCAACGGCGCACCGGCCTGCGCAATGGCTTCCGCATCGAGCGGGGCATCCCAGCGCGAGGAGTCGGGCAGCAGGAAGGCCAGCTGCTCCGGCGTGCTGTGCTCGCGCAGCCAGCCGCGCGCCAGCTCGCGGCCTTCCATATTGCCCTGCAGGTCGATATACATGGCCCAGACCACCAGCAGGGAATCGTCCGGTGCCCAGGGGCGTGGCGCCATGCCCACCAGTGCATATTCAAAAGGCCGCGCGCCCAGCGCTCGCACGCCGTCGTTTACCCCGGCCACATACCGTTCCAGCAGCGCGCGGTCGGCGGCATTCATCTGCGCCAGCGCCTGGGCGGCACGGGCGCGGAACCGGTGAAGGCGGCGCGCGCGGTCCAGCGGCAGCGCCTTGGGTCCGAACAGTTCGGCCAGTTCACCCGCCGCCACGCGGCGCAGCAGGTCCATCTGGAAGAAGCGGTCCTGGGCGTGGATGAAGCCCGTGGCATAGGCCACGTCGAGCCGGTTTTCGCCCGCAATAGTGGGCACGCCCATCGCGTCGCGCGTGACTGTTACCTTGCCCGCCAGTCCGGGCGCACTCACTTTGCCATCCAGCTGGGGAAGGCTGCCGCGCAGGAAGAACCACACTGCCAGGCACGCGAGCAAAACCAGCGCCAGCGCGCCCAGTGCAAGCCGTTTCATCCAGCGCATCCGCATCTCCCCCCCTAGTGATCAGCCGAGACGCAATCTTGCCAGAACTTTAAGCGGAACGGCAGCAAAATAATGATAGAGTTAAGCCATGATTCCAGCACCCACGCCTCCCAATGAAGCTGAGCGCATCGCCGCGCTTTATTCCCTGCTGATTCTCGACACGCCGCCCGAGCAGCGCTTCGATAGCATCGTGGAATTCGCGTCACGCGAATTCGATGCGCCAATCGCCCTGATCTCGCTGCTCGATCATGAACGGCAATGGTTCAAGTCGGCCGTAGGCCTGGGCTCCGTGTGCGAAACCTCGCGCGATGTCTCCTTCTGCGGCCATGCCATCATGCGCGGCGACATCATGGTGGTGCCCGATGCGCTGCAGGATGCGCGCTTTGCCGACAATCCATTGGTGACAGGTTCGCCGGGTATCCGTTTTTATGCCGGCGCGCCGCTGCTGCTGCCGAATGGCTATGCACTGGGGACGCTGTGCGTTATCGATACGCAGCCGCGCGATTTCGACGCGACGGACATGGCCATCCTGTCCACACTGCGCCAGCTGGTGGTGCAGCAATTGACCGGCACGGAGGCGGCCGGTGAATAACAAGCCCACGCCAAAGGCCCCACCGATACCACCGCGCCCGATGCTGCTGATGGAGCCGGAAGATATGCTGCGCCGTACCGTGTCGCTGACCGCGCGCTCGCTCGGCATGGCGGAAATCCACGAAGCGGCCAGTCCCGCACTGGCGCGCCAGATGCTGAAGGAACAGCGTTTCCAGGGCCTGGTGCTGGCCATCGACTGCGGCGGCATCCACGATTTCAGCCTGCTGGACCAGGTCAGGCAAGGCAAGACCGCCAGCGCGCCGGCGATTCCCATCGCGGTGCTGGCCGAGCGCTGCGATGTGGCGCTGATCGCGGCCCTGCGCGAGCGCGATGTGAGCCGCATCATCCTGAAGCCCTTCCGCGCCCGCGTGGTGCTCGACACATTCGCCGCCCTGCGCGCGGCCGTGGCTTAACGGGCCGTCCAGCGCACCGGCAGCGCCTCCGGCCGCCACACGATTTTCTGCGGGCGGAAGCGCCAGGAGCGCTGCTCGCCGTCGAAGATAAGCTCCGCGCTGCCGCTCAGCTGCAGCAGGCCGCCCGTTTCGAAATCGACGAAGACCAGCCCCGCTTTCCCGTTCAGCAGGATATTGCCCAGCGTGCTGAAAAAGCGGTTGCCTTCGTAGTCCGGCACCACCAGCGCGCCGTCATCTTCCATCTGCACGAAGCCCGGTTCGCCGCCGCGGTGCGACACGTCCACCCGTCGCTCGCCCTCGTCCGAGTAAGTGGCCACGAAGAAGGTGGAGGCGCTCGCGATCAGCCATTGCGCGGCGTCATCCAGCTGCGGCAGCACCTCCGCCAGCGTGCCGGCCGGGCCCGGCTCCGTATCGCGCAGCGTGATGTACTGCGGGCAGTTGCCGAACGATTCCACCACCTTCAGCACCGCCCGCGCCCCGGCGCCGCGCCGCAGCGTGCCATTCAGGCGGTTGCGGCGCCGCGTGTGCAGCTCGATGCCGAGCAGGCCGATTGCATCGCCCTCCTCCATGCCGGCATCGGCCGGGTCCAGCGCTACGCGCGGCAGCTCCATGGCCAGCGAGTGCGGATCGGGCGAGTGCAGGAAACCCGGCTCCCCGGCGCGCAAGGTTGCCCACGGCATGCCCTGCGGGTCGACCGCGCCGGCCACGACGAACGGCAACTGTGCGAAGAAGTCGCGGTGCTGGTCGGGCATATAGGAACGGATCACCTTGCGGCCGATTTCGTCCATGCGTTCTTCCAGGCCAACGCTGCGCTGGAGCAGGCGTTCGCCCTCGTGCCAGGGGGAGGCGGCGTCCATGATTACGCTGCCAGTCCGCAGGGCGTGCGGACAAAAGGCACGAAGCCGGGCAAGGCTTCAGTGCGTGCCAGCCATGCCTGGACCTTGGTGTAGGACGCGAGGTCCACATTGCCTTCGGGAGCGCGGGCGATGTAGCTGTAAAGTGCAATGTCCGCGATCGTGGGGCTGGCGGCGGCAATCCATTCACGGCCTTCGAGCTGGGCTTCGATCAGGGCGAGGATACGGTGGGCGCGCGCGATCATCGGCGCTGTATCGTCGCTGCGCCCGAACAGCTGCACCACGCGGGCTGCGGCGGGGCCGTAGGCGATTTCGCCTGCGGCGACCGACAGCCAACGCTGCACCGCGGCGGCGCCTGCGGGATCTTCCGGCAGCCATTGCGGACCGTAGCGTTTCGCCAGGTACACCAGGATGGCATTGGAATCGGCGATTACCACGCCCTCGTCTTCCAGTGCGGGGATCTGCCCGAAAGGGTTCAGCGCCAGGAATGCGGGGCTTTTATGCTCGGCTTTGGCGAGGTCCACATAGCCCAGCTCATACGGTACGCCCAGCAGGCCGAGGAAGGTGTGGATGCGGTGGGCGTGGCCCGAGATCGGGTGGTAGTACAGCTTCATGGCGGCTCCTTGTTGTAAGAGCCTCCAGTGTGAACTCATCGCCCGGTGATGAGAATCACCGCAAGAAGCAATTAACTATTCCACTCAGCGAAATAGCCTTAATCAGGGTCTGTCCCCAATTTCGAAGAGGAGGAGCTGGGTGGTCTGGGTGGGGCTGAAGTTGTCGTCGGAGATGAGCAGCAGCGAACGCTTGCCATTGGGCAGGCGCGGGCCCCAGCTCATGCCTTCCAGGTTGTCCAGCATGGGCAGCTTCAGGCTCGTAAAGTCGAGCACCAGGCGTTTGCGGGCGGGAACGACGCCGGCGCCGGCCAGGGCAGGAATCGCCGCCGTATCGGTGGCGCCGCGCGCATCGGTTTCGTAGAGGCGGATGTAATTGACGTATTTGCCGTCCGCCCCCTGCACTGCGGCGCGCTCCAGCACCAGCAGCACGTCGCCGTTCACGGCAAGGATTTCGGAAATGCCGTTGTCGCAGGCCTTGCCCGGCCCCGGTTCGGCAGGAATCGCGTCCACCGGATAGGCGAACTGGCGGAGGATCTTGCCATCGCGGCCGAGCTGGGTGATGCGGCTCAGGGCGCCGTTCTTCGGCGTCGGAATCGGCCCGTCCTGGTACAGCGGGGACTCCAGCGCCAGCCACAGGCTGCGGCCGTCCGGCGCGAAGCTCAATCCTTCCAGGGACAGGTTATTGCGCGGCCCCCATTCGCGGCCAGGCTCGCTGTGGAACATGGCCGGCAGCGGCAAGGTGCCGATCAGCTTGCCATCCCGGCTGGCGTGGCGCACGAAGGGATCCATGCCCAGCTTGCGCTCGCCTTCGCTGCTGTACCAGAGGGTGCCGTCCAGCGGGTCGATGCGCAGCGATTCGATATCGGGCAGCACGCCCTTGCCCGCCCTGGCGCCGGCCGAATCCGGATACGGGCTGCCGTCTTCCTGCAGCAGCGTGGTGACGCCGGTGAAGGCCAGGCTGCTGAACTGCTTGTCGTCAAACCCCAGCTGCAGCGTGTAGTAGCGCACCGGCCCCTGGGCCGAACGGTCGTCCGTCACCGCAACCCACTCGTGGCGCGCGGCGTCGTAGTCGATGCCGGAAAAGCCGCCGGCCACCGTGCCGCGCACGTCCTGCTTGAGGGGAATACGCTGTTCGCCGATAAAACGCAGGCTGCCGGTCTCGCCGGTGCGATCACGGTCTGCGGTGGCGCAGCCGCCCAGCAGGCCAAGCAGGCTTAACGCCGCGGCCAGCGTCCTCAAACGGTTCATGGTGCCCTTATCGACGGTACGGTTCGGATGTCAAATGACGTGACATTATGCACGAACAATTGCCACAAGCCAATTTAGGACTGCGCCGCGAAACGGTACAGGCTGCGCGTGGCATAGGTTTCGCCGGGGCGCAAGATGGTGTTGGGGAAGTCCGGACGGTTCGGCGAGTCGGGGAAATGCTGGGGTTCCAGGCACAGCGCGCCACGGTAGCCGTACTGCCAGCCCTTGCCCGTCAGCGAGCCGTCAAGGAAGTTGCCGCTGTAGAACTGGATGCCCGGTTCCTGCGTATACAGTTCCAGCACCCGGCCCGATTCCGGCTCGCGCAGCACGGCCGCCAGGCTCAGCATCGCCGATTCCGGCTTGTTGAGCACATAGCAGTGGTCGTAGCCGCCGCCGTTGGCCAGCTGTTCGTGGCCGTCATCGATGCGCTCGCCCACCGTATGCGGGCTGCGGAAGTCGAAAGGCGTATCTTCCACGCTGGCCAGCGCGCCCAGCGGAATGGCCTCGGCATCGATGGGCACGAAACGGTCGGCATTGATCACCAGCTCGTGGCCCAGCACGCTGCCATGGCCCGCCAGGTTGAAGTAGGCGTGGTGGGTGAGATTGACCGGCGTGGCCTGGTCGGTAACGGCGTGGTAGCGCACCAGCAGTTCGTTGGCGTCGTTCAGCTCATAGTGCACGCTGACTTCCAGGTTGCCCGGATAGCCCTGCTCCCCGTCCTTGCTCAGGTAGCTCAGCTTCAGCCCGATCGACAGGTCGCCCACCACCGGCACCGCCTGCCATACCACGCGGTGGAAGCCCTGTTCGCCGCCGTGCAGATGGTTCGGACCGTTGTTCACGCCGAGCTGGATGCGCTTGCCGTCCAGCTCGAAGCTGCCTTTCGCAATGCGGTTGCCGTAGCGCCCGATCAGGGCGCCGAAATACGGCGAATCCTTGAAATACGGCTCCGGGCTTTCGAAGCCGCAGCACACGTCGGCCAGGTTGCCGTGTTTGTCCGGCACATGCAGCTCGGTGACGATGCCGCCGTAATTGGTAATCCTCACCACCATGCCGCTGCGGTTGCGCAGGGTGTAAAGGCTGAGGGGCGTGCCGTCCGGCGCCTGGCCGAATGGTTCCTGTTCAATAGTCAGTTCCATGCGGGCGAGTATACGGCCTGCGCCGGGAACCCGCTACACGCTTGACCGACACCTCTCTGAGGAATGAACCGCTCGGTGGCCGTAGTTCTCTCCTAGGCTCGCCGATGGGCCTGGGCTACTGGATCTTCAAGTATGTCTGGACAGCCCTTTCATTCGTTCGATAATTGGCTGCAAGGAAGTGGTCAATTCAAATATAATTTCTACAATGAAATATCACCTGTGAAATCGGAGCCACCCTTGTACCTCATCCCAATGATGCGCAGTGCGGGACGATTCCCGGCCATCTTCATGACCCACGTCGGCGTGCTGCTCGCCTCCTCATGTCTGGCTCAGGAAACGGCTACCCCTACCGTCGTGCAGACTCAGCTGCCTGCCGGCGTGACCGTGGTGCAGGCTACCAACGTCGGCCGGCAATGCTCCCCTTGTATTGCAAAGGCTCCGGCCCCGGCACCCACCGCCCCGCCCGCCGTAGCGCCACCGCCTGCGCCGACGCCGGCCATTCCAGCTGGCTTTGTCGTGGTGCAGTCGAACTACCTGGAACAGGTCTCCGCGACAGCGAAGGCTGCAATCGACTCAGCTAAGTCCAATGAGGAGTCTCTGATTGGGATTATGAAGGTCTGCGGATGGGTTCTCGGGGCGATACTGGCAGTGTTGACCTTCTTCGGACTCAAGGAATTTAAGGCGATTCAACAAGTCCAAAAAGACCTTTCTGATACCTTGAAGGTGTCTAATCAGAAGCGCAAAAAAATCGAGGAATTTTCCGACAAAGTCCTGCCTGGACTTATCGATTCCATGAGCGCGTTGCGTGAAATGGAAGCCATCATGATTGATGTCGTATTTCTTCAGATGAGCGTCGCCGAATTGGTGGAACCGGGAGGAAGCGAGGAGAGCGAAATTCGCAGGAAAGCCGAAGCAAGCCTAAAGCGTGGCCGTGCGACGTTGGCGCGCGCGAAGGCGCTCTACGAGCACCGTGTGGGCGCCAAGGATGCGACGGGTCTTCAGGACAACGTAGAGGAGCTCGGCCGGGTTCTGTCGTACATCAGCTCAGGGGTCGGACTCATCGCGATGCGGGCGGGCGCGTTTGATGAGGCCATCGATGCAATCAAAGTATCGGTGGATCATAATCCTCTTGGATACCCGGATAGGCGCTTCAATTTGGCCTGCGCGTATGCGAAGCGATATGAGGCAACCCGCAACGCCAACGATAAAGCGCGCGCGTTAGAGTTGCTGGAAGATGACCTGGCCAACGGAGTGTGGCAGTGGGAGGAAGTGATTGAGGATAACGACCTGGCGTCGATTCGTGAAGACCTTGCGAAGAGCAAATACGCTCCGAAAGATCCTAAAACGGGGGAGTGATGAGGCCGTTCAGCGGCTATTCCTAGCCGCCGAGGACGGAAAACTGCTTTAGATTTTTGGAACTTTGACCATAGCGTTCATGAGTTTCCTCCTTCAAAAACGGACTTGTTCTTCCGTCCGACAGGTAGATAGTACCATGCATTTATACATATTGCGAAAAGGTGCAATATTGCAACTACGCTGCCGAGGCGACTAAAACGCCCGCGGTATTGAGATTGAGCGAGTCCACATGAGAGTCCGGTAGGGCTCGTCGTATCAATGGGATGTCACTAACAGGGTCTACCTGGTCGGCAGATGCCTCGCCCGCTCCATGCCATAGGCGCGGGTGGTGGCGAGCATGCGGTAGCGGCCCGCTTCCGGCACCAGCAGCGAATGGGCGGCGAGGCTGGCCAGGCTGCCCGCCACTTGCGCCGCGTCCAGGCCATGGGGCCGCAGCGCTTCCTGCGCCGCTTCCAGCGTGAAGCAGGCCGGCAATGCGGCCAGGCGGCACAGGACGGCGCGCGCCGTTTCCGGCAGCAGCACATAGCTCCAGTCCAGCGCCGCGCGCAGGGTCTGCTGGCGCGCGGGCGCGGTGCGGCGGCCGCCGCGCAACAGGCGCAGCATGTCGCCCAGCCCCGCCGCCGTCTGGTCCACGCCGAGTGCGGAGACGCGGGCCGCGGCCAGCTCGATCGCCAGCGGAATGCCTTCCAGCCGCCGGCAGATGGCGCCGATCACGGCCAGCGTGCGGGCGTCCGGGGCAAAGGCGGAATCGGCGCCGCGGGCGCGCGCCAGGAACAGCTGCACGGCGCTGCATGCGGCCAGCACGGCGGCCTCCCGCTCGCCCTCCCCCGGCACGGCCAGCGGCGGCACGCGGTAGACGGCTTCGCCGCCAGCCAGCAAGGGTTGGCGGCTGGTGGCAAGCAGCGTGACGCCGGGACAGTGCTGCAGCAGGGCATCCGCCACGCGGCTGCATTCGGCGGCCACATGTTCGCAGTTGTCCAGCACCAGCAGCAGCCGGCGCGCGCCGATCAGGCGCAGCAGCCCGGGCAGCGGCGTGGAGCCGGGCAGCGCCAGTGCGGCGGCGATGGCGCCGGCCACCCCTTGCACCGCGCCTGCGGCATCCAGTTCCACCCAGCGTGCCTCGGCGCCATCGGGCGGCGGCAGGCGGTGCGCCACCGACAGCGCCAGCAGGGTTTTGCCGATGCCGGCGCAGCCGGCCAGCGTCAGCATGCGTTCGGAGGCCAGGCGCTGCAGCACGATGGCCACGTCTTCCTCACGCCCTATCATCGCCGTCACCGGCAGCGGCAGGCCGCAGCGCACGGCCGGCGCGGCCGGCAGCGCCGCGATGCGCACACGCCCCGAAAACAGGTAGCCGCGCCCGGCCACGGTGCGGATCATGTCGCGCGCCCCGGCCAGCGCCTTGCGCAGCGCGGCGATCTGCACGCGCAGGTTGCCTTCATGGATATCCTGCCCCGGCCACACCTGCGCCAGCAGCTCCTGCTGGCTCAGGATGCGGCCGCCCGCCGCGATCAGGGCCTGCAGCACCAGCGTGGCGCGAAAACCCAGCGCAATGCAGCGCCCGTCCTCCGCCAGCAGTTCGCAGCGCTGCGGGATGAAGGTGTAGCCGCCAAAGGCAAGCGCGTGATCGCCGGAGAAGCAGTTTTCCATGCAGCCCAGCATAGAAGCCGGCAGGCTTTCCAGCCACGCCAGATCGGGGCAGGCCCGAACTCCCCTGACGTGGCCTGTCCGGCATCCCCCTAAAGGGGAATAGCGGGGCCGTACGCTGGACAGGGCCGCGCGCCCGTGTAAGATGGCGCCATTTGAACGGCGCCGCACTGTCCCTTTCCCCGTGATCCAGCTCCTGCCTTTCCTGTTGCGGCGCGCGCTGGCGCCATTGCTCCTGCTATGGGCCGCGCTGGCGCATGGCGCCGCCCCGCCGCCGATCGCCATGCACCACACCGCGTGGACCGCGCGCGACGGCGTGCCGCCTTTCGTGATCGCCCTGGCCCAGACCGAGGACGGCTGGCTGTGGCTGGCCAGTTCGGTGGGCCTGTACCGCTTCGACGGCATGCGCTTCGAACGCTATGTGCCGCCGGATGGCCCCCTGCCCTCGATCAATGCCACCGCCCTGCGCACGGCGCCGGACAACGGCCTGTGGGTGGGCTACCGCTTCGGCGGCATCAGCCTGCTGCGCAAAGGCCGCACGGTGCGCCATTACGGCACGGCGGACGGCCTGCCCGCCGTCACGGTATGGGATGTGCTGCAGGACGGCACGGGCACCGCATGGGCTGCCACCGGCATGGGGCTGTACCGCCTGCGCGGCGAGCGCTGGGAAGCGCCGTCCGATGCCTGGGCCGCGCCGAAAGGCAATACCACCGGCATGGTGGCCGACCGCCTCGGCACGCTGTGGGTTCAGACCACCGACGCCACCTACAAGCTGCCGCACGGCGCTCAGCGCTTCGAGAAACTGCCCGGCGATCTGGGACGCGGCCAGCCCGTGATGGGGCCGGACGGCAGCGTCTGGGCCGGCGACCAGAAACGCATGCGGGTGGTGATGCTGAAGCCGCCCGATGGCCAGCAGGCCATCCGCCACCTGCCGGTCGCCATCCCGAACAGCTTCATGGGCGAGATCGCCCGCGACGGCAGCTTCTGGCTGTCTTCGCGCGAGGGTATCGCCCGCATGCGGGCGGACGGCTCGCGTACCGAATTGTCCGGCCGCGGCCAGGGCCTGAGCGGCGGTGTGGTCATCACCACCCTGCAGGACCGCGAAGGCAATATGTGGATCAGCACCACGGGCGGCATCGACCGCTTCCGCCCCAATAAACTGGGCCAGGCCTCACTGCCCGTCTACCTCGGCGAAGCGCGCGCGATCGCCCCCGGCGAAAACGGCGCGGTGCACGTGGACCGCTACACCCTGCCCGCCGGCGCCACCGAAGCGGTGGGCGTGCCGCCCGGCCCGGCGCTGCCGGAAGACCGCAACCTGACCACCCTCTACCGCGATCCCACGGGCGTGCTGTGGGGCGCCGGCCTGCACGAGCTGTGGCGCATGGAGGACGGCAAGCGGGTGGACGTGCCGCGCCCGCCGGATGCGGATGGCGCCACCGTGTACGCGATGACGACGGACCGCAGCGGCGCGCTGTGGGTGGCGTTCCGCAAGATCGGCCTGCAGCGGCTGGCAGACGGCGCCTGGCAGCAGCCGGCACTGGCGTTCGGCATGCAGCCGCCCGGCGTGGTGGCGCTGCATGCGGACGGCGAAGGCCGCATCTGGTTCGGCCATAGCAACAACCGCCTGTCCCTGCTGGAGCAAGGCAAGCTGCGCTCCTGGGGCGCGGCGGACGGCCTGCAGCTGGGCGCCGTGCGGCAGATCGTAGTGAACGGCCAGCAGGTGCTGGCCGGCGGTTCCGGCGGCATTGCCGGCCTGGTTGCAGGCCGCATCGTGCCCATCCTCGGCACTGGCGGCGAAGATTTCGTGGGCACCACCGGCATGCAGCTGCTGCCGAATGGCCAGCTCTGGCTGAACAGCGGCATGGGCATTTTCGCCATACCCGCGGCGGAACTGCGGCGCGCGCTGGCCAATCCGTCCCACCGCGTGGCCTTCGAGCGCTTCGACCACCAGGATGGCCTGCACGGCGGCGCGCCCCAGATGGCGGCGGTGCCTTCGCTGGTCCGCGCCAGCGACGGCAAGCTGTGGTTCACCACCACGGAAGGCGTGTTCTGGATCGACCCCGCGCGCATCGCCCGCAATCCGCTGCCGCCGCCGGTCGAGGTGCTGTCGCTCGAAGTGAACGGCAGGAAGTGGCTGCCGCAAAACGGCCTGGCCCTGCCCGCCCGCGCCGACAACCTGCGCATCGATTACACGGCGCTCAGCCTCACCATGCCGGACCGCGCCCAGTTCCGCTATCGCCTGCTCGGCATCGACGAGGACTGGCAGCCGGCCGGCGTGCGCCGCACCGCCTTCTATAACCACCTGCCGCCCGGCCAGTACCGCTTCCAGCTCACTGCCGCCAATAGCGACGGGCTGTGGAACGAACACGGCACCGAACTTGCCTTCAGCGTGGCGCCTACGCTGACCCAGAGCACCTGGTTCCGCGTGCTGGCCGCCGGCGTGGCCGCGCTGGCCCTGTTCCTCCTGTACCGCCTGCGCCTGCGCCGCATGGCCGGCCGTATCCGCCATCGCCTGGAAGAACGCCTGGCCGAACGCGAACGCATTGCGCGCGAGCTGCACGACACGCTGCTGCAGTCGGTGCATGGCCTGATCCTGTGCTTCCAGGCCGTGGCCATGCGCATGCCGCCGCAGGAGCCGGCGCGGGAGGCGATGGAATCGGCGCTGCAGCGGGCCGACGAAGTGCTGGTGGAAGGCCGCGACCGGGTGCGCGACCTGCGTTCGGCCGCGGGCGATGCGCCGGCGCTGGCGGAAAACCTGTGCGCCCTGGCCGAAAGCCTGGCGCCGGACGGCTCGCCTGCCTTCCGCGTGGAGGTGGAAGGCACGCCGCAAGCCCTGCATCCGCTGGTGGCGGAAGAAGTGTTTGCCATCGCGCGTGAAGCGATGGTCAATGCGGTGCGCCATGCGGGCGCGCGCGACGTGGAAGTAAGCATCACCTACGACAGCGGCTGTTTCCGCCTGCAGGTGCGCGACAACGGCATGGGCATCGAGCGCGCCGTGCTGGATGCGGGCGGCCGCAGCGGGCACTGGGGCCTGGCCGGGATGCAGGAACGGGCCGACAAGATACACGCCCGGCTGCACCTGCGCACGCGCGGCGGGGAAGGCACGGAATGGCTGCTGACCCTGCCGGCGGCGCTGGCTTACCTGCCGCAGCCGCGGCGCCCGCGCTGGCGCTTCTGGCAGGACGGCGACGACAACACGGAGCAGGCGGCATGAATAAAACCGAAACACCGGCCCAGCCGGTCCGCATCATGGTGGTCGATGACCATCCCCTGCTGCGCGAAGGAATCGCTGCAGTGTTGTCTGTTAGCGACAAATATTTGCTGGTGGCCGAGGCCAGCGACGGCCGCGAAGGACTGGAGCAATTTGTCAGGCACCAGCCGGACGTCACGCTGATGGACCTGCAGATGCCGGTAATGGGCGGGCTGGATGCCATCGTCGCCATCCGCGCCCTCGCGCCGCAGGCCCGCATCATCGTGCTCACCACCTATAAAGGCGATGTACAGGTGCTGCGCGCCCTGAAGGCCGGCGCCTCGGGCTACCTGCTGAAAAGCATGCTGCGCACTGAGCTGCTGGACACCATCGCCCGCGTGCATGCGGGCCAGCGCCATATCCCGCCCGAGATCGCGGTGGAGCTGGCGGCCCATATCGATGCCGACGCGCTGTCGGCGCGCGAAACCGAGGTGCTGCGCCTGGTCGCACTGGGCAATTCCAACAAGCGCGTGGCCCATGAACTGGGCATCTCCGAGGAGACTGTGAAGGCCCACATGAGCACAATTCTCGCAAAACTGGGCGCACGTGACCGCACTCATGCTGTCACAATTGCAATGAAACGGGGTATTATCGACCCCTGAGCCGGGAATTGTCCCCTTTGCGGCGGCCCATTTTGATAGAATGTTGAATTATTTCCAGACGGCAAAATAGTCAATGCAGGAATTGCACCATTCTTCGCGTCCGCTGCGGCGCCTCGGCGTAGCGCTCGGCCTGGCGGCCCTGTTGTGCGGTGCCCCAGCCCATGCTGATGAAGTGGCCGATATCGGCAAGCTGATGCGCGCCGGGCAATTGCCTGCCGCGCTGCAGAAGACCGACAAGGCCCTCGCCGCCCAGCCCCGCGACCCGCAGCTGCGCTTCCTCAAGGGCCTGATCCTCGCGGAACAGAACCGCAATAACGAAGCCATTGCGGTATTCCAGAAGCTGACCGAGGACTATCCGCAGTTGCCGGAACCGTATAACAACCTGGCCGTGCTGTACGCGTCGGCCGGACAGTACGACAAGGCGCGCGTGTCGCTGGAGCGGGCCATCCGCACCAATCCTGCCTATGCCACCGCGCACGAAAACCTGGGCGACGTGTACGCCAAGCTGGCCAGCCAGGCCTACGACAAAGCCATGCAGCTGCTTGATTCCAAGGACTATGCGCCGCCGAAGTCGAAACTGGCAATGGTGCGCACGCTGGACACGCGCGATGGCCAGAGTCCTCTCGCTGGCCTGGCTGCGGCGCCTGCCGCCACCTCTCCAGCCGCACAGGCCAAAGCGCCCGCCCCGGCGCCTGCCGCGCCGGTGAAGGTTGCCGCGGCGCCCGTGCCGCCGCCCGCTGCCGCGCCGGCCAAGCCTGCGGCCGTCCCGGCCCAGGCTCCCGCGCCCGTGAAGGTGGCTGCCGCCCCTGCGCCTGCCCCGGCGCCGGTAAAGATCGCCGCCGCCCCGCCGGCTCCTGCCCCGGCCAAGGCCGTGCCGCCTGCGGCGCTGGCAGCGCAGCAGGTCAATGCCTCCGCCAAGCAATTGAATGCCGCCGCACAGCAGGCCAATGCCGCCACCTCGAAGGGCGCAGCCCCGGCTGCCAAACCGCCTGTCGCGGCCCAGCCACCGGCTGCCGCCCCGGCGCCTGTACAATTACCGAAAGCCGACGACAACGCGGAGCGCGATGCCGCCCTGAAGGCCGTGAACAACTGGGCAAAAGCCTGGAGCTCGCAGGACATGAAGGGCTACCTGAACGCCTATTCCGACAATTTCCAGACCCCGGGCGGCGCATCGCGCAAGAACTGGGAAGCGGACCGCCGCGCGCGCATCGAAGGCAAGGAACACATCAAGGTAACGGTGGAAGCGCCGCAGGTCAGCGTGAAAGGCGATACCGCAACAGTCAGGTTCCGCCAGATCTATGTGTCCGACCGGCTCAAGGCAAACAGCCGCAAGACGCTTATCATGGAAAAGAAGAACGGCCAGTGGCGCATCAAGCAGGAACAATCGGGAAGCTAAGACGTGAAGCACAAGACCGCAGCGCTGATCAAAACCGCAGTCACCATGGCGCTGGCCGCCAGTTCGCTGCTGGCTCCCCTCACGCCTGCCAAATCGATCCGCCCTTCTCCCGCTGCGCCGGCCAGGCCCGATCCTGAAACGCTGCTGATCAGCATCTACAAGGACCTGCAGGCCAGCCAGCTGAACGAGGCGCAGGCCAAGGCCGATGCGCTGGTGGAGGCTTACCCTAACTTCCGCGTGGGCCACCTGATCCGGGGCGACCTGCTGATGATGCACGCCCAGCCCGTGACGGCTTTCGGCGGCGGCGCCGGCGCCAACGCGCCCGCCGACAAGCTGAAAGACCTGCGCGACGAAGCGCGCGCCCGCCTGACGGCGCTCACCGCCCGCCCTAATCCGGAACTGGCGCCGCGCTCCGTGCTGCAACTGCGCAGCGACCAGCGCAATGTGCTGGTGGTGGATGCGAAGCAGTCGCGCCTCTACGTCTACGAAAACGACAACGGCCAGCTGAAATTCGTCACCGACTACTACATCTCGCAGGGCAAGCTGGGCATCCACAAGCTGCGTGAGGGCGACCAGAAAACACCGGTCGGCGTGTATTACATTACGGGCCGCGTGTCCGGCGCCCGTCTCCCGGACTTCTACGGCGCCTCGGCGCTGCGCATCAACTATCCGAACGAATGGGACCGCGCCAATGACCGCGGCGGCTCCGGCATCTTCCTGCATGGCACCCCGTCCGACACCTACAGCCGTCCGCCGCTGGCCTCCGACGGCTGCGTGGTGCTGACTAATGCGGACCTGAAGAAGCTGGAAGCGAATGTGGACATCGGCAAGACGCCGGTGGTGATTGCCGAGAAGGTGGAATTCATCAGCCGCAGCCAGTGGGACAGCGAACGCACGACGGCGGCCCGGCTGATGGACGCCTGGCGTGCCGATGTCGAGAGCACGAACCAGGCGCGCGTGCTGAAGCACTACTCCGCGAAATTCAAGTCCGGCCAGGGCGAAGACCTCAGAACCTGGTATGCGAAGGATATGCAGCCGCTGCTCGGCACCGCCGGCATGTCCGCAAAACTGAGCGACGTGACCCTGTTCCGCTATCCCGGCCGCGACGACATGATCGTCAGCTCCTTCACGCTCGAAACCATGATCGGCAAGACGAAGACTTCCACCCGCAAGCGCCAGTACTGGGCGCGCGAAGGCGCGAACTGGAAGATCGTCAACGAAAGCCTGATCTGACAGCGCGTAAATCGGGGACAGCCTTAGGGCCTGTCCCCATTTACTGACGTTACTGGAATGCCACCTCGCTGAAGCTGCGCAGCTTGCGGCTGTGCAACCTGTCCACGCCCAGCGCGCGCAGCAGCTCCAGCGCGCGGATGCCGATGCGCAGGTGCTGGTCCACGCGGTCGCGGTAGAACTGGTTCGCCATGCCGGGCAGCTTGATCTCGCCATGCAGCGGCTTGTCGCTCACGCACAGCAAAGTCCCATATGGCACGCGGAAACGGAAGCCGTTGGCTGCAATCGTCGCGCTCTCCATGTCCAGCGCCACCGCGCGGCTCTGGCTGAAACGCCGCTCCGGCGTGCGCTGCGGCAGCAGCTCCCAGTTGCGGTTGTCGGTACTGGCCACGGTGCCGGTGCGCATCACGCGCTTCAGCTCATGGCCTTCCAGCTGCGTGACCTCGCGCACCGCATCCTGGATCGCAACCTGCACCTCGGCCAGCGCCGGAATCGGCACCCATAGCGGCAGGTCCTCATCCAGCACATGGTCTTCCCGCACATAGCCGTGCGCCAGCACGTAGTCGCCCAGCTGCTGGGTGGTGCGCAGGCCTGCGCAATGCCCCAGCATCAGCCATGCGTGCGGGCGCAGCACGGCCACGTGGTCGGTAATCGTCTTTGCATTGGCCGGGCCGACGCCGATATTGATCATACTGATGCCGCTGCCGTCGGCGCGGATCAGGTGGTAGCCCGGCATCTGCGGCAGGCGCGGCGGCACGGCGCCCAGCGCATCGCCCGGCTGCACCTGCTGGCCCGCACGGCGCGTAACCACATTGCCCGGCTCCACGAAGGCGATATAGCCGTCGTCGCCCGATGCGGGCTGCGACGCCATGATCTCGTGGCCCAGCTTCACGAATTCGTCGATGTAGAACTGGTAGTTCGTGAACAGCACGAATTTCTGGAAGTGTTCCGGCGAGGTGCCCGTGTAATGGCGCAGCCTTTGCAGCGAATAGTCCACGCGCGGGCCGGTGAACAGCGACAGCGGCTGGGCCTCGCCGGGCGGCGCCTCGAAGGTGCCGTTGGCGATGCCGTCGTCCATGGCGGCCAGGTTGGGCAGGTCGAACACATCGCGCATCAGCAGGCGGCGCTCGGCACTCAGGCTGCCTTCGATATGGTCATGCTCCGCAAACGAGAAGTGGATCGGGATCGGCTGCGCGCTCAGGCCCACCTCGATCTGCATATGCTGCTGGCCGTGGTTCTTCAGCAGCTGGCGGAACTGCTCGTGGTAGTAGTTGGCGAACAGGTCGGGCCGGGTCAGCGTGGTCTCATAGGTGCCGGGGCCTTCCACAAAACCGTAGGACAGGCGCGTGTCGGCCCGCGCGAAGGTTTCGGTCTGCACGCGCACGAAGGGATAGCAGGCGCGCACATGTTCAGCGGGAGTTTCACCGTCAACGAAGCGCTGCAGGGCTTCGCGCAGATGGCGGATGCTGCCATCGTAGATCGCCTGCACCTGCGCGAGGGCGGCGGCCGGGTCATCGAATCTTTCCGGCGGGACGAAGGGGCGGGTGGACATGATCGGGCTCCTTTCAGATAGCACCATACTATCAGAAGGCGTCGCTTGATTCCTATACACAATACAGTGCGCCACGCTCCGGGCCGGACGGGTAAGATGCGCCCGTCCCCATACTGGCCATTCCATGACAAACCGGCGCACCGCAACCCTTACCGACATTGTCTTGCTCGGCGCCTCGGCGCGTGCGGAGGCACTGCTGCGGCGCGATCCGCAGATCGCCCTGCACTGCGTTCCGCCGGGCCAGGCCTGGCACGCCACCGACGAGGGCCGCCTGCCGCAGCTGCTGCTGGCCGTCCTGCCCGGCACCGGCATCAATACGCTGGCGCAGCTGCGCGGCGACCCGCTGCTGCAGGACTGCGCGCTGGTGGCCCTGCTCGATAGCGAGGATGCGGCCCAGGAAGCCGAACAGCTGGTGGAATTCGACGACCTGATCCTGATGCCCGCCATTTCCGACGACGCTTTCTACGCGCGCTTCGCCGCGGTGCTGAACGGCGCGCGCGTGCGGGCCCACCGCAATGAACGCTACCGCGTGCTGAACCGGATCGACGAAGCCTTCCGCAAGCTGAGCGACCCGGAGGCCATCACGCTGGCGGCGGCGGAGCTGGTCGGCCGCTACCTGCATGCCAACCGCTGCGCCTATGCCGACGTGGAGCCGGACGGCGACACCTTCAACCTGACCGGCAACTACCACGACGGCGTGGCCAGCATCGTGGGCCGCTACCGCTTTTCGGACTTCGGCCAGGAATGCCTGTCGCTGATGCGCCAGGGCCTGCCCTATGTGGTGGAGGATTCCGAGAGCGATCCGCGCACCCAGGCCGTGCTGGCGTCCTACCGCGCCACCCAGATCCGTTCCGTGGTCTGCGTGCCGCTGATGAAGGACGACCGCTTCGTGGCCGCGATGGCGGTGCACCAGGCGCAAGTGCGCCGCTGGCGCGCCGACGAAGTGGCGCTGCTGCTGACGGTGGCCGACCGCTGCCGCGACTCGATTGAACGCGGCCGCATCGCGCGGGCGCTGGACTTCCGGGAACTGCGCTACCGCACGCTGGTGGAGACGGTATCGTCCATCCTGTGGCACACCGACGCGCACGGCAGCCTGACGGAAGACAATGCGGCCTGGGCCTCCTTCACCGGCCAGACCGTACAGGAATTGCGCGGCAGCGGCTGGCTGGAAGCGCTGCATCCGGACGACCGCGCGGCCACCGCGCAGAACTGGGACGAAGCGGCGCGCACCCTGCAGCCCTTCCGCGACAGCTACCGCCTGCGGCGGCGCGACGGCCAGTACCGCTATATGCTGGTGCAGGGCGCGCCCGTGATGGTCGAGGGCGTGCCGCTCGAATGGGTGGGCAGCTGCATGGACGTGACCGACATGCGGCAGGCGCAGGAAGCCGAACGCATGGCCAACGCCCGCCTGCAGTTCACGCTCGATTCCGCCCGGATTGCGGACTGGGACTACGACCCGGCCACGCGCAGGCTGGCCAGCTCGCCCCGCCTTGCGCGCCTGTTCGGCTACGAGGCGGCGCAGGACCACTGGAACCTGGACCATGTATTCGCCCACGTGCACCCGGCCGATATCGGCGCCGTGCGCAGCGGTTTCGACGAAGCGCTGCGCACCGGGGCGACCTGGCGCACCGAATGCCGCATCCACTGGCCGGACAACTCGGTGCACTGGATCGCCATCCACGGCAATATGTACCGCGATGAGCATTCCGTGGGCCGCCGCATGCTGGGCATCGTGTACGACATTTCGGCGCACAAGCAGTCCGAGCTCGCGCTGCAGGAGATGGACCGGCGCAAGGACGAATTCCTGGCCATGCTGGCCCACGAGCTGCGCAACCCGCTGGCGCCGATCGGCGCGGCGGCCGAGATCATGTCACTGGCCAGCAACGATCCCGGCAAGCTGGCCACCGCCTCCACCGTCATCACGCGCCAGGTGCGGCATATGACGGGCCTGATCGACGACCTGCTCGACGTGTCGCGCGTGAAGCGCGGCCTGGTGCGGCTGGACACGCAGCGCTGCGAGATGGGCGGCATCGTCAGCACGGCGCTGGAACAGGTGCGGCCGCTGATGGACCGCCGCGGCCATCAGGTCGTGCTGCAGCTGCCGGCCTTCCCGCATGCCGACGTGACCGGCGATGAAAAGCGGCTGGTGCAGGTGGTGGCCAACCTGCTGAACAACGCCGCCAAGTACACACCGGACGGCGGCCGCATCGATATTGAACTGGCGATGGACGAGGCCAGCGTGAGGCTGGAGGTGCGCGATACCGGCATCGGCATGAGCCCGCAGTTCCTGGACCGCGCCTTCGATGTGTTTGCGCAGGCCGACCAGAGCATCGCCCGTTCCCAGGGCGGGCTGGGACTCGGCCTGGCGTTGGCGCGCAGCCTGGTGAACGCCCATAACGGCAGCATCAGCGCGCACAGCGAAGGGCCGGGCACGGGCGCCACCTTCACCGTCATCCTGCCGCGCGCGCCGGATTAGCGGGCGCCCCTTACATGCCTTTGGGCCGCAGCCGGCGCCGCGCGGCGCGGGCATGCGGCACCCAGGCCTGCACCGACCAGCGGCGCCACATGATGAGGCCACGGATCCATTCATCGGCCGCGTAGGCGAGGTAAAGGCCTTTCAGCCCCAGCCCGCACCAGATGCCGAGCACCCAGCTGCCGCCCGCCAGCACGATGGCCATCGAAGCGGCGCCCGCCATTACCGGGAAACGCACGTCGCCGGTGGCGCGCAGCGCATTGATGACAACCAGGTTGAAGGTGCGCCCCAGCTCCACCAGCACGCCCAGCCACAGCAGCACCACGCCATGCGCGATGATGTCCGGGTCCGAGGTGAAGCCCGCCAGCAGGTAGCTGCCCGCCAGCGCCACCAGCGAGGACACCACGCCCGAAATCAGCAGGCCGCGCGCCAGCGAGCTGCGCACCAGGCGGTGGGCCGCGCCCAGCTCTCCTGCCCCCACCATATGGCCGACCATGATCTCCACCGCAAAGGCCGTGGCAAGGCTGAACACCACCACCACATTGCCGATCTGCTGCACATAGGCCTGGGTGGCCAGCGCCTGCGCGCCCAGCAGCCCGGCCACCGCCATGCTGGCCATGAAAGACAGGCGCCATGCGATATTCTCGGCCGCCGCCGGCACGCCGATATGCAGCACCTGCGCCAGTTCGCGGCGCGGCAACTGCCACCAGTCCGGCCACGCAGCGCGGATGTCCAGGTGCCTGCGCCACAGCACCAGGTGCAGCGCCAGTCCGAGGGCGCGGCTCAGGGTCAGCGCCAGCGCATAGCCGGGCAGGCCCAGGGCCGGCAGCGGACCGAAACCGAACATCAGCGGCAGCGCCATGGCCAGGTGGCTGACGTGCATGGCCACGAGCACCAGCAGCGTATCGCGCGTGCGCAGGTGGGCGCGCATCACGGCCGCCATCGAGGCGTTCCAGGCGTCGAACAGGATGGAAGGCGCCAGCGCCATCAGGAAAGGCACGGCCAGCACCATCACGTCGGCGGGCGTCTGCAGCAATGACAGCAGCTGACGTGCGCCGAGCAGCGCGGCCAGCGCGCCAAAGGCGCCGATCCAGCTGCTGGCGCCCAGCGAGGCCAGCGCCACGCGCCGGGCGGCGGACCGCTGCCCTGCCCCCAGGCTCTGCGTGATCACAACGCCGATGCCGGAGCCCACGATGCGGAACAGCAGGAACAACGTGACCGAAATCTGCATGGCGATCGCAAAGCCTGCGCCCGCCACGTCGGACATATGCGCCGCCAGCGAAGTGCCAGCCACGCCCACCGCCACGGTGAGCACCAGCTCCACCAGCAGCGGCCAGGCCAGCGTGAAGATATGGGGACGGGAAGCGGCCATGGTCAGGATGCAGGGCGCAAAGCGACGTCGGCCAGCGGCGCGCCCGTCATCGCCAGCAGCTGCTGCGGCGTCATGCGGAACACGGCGTGCGGGTGTCCTGCCGCAGCCCAAACCTGCGGCAGCTGCATCAGGTCCTCGTCGATCAGCATCAGCGACGGCTGCGCATGCCCGACCGGGCTCACGCCGCCGATGGCAAAGCCGGTCTGCTCGCGCACGAAAGCGGCATCGGCCTTGCCCAGCTCGCCCAGCAGGGCCGCCACCTTGCGCTCATCCACACGGTTCACGCCGCTCGCTACCACCACCACGGCGCGGTTGTCGGCCAGGCGCCGGAACACGATGGACTTCGCAATCTCGGCCACGGTGCAGCCAAGGCCGGCCGCCGCTTCCGCTGCCGTGCGTGCGCTGTCCGGCAGCATCGTCACCGGCTGGTCGTGGCCCCGTTCCTGGAGCAAGGCGGCAATGCGCTGTACCGAAAGCGGCAGGTCTTCCATCGATCTTCCTTATTAATGAACTTACGCAACATTCTACCCGCTCGACGCAAACCTTACCGAAAACAACATTTTTCATGAATTTATCAAATTTTGTGATTTTGTGAGATAATTCGTTCAATCAATAAAAACCGGAGTCCTGAAATGCGTACCGCCGCTGTCCTCGCCGCTGCCCTGCTCACTGCCCCCGTCCATGCCGACGTGGTGGATTTGGGCATCAGCCGTGCCAATCTGTTCAGCCTGGGTAATTTCAGCGCTTCGGGCTCGGATGTGGAAGGCGCCTTGCTCGTCAGAGGCAATTTCACGGCCAGCAACTATTCGGTGAACAAGAAGGACAAGGACGCCTTCGGCTCCTATTCGCTGGTGGTGGGCGGCAATATGAACTACTCGTCGGCCGCGCTGAATAACGGCTCCTACTATGTGGGCGGCAAGGCCACGCTGGTCTCGGTGGGAACGGACAAGAACACGAAGTCGAGCACCGTCAATCCGGCGAACTTCAACGCCATGGCGGACCATGCCAAAAAGGTGTCCACGGCGCTCAGCAATGCCACGGAAACCGGCCGCAGCAGCGTGCAGTACGGCGGCATGACGCTGACCGGCAGCAACAAGTCGGTGGAAGTGTTCGACATCACGGGCAGCGCGCTGTCGAGCGTGAACTACTTCAACCTGAACAGCCTGAAATCCGGCTCCACCCTGATCTTCAATATCAGCGGCAAAGACGCCATCGGCTTTAACCAGAACGGCGTGGGCCTGAACGGCTTCGACAAGTACAACGTGCTGTTCAACTTCTATGAAGCGACCAATCTGAACCTGCAGAACGTGGGCGTGTACGGCAGCATTCTGGCGCCGCTGGCCACCGTCACCGGCAACGGCGGCGTGGTGAACGGCCAGGTCATCGTGGGCAACTGGCTGTCGAACGTTCAGGTCAATGCCAGCAACTACTTCAGCGCCGTCAATGTGCCGGGTTATTCGCTTGCGCTGGCGCCGGTACCGGAGCTGTCGGTCTGGCCGATGCTGCTGGTCGGCCTCGGCCTGATCGGCCTGTTCAAGGCCCGCCGCCGCGACGACGACATGATGCCTATCGCCTTGCCGGCGTAAGCGGCGTGCGCTGGCGCAGCGTCCATGCCGCCAGCGCAATGCCCGCCGCGCTCAGCATCACCACGGCGCCGTTGCTCGCTTTCCAGCCAATGGCGGCCAGCATCGGCGCCGGAAGGAAGGCGCCCGCCGTGGCGCAGGCCGCAATCAGCGTTTCGTTGATGCCTTGCCAGCGGTGGCGCTGGTCCTCCTGCACTTCCTGCGTCAGCAAGGCGCCGCCGCCCACGTAGGTGAAATTCCATCCCAGCCCCACCAGCACCAGTTCCGCCACGGCCATGCCGTAACTGAGCGCGCCCATCCCGCAGGCCGCGCCGGCCAGCAACAGCAGGAATCCAGCGCACAGCACCTGCCGCACGCCGAAGCGCGCAATCAGCGACCCTGTAAAGAAGGACGGCAGGAACATGGCCAGCACATGCGCCTGGATGGCGCGGGCGCTGGCGCCGAAGGAGCAGATATCCTTCAGCACCAGCGAAGACTGCACCATGAGCAGGTTCATGATCAGGTAGCCGCCCGCCGCGGAAAAGATGGCTGTGGCGATGCCCGGCGTGATGTGCAGCGGGGCGCGCCTGCCCCGTACCTCCGCTGCTTGCGCCGCCGCCCGCCGCGCTTCGCCGAAAACCAGCATCAAGGCAATGGTGCACACACCGAGCACGGAGCAGGCCAGGTAGCACAGGGAAAAGTCGGCGAACCCGGGCACCGTGCGCAGCGCGCTGGCCAGCGCCGGCCCCGCAACGGCGGCCAGCACGCCGCCCGCCACAACGATGGACAGGGCGCGCGGCTTCTGCGCCGCGTCCAGCCCATCCACCGCGGCAAAGCGGTAGAAATTGGCGAAAGCGATATACATGCCGAGCACAGCGTGCGCCGCGACCAGCAGCGCGAAATCGCCGCGTGCCAGCGCGAAGTAGCCGAGCATGCCGCCGCCCACCAGGCATACGCCGCCCAGCAGGAAGGCGAGCTGCCGTCCCAGCTTCTGCATCAGCATGGAGGCCGGATAGGTACAGAGCAGCACGGCGGCGAACTGGGCGCCGTAAGGCACGGTGCCGAGCGCAGGATCGGGCGCAAGGCTGCTGCCCGCGACAGCCGATACCGTGACCGAAATAACGGCGGTGGTGATATTGAGGGTTTGGGCCAGCGTAAGCAGCCAGGTGCGCCAGGGTAGTGTTTTCATGCATGCTAGTATGCATGCATCAAACTGCTGATTGTATGCATGACAAACTGGATTCCCGACCTCAGCACCCTCACCGGCCCGGCCTACCGTTGCATCGCCGAAGCCATTGCCATCGACGTGCGCACGCGCCGGCTGCGGCCCGGCGACAGCCTGCCGCCGCAAAGGCTGCTGGCCGGCCTGCTGGGCCTTAACCTCAGCACTGTTACCCGGGCCTACCGCGAGGCGGAACGGCGCGGCCTGACCGAGGGCCACACGCGGCGCGGGACCGTGATACGGGCGCGCGCGGAAGCGGCCGACCTGTTCGGCATCCGGAGCGCGGCCAGTGCGGCAAGCGTGATCGACCTGTCGGTGAACGTGCCGGCCAGCGACCCGCGCGACCGCTCGGTCGCGGCAACGCTGGCCGAGCTGCAGCAGGAAGGCCGCATCGAAGAGCTGATGCGCTACCAGGCGCCCGCCGACTGGGAGCGCTGGCGCGAACAGGCGGTGAAATGGCTGGCGCCCTGCGGCCTGCACACGCCGCCGGAACGCCTGGTGCTGTGCGCCGGCGGCCAGCATGCGCTCAGCCTCGCGCTGGAAGCCTGCGGTACGGGTGATATCGCGGTGGAGGCCTTTACTTATCCCGGCATGCTCGCGCTGGCGCAGGAACGGGGCTACCGCCTGCATGCGCTGGAGATGGACGAGGAAGGCGTGACCCCGGCGGCCATCCTTAAGGCGGCGCGCAAGGGCATCAAAACCCTGGTGATCAGCTCCGCCCTGCAGAACCCAACGGGCGCCACCATGTCGCTGCGGCGGCGCCAGCAGATCGCCGGGATCGTGCAGGCACGCAAGCTGGCGTTGGTGGAGGAAGACGTTTATGGCGCCATGCTGCCGCAGGCCGATCCGCCCATTTCCGCCTTCGCGCCGGAACATTGCTTCCATGTCAGCGCCCTGTCGAAAACCGTTGCGGCGGGCCTGCGCTTCGGCATGCTGAGCGTGCCCGCCGCGCACCTGCCGCATTTCGCCCGGGGCATCCACTCCACGCACTGGTACCTGAGCCCTCTTGCCGTGGAAATCGCCACGCGCCTGATCAGCTCCGGCCAGGCCGCGCGCCGCCTGGCATGGCAGCAGCGGGAAATCGCCGCGCGCAACCGCATCTTCGATGCCGTCCTGCCCTCCTACGCGCCGCACCGCTGGCTGGCACTGCGCGGCAGCGCGCAGGCCGCCGCTGCCGCACTGGCCGCGCATGGCCTGATTGTGATGACGGGCGCCCAGTTCGGCGTGGGTACGTCTGCACGCGATGACCGCCACCTGCGCCTCTCGCTCGGCGGCGCCAGCCGCGCCGGGCTGAAACGCGCTGCGCAGCTGATGAGGGAACTCGGCATGCTGTAAGCGTGTGGGCGTCCGGCGCGGAATGGCGGCATGCTCCTTCTTTTGAGGAAGGGGATGCCATGCACCAGACCCTTGCCGCAAGCACTGCCGCGTTCCTGCTTTGCGCCGCCGCGGCGCAAGTTCGCCCGCCCCTCGCGCGACATTCCCGGCGTGCAGGATCAGTGACGGCGGAAGTAGTTCTTCTCGACGATGGCGTAGAGGATGAGCAGGTAGGACACCAGCCGCACCACATAATGCACCGGCGTGTCCTCGTTCGCCTGGCGGGTAATGGCCATGGCCATGCGGTTCAGGCCTTCGATGCCGAAGGAGATGGCGAACCAGAGGAAAAATTTATCGCGGCTGCTGCGCCAGAAGCGCAGGAAGAACAGCGCCGCCACCAGCGACAGCGCGGCAATGGCGCCGGAAATCACGTCCGCCAGGTCATTCATTATTCGTCCTCCCACACCAGGCCAAACACCAGCAGCACCACCGCAACCAGTGCCGTGAGCAGGCGCATCGGAATGAAGTCGATATCGGGAAACACCACCCGGTCCAGGATCAGGAAAACATTATTGGCAAACATGAAGCAGAAGCACAGCCCTGTCCACAGCAGGATGCGGGACCGGTTCGAGAAGTAGCTGCGCAGCAGCGCCCATGAACAAATAAAGGATGTCAGCGCGCACAGGCAATAGATGAGGACAACCATTGCGTTAACCTTTCCGCCACTCGAAAGCGTCCACCAGGCGCTGTGCCTTCCTGGAGGTACGGGAATGAATAAGATTGGTAATTTCGACCAGTGACCGGGAGTATGCCCCGGCCAGCTGGCCCAGTACAGCCTCCAGCTCGGGACTGGAGGGGGCAAAGTGATAGTTTTCGCCATCCAGCTGGCGCGCGATGCCGCTGTCGCGCAGTTCCTGCAGCAGCTGCGCCGCCAGCTTGTCGCTGATGTAGAGCCGCTTGGCCAGTCCGAGCGCCGTCCACCGCACTGCCGGATCGGCACGCAGCAACAACATTCCCTCCACAAAGGGAACGGACGGTACCGATGTCAGGACGAAACGCCTGACGTCATCGGCAATGGTCGAGCCTTGCGTCACGTGTCTACCCACTTGCTAATTCATGCGGGCTGCAGTCTAACATTATTGCCAAATTGAAAGCACCGGCCGGATTTCAATCGTGCGCGGGCGTCAGGCCAGGTGGGCCATCACGGTATCCAGGCTTGCCGGTTTGCCAAGATGCACATCGAAACCGGCAGCCCGCACCAGTTCGTGGGTCTGGCGGTCGGTCCAGGCGGTGAGCGCGATCAGGCGCATTTTCGCGCCGTGGGCGGTGCGGCGCAGAGCCCGTGCCACGGCATAGCCATCCATGTCCGGCATGCCGATATCGACGAAAGCCACCTCCGGCTGTACCGTTTCGGCAGCCTCCAGCCCCTGGCGTCCGCCATAGGCCACTACGGCTTCGTGGCCATAGATGCTGACCAGGTCGCGCAGCAGGTCCGCCGCGTCCTTGTTGTCATCGATGATCAGAATTTTCCGTGCCGCCGTCATATGCCCCTCTCACGCTACGGTCACATCTTGCCATTCATCCGGGCTGATGGGCATCGGAAAGGCTCTGGTGTTGCTGTAGGACAGGAACTCATGCGCCCGACTGCAGCACATCGCTGCGCGCCACATCGTCCGAGCGGCGGGCGCCCTTGCCGCCCAGCACACGCTGGATGACGGCGGGCGAAATGCCCTCCTGTGTCAGGTAGCGCGCCGCTTCCTGTGTGCCGGCGACTGCCTGCAGGTAGAGGCCGGACCGCACCACGGTCGCGGTCCAGGTATTGAGGCGGGGGTTGGCGCTTGGCTTGCTCATTTTTTCACTCCTGATTTTGGCCATTTGATCCTAACGCGCCCTGCGGCGCGCGTATGTAGCCGAAGCGCCCGGCATCTTGTAGGAGGGCGGCTCCGGGCACTGGCACCGTGCGCTGGATTTAGAGATCATGTAACATCTAAATTCAATGGCATACCGCCTTCACCCTGGAGCACCATGAGAAAGTCGAGAATTGAAGCTGCGGAAACCCGTGAACGCATTGTGGCCGCGGCATCCGAGGAATTCCGGCAGGCGGGCATCGCCGGTACCGGCCTCACTGCGCTGATGGCGGGCGCTGGACTCACCCACGGCGGCTTTTACAAGCATTTCGATTCGAAGGAACAGGTAGCAGCGGAAGCCTGTGCGCACGCCATCGGGCAAATTGAAAGCGCGATGCGCGATGCCGGCGCCGCCCATCGCGGCACGGTGCCGCTGCACGGCGCCATTGACAGCTACCTGTCCGCGGCACACCGCGATACGCCGCAGCGGGGTTGCCCATTTGCGGCCCTGGGCGCAGAACTCGGCCGCTCGGGTGGGGCATTGCAAGCGACCGCCAGCGAGGGCATCGAACGCATGGTGGCGCTGTTTGCGCAACAGAATCCCGCCAGCGGCCATGCCGAGGCCCGCCGCAGCGCCATGGTGGCCTTGTCCGGCATGGTGGGAGCGTTGATGCTGGCGCGGCTGGCAGCCGGCGAGCAGCTCTCGAATGAGCTGCTCAAGGCAATGCGCCAGCACCTTGGCGCCCAGGTTCCGGGCGATTAATCGAAAGCGGCCCGGTGCGCCTGCACGAACTGCTGCACCGTCATCGGCGGCGTACCGGTCAGCGCTTCGATCACCTGGTCGCTCCCTTCAAACACGCCGTTCTGGCAGTCGATGCCCACCTCGACCAGGTGCTGGATGATATGCGGCCAAAGGCCGCTTTCCGCCAGGCGTTCCCTGTACTCGGAAATTGAAATCGGCTCATAGCGCACTTCCTTTCCCAGCACTTCGCCGACGGCGGCCGCGATCTCATGTTCATTCATCTCCTTCGGGCCGTTCAGCACATAGGTCTTGCCCCGGTGCGGCAGCGGGTCGGCCAAAATGGCTGCAATGGTCCGGCCCTGGTCTTGCGCCGCAATGGGTGCGTGCCTGCCTTCGCCGAACGGCAGTTTGATGACGCCTTGCTCGCGGATCGCCTGCCGCACATGCGGATACAGCAGCCATTCCGCAAAGTAGGTGGGGCGGATATGCGTAACGGGTACGCCGGACCAGTCGAACACGCGTTCGGCAATCCAGTGATTGCGCGCTGCATTGCTCTTTGAAACGCGGCGCGCCGATATCTGCGACATGTTGACCACTGCCTGCACTCCCGCTTCGCCCGCCGCCTGGGCGAAATAGGCGGTCGCTTCGATCAGCTCCGGCCGGATCGGATAAATGAAATAGGCGCCCGTTATGCCTTCCAGCGCGCCGCGCACAAAATCGAGATCGAGCAGATCGCCGACAACAACTTCGGCCCCGGCCGCGCGCAGCTGCGCGGCCCTCTCGTCCTCCCGATGCACCAGTGCCCGTACCGCCTCCCCCTTTTTCAACAGCTCCCTGCAGGTGTAACCGCCGGTGTGGCCGGTGGCGCCGGTGACAAGATATCGCTTACTGCTCATGATGGCCTCATTTAGATGTTGATTGAAATCCAATTAGAGCTCAATCGACATCCAAATGTCAAGCACCTGTCTATCAACCGATAGGTATAATCATGGTTTTCCGCGAGGAGCAGTTTTGAGCACCCCCACCGATACCCGCGAAATGATCATGGCGACTGCGCGCCGCATGGTGCAGGCGCGCGGCTATAACGCGCTGAGCTTCCGCGACCTGGCGGACCTGGTTGGCATCAAGAGCGCAAGCGTGCATTACCACTTTCCGACCAAGGGCAACCTGGCTGCGGCGCTTGCGCGGCGCTATACGGAAGAAGGCGTGGCGCACCTGGACATGCTGGCGGCCGCGGAAGGCAGCATCGAATCGCTCATCGTGGAGTACAGCAAAATCTTCCGCGCGGCGCTGGTGGACGACAACCGCATGTGCCTGTGCGGCATCATGGCCGCCGAAACCGGCGACTTGCCTGAGGAAGTGCGGGTGGAGGTAAAGGGCTTCAACGACGCCAATGTGGCCTGGCTGAGCCGCCTGCTGATGGAACGCCGCCCGGACATGGCAAAGCCGCAGGCGCGTTCGCGCGCTGCGGCCATTTTCGCTGCCATGGAAGGCGCCCAGCTGGTGGCGCGCAGCCGCGGCGACGTCAAGCTGTTCGACAGCATCGTCGAGGCCTACCGGCTGGCAGGCCTGTTCAGCTGATCAGCTCAGAAACCAAGCCGCTTCAGGTCTTCCGCCACGAAGGACTGGCTGCCGCGCTGCGCTACCGCCGGCAGGGCTGACACCCGGTCCTGCCAGGCTTTCAGGGCATCCAGATCGTCAGGCATGGCAAGTCCTGCCGCCCCGGCGAACATCAGGCCGGCGAACACGGTGATGTCCGCCATCGAGAATGTATCGCCCGCCACATACGGCTGCGTGCGCAGCACCGCATCGAAGTAGCGCATGCCTTCGACCGCGCGCCGCCCTTCCCGCTCGCCCCACTCCTTGCGGCCGCCCCATTCCGGACTTTTATGGGCTTGCAGGTCGGCGCCCAGGCCGGACGTCGCATGATGAAAATAATGTCCGACCGCGTCCAGCAGTTCGGATTCCGCGCGGCGCTGCATCATGTGGATCTGGCCTTTTTCCCGCGCGGTACGGCCGGTCAGCAGCGGCTTACCGTCAAGATTGTCCAGGTATTCGGTAATTGCGGTGCATTCTGCCAGCACCGTGCCGTCATCCAGTTCAAGCGCAGGCAGCACAGCAAGTGGATTGCGGCTGCGGTATGCGGGCTGTTTATGCTCAGCGCCGATCAGGTCGACGCTTACATTCTCTACCCGGTCCGCCAGTCCTTTCGCCGCAAGGACGATGTGAATGCGGGCGGGATTGGGGAAGCCAGGGCGTTCATACAATTTCATTTTTCATTCCTTATCTATCTATCGGTAGATAGATAATATAGGACAGACTTCCGGCCTGTCAACAGCTTGAGAAAATCAGCTGTAAAGCAGGCCGCGGATGGCGAAAATATACGAGTCGAGAATGGCGGCTTCGCTGAGGCCGGGATTGTGCAGTGCACGGGCATGCAGGCCCTGGATCAGCGCGATGATCGTCTCGCTGCGGCCCTCGATGGTGGCGTCGTCTACCGCCAGGCCATGCTGCGCGCGGCCTGCACTGAGGATGGTGCGGAAATGGTTGCGCGTGCGGCGGTCGGCATCGGTGACCACGGCCGCAATCGCCGGATTGCGGGTAGCTTCGGCCGAGATCTCGAACTGCAGCGCCCAGGCATCCCGCCCCATATTTTCGCGGATGCTGCGCGGCAGATCCTCCACCATCGCCTGCAGGATGTCAGGCTGCTCGCCCAGGTTGGCCAGCAGTTCAAACACGCGCGCCACATTGTCTTCGACGAAGGCGGCGATGATCGCATCCTTGCTGTCGAAGTAGTTGTAGATATGGCCCGCGCTCATGCCTGCCGCCTTCGAGATTTCGGACATGCTGGCGCCATGGAAGCCGCTGCGGCCGAAACAGGAGGCTGCCGCCTCCAGCACCTGGCGGCGCCGGTCGGCTGCTTTGTCGGGATCCTTGCGGCGTTTTTCCGTGGTGCTCATCGCTCTCTCGTGCCTGGTTCGTGCATGGGGTCAGGCCGTACTTTGGGCAAGCCGGCCCGGTTTGTCAATCCGCGCCTACTGCCAGCCGCCACCCAGGACCTTATACAGCGTGACCTGGTTGCTGGCCTGCGCCAGCCTTGCGCCGATCAGGCCTTGCTGCGCCGTGTACAGTGCGCGCTGCGACACCAGCGCGTTCAGGTAGGACTCGGCGCCCTTCTGGTAGCGCGCCTCGTGGATGCGGTAGCTCTTTTCCGAAGCCTGCGCCAACGCCGCCTGCGAGGCCACGCGTTCGCCCAGCGTGCCGCGCTGCGCCAGCGCGTCGGCCACTTCGCGGAACGCCGACTGGATCGCCTTCTCGTACTGCGCCACGGCGATATCGCGGTCCGCCTGCGCCACGCCGAGCCGCGCCTGGTTGGCACCTGCGGTGAAGATCGGCAGCGTCATCTGCGGCACAAAGCTCCACGCGCCGCTGCCCGCCTTGAACAGGCCTGACAGGGCGCCGCTCGCGCTGCCGGCCGACGCCGTCAGCGAAATGCTGGGGAAGAAGGCCGCGCGCGCCACGCCGATATTGGCCGATGCAGCCTGCAGCGAACGTTCCGCCGCCAGCACGTCCGGACGGCGCACCAGCACGTCGGAAGGCAGCCCTTCCGGCAGTGCCGCCATGCCGGTGACGGAGACCAGCGCGCCTTGCGGCAGCAGCTCCGGCGGCACCTCGACGCCGGCCAGCAAGGTCAGCGCGTTGCGGTCCGCCGCCACCTGCGCGGTGTACAGCGCCATATCGCTGCGCGCCGCTTCCACGCTGGTCTGCGCTTCATACATATCGAGGCCGGAGGTGGCGCCCGCATCGAAACGGCGCTTGCTCAGCTCATAGCTGATCTGCTGGCTTTTCAGCGTGTCCTGGGCGAGGCGCAGGCGTTCCTGGTCGGCCGCCAGCGTGAGCCAGGCGTTCGCCACTTCGGCCACGAGGCTGATCTGCTGCGCGCGCCGCGCTTCCTGCGTGCCGAAATACTGCTGCAGCCCGGCTTCGGACTGGTTGCGCACCTTGCCGAACAAATCCAGCTCGAAGGCGGAGATGCCGAGGCCCGCGCTGTACTGGCGGTTGATGGTGGCCTGGCCGTTCGGCGCCAGCGCATCCGGCACCCGGTTCGCCGTCTGGCTCGCCGTGGCGCCCAACTGCGGCAGCTGCTGGGCGCGCGCCACGCCATATTCGGCGCGGGCGCGTTCGATATTCAGCACCGATACGCGCAGGTCGCGGTTGTTTTCCAGTGCGAGCGCGATCAGCTTGCGCAGGCGCTCATCCTGGATGAAATCGCGCCAGGCGATATCGGCGGCGGCGCTGCTTTCGCGCTTGCCGCCGACGCCGTAAGCATCGCCTTGCGGCCATTGCGCGCTCACGGGCGCGGCGGGCTGCTTGTAGACCGGCGCCAGGTTGCAGCCCGCGAGCAGCATCGGCATCGCCAGTACGGCAGCGAAGAGTGATTTGTTCATCAATGCGTTTCCTTTACGAGTGCGCTGGCAGGCTGCGGCCGCGAGAACCAGCCGCGCACCAGCACGAAGAACACCGGCACGAAGAAGATGCCGAGGAAGGTGGCCGTCAGCATCCCGCCCAGCACGCCTACGCCAATGGCGTTCTGGCTGCCGGAACCGGCTCCGCTGGCAATTGCCAGCGGCAGCACGCCGAGACCGAATGCGATGGAGGTCATCAGGATGGGGCGCAGGCGCAGGCGTACCGCCTGCAGCGTTGCGTCACGCAGCGCCATGCCGGACTCCTGCAGTTCCTTCGCGAATTCCACAATCAGGATGGCGTTCTTGGCCGACAGCCCCACCACGGTCAGCAGGCCGACCTGGAAGTAGACGTCGTTCGCCAGGTGGAAGCCCCAGGTTGCCAGCACCGTACCGATCACGCCCAGCGGCACCACCAGCAGCACCGAGAACGGCACCGACCAGCTTTCATACAGCGCGGCGAGGCAGAGGAAGACGATCAGCAGCGAGATCGCATACAGCGTTGGCGTCTGCGAACCGGATTCGCGTTCTTCCATCGACAGGCCGGTCCACTCGAAGCCGATACCCGGCGGCAGCTGGGCCACCATCTTTTCCACTTCCGCCATGGCGGCGCCCGAGCTCACGCCTGGTGCGGGCACGCCCAGCACCTCCATCGAAGACAGGCCGTTGTAGCGTTCCAGGCGCGGCGACGCGTAGATCCACTGGCCGCTGGCGAAGGCGGAGAACGGCACCATCTCGCCCGCGCTATTCCGCACGAACCACTTGTTCAGGTCTTCCGGCACCATGCGCGAATCGGCCTGTCCTTGCATGAAGACCTTCTTCACGCGGCCACGGTCCACAAAGTCGTTCACATAGGCCGAACCCCAGCCCACGCTCAGCACGCGGTTCACTTCCGCCAGCGACAAGCCCAGCGCAGCAGCACGCTGCTGGTCCACGGTGATCTTGTACTGCGGGGTGTCGTCCTGCCCGTTCGGGCGCACGCCCACCATCAAAGGGTTCTTCGAGGCCATGCCCAGCAGCTGGTTACGTGCCGCCATCAGCGCCTCGTGGCCCACGCCGCCCTGGTCCTGTAGCTGCAAATCGAAGCCGCTGGCATTACCGAGTTCCAGAACGGCCGGCGGCGCAAAGGCGAACACCATGGCATCACGCAGCTGCGAGAAGGCGCCCATGGCGCGGCCCACGATGGCGCTGGCACGGTTCTCCGCGCCGGGACGCTCGGCCCAGTCCTTCAGCTTCACGAAAGCGATACCGGCATTCTGGCCGCTGCCGCCGAAGGAGAAGCCCGCGACGGCAAACACGGAAGCCACGTTCTGCTTCTCCTTCGTCAGGAAGTGCTGCTCCACCTGTTCGATGGTTTTCAGCGTGCGTTCCTGTGTCGCGCCGGTCGGCAGCTGGATCTGCGAGAACAGCACGCCCTGGTCTTCTTCCGGCAGGAAGGAAGTCGGCAGGCGCATGAACACCACCGCCAGCACGGCCAGCAGCACGGCATAAACGATCATCGAACGGCTGCTGCGGCGGATCATATTGCCCACCCAGCCCTGGTACTTGTCGGTGCTGCGCTCGAAATTGCGGTTGAACCAGCCGAAGAAGCCCCGATTACTCAGGTGATGACCCTCCTCCACCGGCTTGAGGAAGGTAGCGCACAGCGCAGGCGTGAACACCATCGCCACCAGCACCGACAGCACCATGGCCGACACGATGGTGATGGAGAACTGGCGGTAGATCACGCCGGTGGAGCCGCCGAAGAAGGCCATCGGCACGAACACGGCGGACAGCACCAGGGCGATACCCACCAGGGCGCCGGAGATCTGGCCCATGGACTTGCGCGTTGCTTCTTTCGGCGAAAGCCCCTCCTCCGTCATCACGCGCTCAACGTTCTCCACCACCACAATGGCATCGTCCACCAGCAGGCCGATGGCGAGCACCATAGCGAACATGGTCAGCGTATTGATCGAGTAGCCCAGTGCGGACAGGATGGCGAAGGTACCGAGCAGCACCACCGGCACCGCCATGGTCGGAATCAGCGTGGCGCGGAAGTTCTGCAGGAACAGGTACATCACGAGGAAGACCAGCACCACGGCTTCGGCCAGCGTCTTCACCACTTCCTCGATCGACAGCTTCACGAAAGGCGTGGTGTCGAAAGCGACGACCGCCTTCATCCCCTGCGGGAACTGTTTGCTCATCTGGTCCACGCGCACCTTCACCGCTTCGGCGGTATCCAGCGCATTGGCGCCGGTGGCCAGCTTGATCGCAAGGCCGGTGGCAGGCTTGCCGTTGAAACGCGCCACCGTGTTGTAGTTCTCACGGCCGAGTTCCATCTTCGCCACGTCGCGCAGGTGCACGGTAGCGCCGCTGCTGGTAGTCTTGAGCAGGATGGCGCCAAACTGTTCTGCGGTTTGCAGGCGGCTCTGTGCGGTCACGGTGGCATTCAGCTGCTGGCCCGGCGCGGCGGGCGCGCCGCCGAGTTCACCGGCCGACACTTCGGCATTCTGTGCCTGCACGGCGGCAATCACATCGCTCGGCGTGAGCTGGTAGCTTTGCAGTTTGGCCGGGTCGAGCCAGATACGCATCGCGTACTGGGAGCCGAACAGGGTCACATCGCCAACGCCTTCCACGCGCGACAGCGGGTCCAGCACATTGGCCGCCACATAGTCGCCCAGGTCGGCGTTGTTCATGCTGCCGTCTTCGGAAACGAAGCCAAGCACCATGAGGAAGTTCTTGGTGGCTTTCGACACCACGAGGCCTTGCTGCGTAACGGCGGAAGGCAGCAGCGGCGTTGCCAGCTGCAGCTTGTTCTGCACCTGTACCTGCGCGATGTCCGGATTGGTGCCGCTGCGGAAGGTCAGCGTGATGTTGATGCCGCCGGTCGAATCGGAGCTGGAGGCCATATAGCGCAGGCCATCGATGCCCTTCATCTTCTGTTCGATCACCTGCGTGACGGCGTCTTCCACCGTCTTCGCCGAGGCGCCGGGATAGGAACCGCTGATCGAAATCGAAGGCGGCGCAATGCTCGGATACTGCGAGATGGGCAGGCCAAGAATCGAAATCACACCCGCGAGCATGATGACGATGGCGACCACCCACGCGAAGATGGGCCGGTCAATGAAAAATCGTGCCATGAATGAATCTCCTGCTTAGTGCGCGGCTGGTTTAGTGGCTGATCCAGCGGCGGATGCGGTAGCCGCGACAGGCGGCGCAACGGTGGCCGGTGCGCCCGGCTTCACCTTCTGCACGCCTTCCACGATGACGCGGTCGCCTGCGGCAAGGCCGGACTTCACCAGCCAGCGGTCGCCCAGCGTGCCGCCGGTGACGAGCACGCGCTGCTCGACGATGCCTTTATCGTTCAGCACCAGCGCCGTCGCCTCGCCTTTCGGATTACGGGTAACGCCCTGCTGCGGCACGGCGATGGCCTGCTGGTCCACGCCGTTCTCCACGATGGCGCGCACGAACATGCCGGGCAGCAGATCGTGCTTCGGGTTCGGGAACAGTGCGCGCAGCGTGACATTGCCGGTGCCGGGATCGACGCTGGCATCGGCAAACTGCAGCTTGCCCTGCTGCGCATAGCTGCTGCCATCGGCCAGCTTCAGCGTGACCTTGGCCTGGGCGCCGGACTTGCCTTCAAACTGGCGCTTCAGGCGCAGCATTTCCTCGGCCGACTGGGTTACGTCCACATAGATCGGATCCAGCTGCTGCACGGTGGTGAGCGTGGCGGCCTGGCCCGCCGTCACCAGCGCGCCCGGGGTGACGTTGGAGCGGCTGATGCGGCCGGAGATCGGCGCACTGACCTTGGTGTACTGCAGGTTGATGCGCGCGGTTTCCAGCGCGGCGCGGGCGGACTCCACGTCCGCCGTCGCCTGGGCATGCGCTGCCACGGCGTCGTCATAATCCTGGCGGCTCACGCCTTCGATCTCCACCAGTTCCTTGTAGCGCTTCACTTTCGGGCCGCTGGTGAGCAGGTTCGCTTCGGCACGCGCCAGCGCAGCCTTGGCCGAGTTCCAGGCAGCCTGGTAGGTGGCCGGATCGATCTGGTACAGCTGCATACCCGCCGTCACGTCCGCGCCTTCGGTGAACAGGCGTTTTTGCACGATGCCGCCGACCTGGGGCCGCACTTCGGCCACCTGGTAAGGCGAGGTGCGGCCGGGCAGCTCGGTATTCACCGCCAGCGCCTCCGGCTTCACGGAATAAATACCGACCTGCGGCGCCGGCCGCGCGGCGGCGCCCGCTGGCGCTTCCTTAGAAGAATGACAACCAGCAGCCAGGGCCGCAGCGCAGGCAAGAAGAAGAATTCGGGGCGTCGTTTTCATAAATTTTGGCAGACCAATATTAGAATGAACGATCATTCTAATACAAATCAGAAAAAATTTCTTAATCGGGGTCTGACGGGGGCGCCGAGCCACCGATTAAAAAGCAATTGTTTAGAACTGGAAACTAAAGGCGGAGGCGTCGTCAGCGTTCTTGACCGCCAGCGCGGCGCCGGAGGCCAGCGCGTTCTCGTGGGCACGCAGGATGCGCCCTGCTTCTGCCAGGCCTCCCCTGGAGCACAGATCGAACAATCCGTCGTCTGTATAAAGACCGTAGTTTTCGACCAGACGGTAGAAGCCATCCGTCATCCCCAAGAGCATGGCGCCGCTTTCAATCTGCAGCGCCGCGCTGCGCGCAACGAAGGTCCCGCCGGGTGCAATGCACAGCGCAGGCGGCACGTCGGTCGTATTCATCCACTCGCGCCGCGCCCGCAGCATCGGCAGCAATGCCTTCTTGCGCTCCGCGCCGTCCGTGATGCCGGCAGCCGTCAGCTGCGCCACGGCGTCGCGCAACACCGCTTCCTGCGGATTAACCCAGTAATTGAGGTGTTCGATCCTGCCGTCCGCATGGCGCAGCAGCAGCTCGCAATCGCCGATGCAGTACGCTCCCAGCTTGCGGTCCTCCCGGATACGCACCCAGCTCATGGCGCCAACGGGCCAGGCATGCAGCGGCACATCGATGCCCTGCGTTCGTTCGAGGAAGGCGGCATGCACGTCTTTCAGGGCCAGTATCAAGCTGGCGTCCTGCGCACGCCCCGGCGCCGCGTGCACTTCGAGCGCGCGTGCGAACTGGCCCACCATCCACGCGGCATCGCCATTCACCTCATCCACATAAGCGCGGTCGGCCACCGAGGTGCCGCCATCGAGGATCACGATGTCGGTGATGCCGTCCTTGTGCCAGCTGGCGATCAGGTCTTCGTTTGCATTGTCGCCGCCGGGCAGTGATATCTGGTCCATTCAGTCTGCCTTGAACCCACGGCCGGTAGCCGCCCAGTAAATGCCGCCGTACAGGTGGTGGCGGAACACGGAGTCGCTGTAGGTGCCCGGCAGGTGGCCGAGCGCGGTGTAAAAGGAGCGGCCGCCATCATAGTTCTGGTACCAACTGATGGGGTGGAAAGCGCCCATGCCCTTGCCTTCGCGGTCCGGCCATTTGGTCTTCGGATCGTAGGTGCTTTCGTCGACGGACAGCAGGTATTTCAGCTTGTCCGAGCGCGCAGGTCCGAACTCATACCATTCCTCGGTCGCCAGCGAGCGCGGTGCGAAGCGCTCCATCCCGGGGAAATTGCGGTCTTCCACTTTCAGCACGGCCGTCTGCACGGCGGGGTGAATCCTGAACATATGGCCGACAAGGCGCGTGTACCAGTCCCAGTCATACTCGGTATCGGAAGCGCTATGGATGCCTACGTAGCCGCCGCCCGCCCTGATATAGCGCTCGAAGGCCGCCTGCTGCTGCTCGTTCAATACGTCGCCGGTGGTCACGGCGAAGATCACGGCCTTGTACTTTGCCAGCTCCTTGTCGTTGAACACGCGGCCTGCGTCCTCGGTCCAGAACACGCCAAAGTCGTGCAGCTTGCCGAGCTCCTGCACCGCCGTGACAGCTGCGTGGGTTGAGTCGTGGTGCCAGCCAACGGTTTTGGTGAAGAGAAGAACATTGAACTGTTCTGCATGGACGCTGGATGCGAGCAGCAGGCCGAGAAGCGCGGGGATGATTTTTATCGTCATGGGTTCGTTGGGTCGAGGTCAAAGCTGCCTTCAAGCGCCGTCCTGCCCGCGCTGGCGACGCTAAATATACCGTTTTTTGCATCAAGGCTCATTGCCAGCGACGCGCCGAGCGGCACCGGCGACCGGAAGCGGCCTTCCAGCCTGCGCACATGTTCGCCGGTCGCCTGCTCCAGCAGCGCGCAGGATTTGGCCAGCGTATGCATGCCGTGGATGATCGGTCCCGGAAGTCCCATCAGCCGCGCGCTCCAGAACCACAGGTGGATGGGATTCCAGTCGCCGGACAGCATGGCGTAGCGGCGGCCCTCATCTGCAGCGATGCGCCACGTACCGGCGGCTTCGCCCACCGATGCCGGCGGCACTTCCACAGGCGCGGACTCGCGCGCCCTGCCGCGCACGGCGAGATATCGGCTGCTGCAGCGGAACACGGTCACGCCATCCTGCACCGCGTCGGTAAGATATTCGCAGTAGTGCGCCCCGCGCGCGGTCGGCGGCTCGATGCTCACCCGGGTATGCAGCGTGTAAGAGCCTGGCGCAAGCCGCGCGAGTTCCTGTAATGCGTTCGACACGTGCACCATGCCCGCAATGCGGAAGGGGAAGTCCTTGCGCAGCATTGTGGCGAGATGCGCACGCTGCACGGCGAGGTAGTAGTAAGTGAGCGGAACCGCTTGGCCGCTAAAGCCGAAGGCGGCACGGTAGCGCGCAAGGAGCAGCCTGTCGATGGGTTCTGCGATGAACACCGTCTGCAGCTCCCCTCCCCCGCCCTGCGGCTTCTTCAGCAGCGCACGCAGCAGGATGGCTGCGCTCATGGGCGGCAAGCGGGGTATCGGGGTGCTCATCCAGCAACAATATGGCAGCGGGGCCGCAGCGTCAAGCAAGGCGTTCGCGCAGGTGCTGCTTCAGGAAATCGCCCAGCGCCTTTACGCGCTGCACCTTGCGCAGGTCGGGATGGGTCAGCACCCACACCCGTGTGTCAAGCGCGGGCAAAGGCTCCGCCAGCCGCACCAGCCCGGCGCGCGCGTCGCCCAGCAGGCAAAGCAGCATGCCGACGCCCATGCCCGCCGCCACGGCTTCCACCATTGCGTGCAGGCTGTCGAGGCGGCAGGCCACCCGTTCCGGCGGAATATGCGCGTCCACCCAGCGCGCCTGCTCCAGGTGCCGCAGCGCTTCGTCCGGCGCCACCCAGTCCAGTTCCTGGATCGATACCGCGGTTTGCCGCGCCAGCCAGCCGGCCGTTGCATACGGCGCCGTGCGCAGCACGCCTACCTGCGTGCCGACCAGGTCGTCCGGCGGCTTGTTGGAGGGGCGGACCGCAATATCGGCTTCGCGCCGCGTCAGGTTCAGGAAGTGGTTGTTGACTGTTACCTGCAGGCTGATGCCGGGATACTCCTCGCGGAAGGCGGCCAGCAGCGGAGCCAGCACGCCATGCAGCAGCGTGTCGGTGGTGGTCAGCGTTACCTGGCCGCTGAGCGCCGCATCCTGCCCTCCCAGCTGGCGTTCCGCCGCGGACAGCTGCAGGGCCAGCGGCGCAAGCTGCTCCTGTAGCCGCAGGCCCGCCGCCGTCAGCACATAGCCTGTCTGAAAGCGCTCGAACAGGCGCACTTCAAGGCGCTTCTCCAGCGCCTCCATGCGGCGCATCACGGTGGAATGCGTGAGGCCGAGCCGCTTGGCGGCAGCGGACAGCGACCCGGTTTCCGCAACGGCCAGGAAATAGCGCAGGTCTTCCCAGTTCGACTTGTGCATTAATGCTCAACCCTTCCGCATGTTTTGAGAATTGATGAACATTAAAGCACAAACTACATTGGCCCTGTTATTGACTCGAAACCTGCAAGACCATGTGGATAGGAACATGACTATGGAACCCGTACTTGTAATCCTCACGCTCGCGGCAGGCGCCATGCTGCCTTTGCAGGCTGCCGCCAATGCGCAGCTGAGCAAGGCGGTTGGCAGTCCCTTCCTCGCCACCACCATGCAGCTGTTTGCCGCCACGGTCCTGCTGCTGGCCGCAGCCGCTGCGATGGGGCAGTTGCCAGCCATTGCGCGGCTGCCGTCGCTGCCCTGGTGGCACGCATCGGCAGGCGTGGCGAGCGCGTTTTATGTGATGGCCGGTATCGCGCTGTTTCCACGGCTCGGCGCCGTGAAGACGATAGGCCTCTTCATTGCGGGCCAGATGCTGGCTTCCGTGACACTCGACGCAGGCAGCGCGCGCGGGCTGTCAGGCATCACGCTGGCCGGCACCGTGACCGTGCTTGCCGGCGCGGCGATGATCGTGCGCGGGCAGGCGAAACCGGGCAGCGCCTCACCGGCGCGGACTGGCATGCAATGGCTGGCGCTCGCGGTGCTGGCCGGCGCCGTGCTGCCGGTGCAGGGCGCCGTGAATGCCCTGCTGCTGCGCGGGCTGGGTGCACCATTGACCGTGGGCGCAATCAGCTTCGCCGTTGCGACGCTGGCCATGCTCGCGGTACTGGCCGTGCTGTTCGCCACAGGAAGGCTCAAGCGGCAGAATGGCGCCGGGCTGGCTGGCATGCCGTGGTGGGGATGGATGGGCGCCCTGTCTGGCGCCTTCTACGTGACCACGGTGTTCACCGCCCTGCCCCGCCTGGGCGCGGCGGCGGCAGTCGGGCTCACCATCGCGGGACAGCAGCTCTGTTCCATCGCCGTGGACCACTACGGCATGCTGCGGCTGCCACGCCAGCCGGTGCATGCGGTGCGCCTGGCGGGCGTGGCACTGCTGATGGCGGGCGTGGGCTGCCTGAAGCTGCTGACTGCCTGAGGCCTACTTCAGCAGCGAGCGGCCGGTAGGCGCCAGCATCAGCACTTCGGGTGGACGCGCCAGGGACTTGTACAGCGCGGCGAACAGCTCGCCGCGCCAGCGCAGGTCCTGTCCCAGCGACTGCTGGAAGCGCTCATAAGCGGCGCGGTCGTCGAAGCGGGCGAACCAGACGAATACGTTGGCATCCTCGCGCACCGGCAGCTGTTCGAAGGTATTGCGGCTCTTTTCGGAGACCAGCCGCGCCACGATGCGGGCGCCGTGTCTTTCGAACAGCGGCATCAGCTCGCGGTTGAAATGCTCAACGAATTGCGGCGGCACCTCCTGGCCGAAATGGTAGATGTTCGCCGCCACAAAGCTGCCCGGCGGCGCGGCGCCATAGGCCGCACGGCGCGCCGGGTCGTATGCAAAGCCGCTGCCTGGCGACGCCGGGCGCAGCAGCAGCACATTGTCGTTGTCGTACAACGTGGCATTGGCGGCGCTGCGGTTCGCCTGCCACAGCGGACCGAAATAAAAATCCGTCAGCGCCTTCTTGCGCGCTTCCATGCCCGGGAAACCCCGTACCCAGGTAAAGCGGTCCGGATCATTGATATCGCGGAAGGTGGCCAGCACCCGGATGCCCACAGCTTCCTGCGACTCGACGAAGCGCTCCTCAAACAGGCTGGCCAGCGCTTCCCGGGTGCCGGGATAGTTGATGTACTGGCGCAGTTCAATCACATTGCAGCAGTCCGCAGCCGCCGCGCCGCCCGCCGAGGCGGCCAGCGCCATCATGGGAAGCCATTTCCTGAAATGCATAGAGACCCTCCTTCAAAGTCCGCCCACTATAGAAGCACGGTGGTACCATAGGAAGTACCACAAGTACACAAAGTGATAGGACTACAAGCCATGGACTACGCCATCCTTCTCGGCGACTTCGAACGCCAGCAGGAGGTCTCGGGCTGGCCGCGCCAGCGCGTGATCCATGCCTGCCTGCGCAATGCGATCCTCAGCGGGCGGCTCGGTGCCGGTACCCGGCTGCTGTCCAGCCGCGAACTCGCGGCCGAACTGGGCGCTGCGCGCAATACGGTGCTGTATGCCTACGACCAGCTCTCGGCGGAAGGCCTGATGGAAGCGACGCGGCGCGGCAGTGTGGTGGCCCGCCTTGGCGCACCGGGCGGCAAGCCGGATGCCGCGCCGGCCGCACAGGCTGCGCTATCGCGCCGCACCGCTGCGCTGCGCAGCCTGCCACCGGCCGGGGTGCTGGCCACCGCCTTTGCGCCCGGCGTTCCCGCCCTGGATGAATTTCCGCTCCAGCTGTGGCGCCGCCTGATCGACCGCGCCTGGCGTCACATCGTGCCCGCCCAGCTGGATTATGCCGATGCGGCAGGCCAGCCGGCCTTGCGCCACGCGCTGGCGGAATACCTGTGCGCCTCGCGCGGCCTGCGCTGCGATGCCGGGCAGGTCATCGTCACCACCAGCACGCAAGCCAGCCTTGAGCTGTGCGCCCGCGCCCTGGCCGATGCCGGGCAGACCGCGTGGATCGAAAACCCCGGCTACTCGGGCGCGCTGGCCGCATTCCGCGCCGCCCAGCTGCGCACGGTGGGCATTGCGGTGGATGAAGAAGGCCTTGCTCCCACTGTGAGGGACTGGAAGCGCGCGCCGCCGCGCCTGATTTACACGAGCCCTTCGCACCAGTATCCCTGCGGCGGCGTGCTGGGCCTTCCGCGCCGCATTGCGCTGCTGGCGCGGGCGCGCGAGGCGGGCGCCCTGATCATCGAGGACGACTACGACTCGGAGTTCCGGCATGACGGCCCGCCGCTACCGGCGATGCAGGGGCTGGAGCCGGACGCACCGGTGATCTATCTCGGCACCTTCAGCAAGAGCATGTTCCCCGGCATGCGCACCGCCTTCATGGTGGTGCCCGCAAACCTGGCGGCGCCCTTGCGCGCAACGCTGGCGCGCATGCCGCATCATGGCCGCGTGGCGGAACAGGAGGCGCTGGCCGTCTTCATCCGTGAGGGCCATTTCATGATGCACCTGCGCCGCATGCGCCACCTCTACCGCGAACGGCGCGATGCGCTGCTGGAGGCCATCGAACGCGAGCTGGGGGACCTTTGCACGGTGCATGGCGCCAGTACCGGCATGCACCTCGCGCTGCAATTCACCGATCCCTCATGGAACGACGCGGAGATCAGCGCCCGGGCCCTGGCGCGCGGAATTTCCGCCGCGGCCCTGAGCACGCACGTTTCCGGCCTGCGCAGCCAGCACTGGAACGGCCTGGTGCTGGGCTACAGCCAGGTGCCTGCCGACACGGTACGCGCCAGCCTGCAGACCCTGGCGGCTGCCTTCTGAGAGGACTCAGGCCGCCTTCGGCTGGCGCGCGAGCGCTGCCTCGAATGGCCGCGCGTCCACCCAGGCGCGCACGTCCACCGCCGCAGGCAGGAACTTCCAGCGCAGCAGGAAGTCGCTGAAGTCCTGCAGGCCTGCGATATTCGCTTCGCTCAGCGAGGTATTCAGGCGCAGGTGCGCATCCCCGCCATAGGCTGCATTCACCCAGTATTCGCTGCTGTTCGATTCACGCGCCAGGAAGCGCCGCGTATCATCAGGGTTCACGTGCGCCCATGCCTCGGCCTTCAGCACCTGGCTGACGATTTCAACCGCCGCTTCGAAGTGGTTATCGATCAGATGAGCGTCGACGGTGAGCGTGCGCGGCGTGCCGTTGTTGGCGCGCACCAGCGGTTCAGGATGGATACCGGTATCGATCACCGTGTGCAGGCCGAACAGCTGCGCCAGATGGGCAGCGCTCGCGCCCTTGAGGAAGATGGCGTCCACCTCGCCGCGCAGCAGGCCCACCAGCTCCGCCGCCTGTCCGCCACGGCGATTGCCGCCAAAGACATTGGTGCCGGCAACCCGCTCCGCAGGCGCTTCGCTCTGGCCGTTTTCGATGACGAAGTCCACCAGCTCCACATCGCTGACCTCAAGGCCCTCCAGCCGCAGCGCGTTTTCCAGGCCGCGGATGGCCTGCGCACGGGCGAAATCGATTTGCGCCTTCACCCATTTCGGCAGGCCGAAACGGCGGCCTTTCAGGTCGCGCACGGTACGGATGCCGCTGCCGGGCAAGGTGAGGATGCGCTGCGTTTCATCCGCCCACGACAGGCCGATCACGCGGGTTTCGCGGCCCGCCGCACGTGCCCAGATGGCAGGGATATTGCCGCCGTGGCGTACCGAATTCTGCAGGGTGTGGTCGAAGTGCGATTCGCGTACGGCCTGGTCGTCCGATTCGCGCAGCGATTTCACGCCGGTCGATTGCGCTCTGAAGGCCTGCTCCAGCCAGCCCTGCTGCAGGGCGATGCCCAGGCCCGTGGGAACCGGGCAGCGGGTGTACCACAGGGTGTCGAGATGCTTGCTCATGATTTACTCCTTTGATGGTTTGAGATGGAACAGCAGCCATGCCGCCGCCCAGGGGCAGAGCCACAGCAGGAAGACATTGCGCAGGCCGATGCCGTCAGCCAGGCGGCCAGCAACGAGTGCGCCGATACTGCCCCCCGCCATGGCGAACAGCGTGAGGTGCGAGGACACGCGCGCCTTGTCGACCGCCGCGCGGGCAATGCGGTCAGTGTTGACGAGGTTATTGACGCCCAGCCCGGCGCCCAGCAACCCAGCGGCCAGCAGGTAGGCAGGTGCAAAAGGCAGCAGTCCAAGCAGCAGCAGGGCCAGCATGATGCCCAGGTGCGCCGCGCCGTAAATGCGGCGGCGATGAACGCTGCGCAGGACCGCACCGCCCAGTCCCAGAAGGACGGCAACAAAGCTCAGGCCCTGCACGGCCATCAGCCATACCGCATGGTCGCGCGGCCAGTGCAGTTCGCGGATCGCCAGCAGCAGCGAGAACACGCCGACGCTGGAAGCGGTGAAACTGGCCAGGATTTCGAAGCAATAGGTGATGCGCACCGCTGGTATGCGCAGCAGTGCACGCCAGGGCAGCGCAGGCGCGCCATCGTTCTTTCTTTGTGCCGTTTGCGCTGGCAGCACCTGCCAGCCCAGCACCGCCAGCGTGGCGAATGCCGCCGCCGAAACAAGGAAGCCCGCCTGCAGGCCCAGATGGGCGATCAGGTAGTTGCCCGTGAGGGGGCCCAGGAACTGGATGCCCAGCGTCAGCGTGCCCTTGTACCAGCCGGCCTTGCCCTGCCCCAGCTGCGGCAGCCTTTGCAGGAACACGGTGCTCATGGCCACGATGCGCAGCGAGATGCACAGGCCCGCGAGGAACATCGCCAGCGCCACCCAGTGCCAGCCCGGCAGCAGCGGCAGGATGCAGAACAGCGCGGCCAGCGTGAGGCTTACGCCGCCATACCAGTAGCGAGGATCCCCACGCGCCAGCAGCCGTCCCGCAGGCAGGGTGCCGAGCGCCATCGCAATGGTCTCCGCGCTGCTGATAATGGCCAGTTGCAGGTTGCTGACATGGAGATGCAGCCCAAGCAAGGTGGCCAGCACCTTGTTCATGCCGATGGTCAGACCGGACAGCAGCGTCAGGCCGATAAAGCCCATCAGGAAGCGGCGCACCTCCCTATCGTGCGGCGCCGCGAGTTCCTGCGCCGCCGCAGCGCCGGCAATATCGCGCGCCACTTACAGGTCGCTGGCCGGCAGCAGGGACAGCGAGCGCGCGGTTTCCACCAGGTTGCTCATCTTCCATTGCTGGAGCAGCACGCCGGGACCGAAGTCGCGCGAACCGCCGATGGCCTCGGCCGTGATCTGGATCTTCGCGCCCTCTTCCAGGATCTGGATGAACTCCGCCAGCTTGAGCAGGCCTTTCTTGCCCCACACGGTGGCGCCGCCGTTCGCTTCCAGGATGGCCGTGTTGTGCGTATTCAGCTTGATCTGGCCGAGGATAAAATCCACCTCCGGCTGGCGGCGGTCGATATAGATAGGGATCTCGCGCACCAGCTGGAATCGCTGCACGGGCACGTAGCGGATAGGCAGCGTGCGGTGGGTCTGCGCCCAGGCGCCCAGCGAAGGCGAATGAACATGCGAAATCGAGGTGATGTCCGCATGTTCGCGGAACAGTTTAAGGTAACGCGCGCCGCCGGCCGGGTTGCCCTGGTAGACCGTGCCGTCCAGGCCTACCACGGTGGCCACCAGCGCCTCGCCCTTGCGGAACGGGCCCGGATCATTCACCACCACCACCTTGTCCTCACCGGGCACGCGCTCCACGAAGCCTACCGTGCCGAAGGCCGTCAGGCTGCCCGTTTCGCGGAGTACCGTAAAGGCATGCTGCGCATCCTTGCGCACCTGTTCCGCAAAAGCCAGCGTGGCTTCGCTCAGTTGTATGGTTTGTGCTGCTTCTGCTTCCGCCATGTCATTCTCCATTCGAAAATGGCCGCACCGGATAGCGCGGCTTCGTACGTATGGTTCGCAAGACACGTGCCAGCATCCGGCGCACATGCGCGCCGGCCTTCCTGCTTGGAAGCGGGCAGCGCATGCTGGCGCAACAGCAGCACGCGTGCCGCGAGCTGGCCGAAAGCCAGCATTGCAGCAGGTACGTTTCCTGCAAGGAGAAGGGCAGCCCGGCATTTCCGGCCTATCCAATCAACCGAGAGCACATCCATGAGCATCGACACTATCTGGTTCACCCGCTGCCCTGTCCCCACCGCCACCGGCCTGGCGTATAAACTGGGCTGGCTGGACGAGGAATTCGCCCGCGACAGCATCAAACTGCAAACGCTGCAGGAAGTCGGAGGCGAACTGGCCCGCCATCATTACGACCACGAGCTGCAGGAGCTGATACGCGAGGGCGGCAACCTGTTCGCCCTTCCCGCCCGCGCCCAGGGCGCCGATACGCGCCTGGTCGGCCTGACCTGGATCGACGAGTGGCAGTCCATCCTTGTCCGCCCCAACTCCGGCATCAAGCGCCCGGCCGACCTGCGCGGCAAGCGCCTTGCGCTGCCGGTGTTCCGCCGCATCGACATCGAAGAGAACAAGCGCGGACGCAGCATCGCGCGCGGCATGAGCCTCGCTGGCTACCATGGCGTGCTCGCTTCCGCGGGGCTGTCGCTGGATGATGTGTCGCTGGTGGAAATCGGTGATGCCGAGGCCTCCCCTGCCGGTTCGGCTCCAGGCGCCAGCCTTTGGCACGGCATTGAAGCGCTGGTGCGCGGCGAGGTGGATGCGGTGTACGTAAAGGGCGCCGCAGCCGCCGATGCGGCGCGCGCCGCAGGCGTTGTGGTGGGCATCGACCTGGACCAGCTGCCGGACCGCCGCTTCCGCGTCAACAACGGCACGCCGCGCCCGATCACAGTTCACCAGCACTTCCTGGATCATCACTTCGACCTGGTGGTGCGCTTCCTGGCGCAGACGCTGCGTGCGGCCGACTGGGCAAAAACGCACAAGGAAGAAGTGCTGAATATCCTGAAAGGCGAAACCCGTGCGGGTGACGAGGCGGTGGCTGCCGCTTACCGCGACGGTTTCCATACTACGCTGGCGCCGGACCTGTCGGAAGAACGCCTCAGCCTCTTCGAGCGCCAGAAGAACTTCCAGCTGGCGCACGGCTTCCTGGACCGCGACGTCGATGTGAGGGCCTGGGCCGATCACCGCCCGCTGAAGGCAGCCCATGACCTGCTGCGCGAGAACGCACGCGCGGCGGCCTGAAAGGAAAAAGCCGGCGTCAGTTCAGGACGCCGGCTTTCTTGAGATAGGTGCGCAGCACATTGCGGCTGATATTCAGGTAGCGCGCGGTGCGCAGCTGGTTCCTGTCGCTGCTTTCCCATGCCGTGAGCACAAGCTGCAGCTGCAGCGCCTCGAAGGTGATCTGTTCGCCGGAATCGAGCAAAGCCTGCCAGGCCGCGTGGAAGCGGTCCGACTCGCGCAGCGAGGGCAGCGGCTCCGGCGCCGCAGGCGGCGCGGATGGCGCGGGAACGAAGCCCGCATAAGGCGCTTCCGGCGCCACGGCGCGCGGCGCGGCGGACATCAGCGGCGACAGGCTGAGGTCATGCGCCGCCACCCGTCCATTGCGGCATACAAGCAGCGCACGATGTATTACGTTTTCGAGTTCACGGATATTGCCCGGCCACGGATACTGGCGCAGCGCGTGCTCCGCTTCCGGCGCCAGTTCGATATCGCCAAGGTGCAGGCGCTCCGCGTAGGTGTGCAGGAAATGGCGCGTCAGCGGCATCACGTCGCCCGGCCTTTCGCGCAGGGGCAGCAGCGGCAGCGAAATCACCTGCAGCCGGTAGTACAGGTCCTCGCGAAAGCGCCCTGCCCGCACAGCTTCCGCCAGGTCCACGTTGGTCGCAGCCATCAGGCGCACATCAATCGGCACCGCACGGCGCGCGCCGAGGCGCACCACTTCCCTTTCCTGCAGCACGCGCAGCAGCTTCACCTGCATCGGCATCGGCAGGTCGCCGATTTCATCGAGAAAGAGCGTGCCGCCATTCGCCGTCTCGAACCAGCCTGCCTTGGCCTGCGCGGCACCGGTAAAGGCGCCCCGCTCATAACCAAACAGCTCGCTCTCGATCAGCGTCTCGGAGAAGGCGCCGCAGTTAATCGCAACGAACTTGCCCTTGCTCCGGCTGCTGAGGGCGTGCACGTGGCGCGCAATCAGCTCCTTGCCGGTGCCGGTTTCGCCGGTAATCAGCACGGTGGCCTCGCTCGGCGCCACGCGTTCGATCAGCTCGTGCAGCTGGCGCGAACGCGGGTCGGCAAAGACAAAGGCCGTGGCACGCACCAGCAAACTGGTTTTCGGCGCATCGCTGAAGGCAACCAGCGGTTCGGATTCCGCGTCGCCACCTCTGGCGAGATGCGCACTGCGGGCCAGCTCGGATGGGAAGTGTTGTGCAGTCAGGTTCATGCTTCGACTATAGCCTTGCTGCGCTGCGGCGTGAACGAATACTGCCACGCATGCATATCCGGATTACGCATAAGCTGCGCCGGGCGCGCGCAGCTGCAGCGATCCGGCGAAGTGTGCAACGGTGTCCGCCAGCTCGGCGCTGCGTGCGGCTTCGCTGAGCCGCCCATGCGCGTCGAACGCGCCTGCTGCCTGCGGCAGCAGGAACTGGCGGTCATGCGGCCGTGCTTTCAGGTAGACCAGTTGCTGGCGCAGCTGCTGCAGCCCGGCCAGCCCGCCGTTGCTGCCGCCGACGGCAGACAGCAGCAGCACCGGCAAGCCCTTGAATACAGCATGGCGTTCCTGCCCCAGCGCGGGACGCGACAGCCAGTCCAGCGCGTTCTTCAGCACCGGCGGGAAGAAACCGTTGTATTCCGGCGACGCCAGGATCAGTGCGTCGTGGTCCGCCACCAGGGCGCGCAGCCGCAGCAGGGTGTCTGGCAGGCCCTGAGCCTCGATGTCGGCGTCGAACAGGGGCAGCGGATAGTCGCGCAGGTCGATCCAGGTGACGCTGCTGTGCGCCGCCACGGCGGCATGGGCGGCGGCGCGCGCCAGTTTCTTGTTGCTGGAATCGCGGCGGGTGCTGCCTGCGAAAGCGAGGATGCGGGCGGTATTGCTCATGGTGGGCTCCTGTAGGTCGATCCCCTGCCGTTGCATGTTTCGTGCCATCGCTGCGGATGCCGGCACTGCGCAATACGCAGCAAGCCCCCCCGCCAGACTGCGCATTTCGCAGCAGCGGCAGCGTGCCGGAGCCGGTTTTTGCGCTGGCCCGGAGCTTGCTCTCCCTGTGTATCCCTAACTCACCGGCAGAGACATGACCCCACCATTCAATTCCCGCGCAGACCATCCCGTCGAACTGTGGTACAGCCACCGCGGCGGCGCCACCGCCTCCGCCCTCGCGGCGCACAAAGGCTGGCTGCAGGACGAATTCGCGCAGGGCGGCACCGTGCTGCGCGCACTCAGCGACGCGGACAGCCGCGACATCCGCCTGGCGCACTACCACCACGGCCAGAGCGGCCTGCTGCGCGAAGGCGGCAATGTGCCGGCCATCTGGGCCCGTTCCGAGGGCCAGAGCGCCGTTGTGGTGGCCATTACCTGGGTCGATGAATACCAGGGCATCCTGGTGCGGGCCGACAGCAAGATCCGCCACCTGGGCGACCTGCAGGGCAAGCGCCTCGGGCTGCCGCTGCGGCGCCGCGCCATGATCGACCTGCAGCGCGCCAGCGCCCAGCGCGGCTTTGCTACGGCGCTGACGCTGGCAGGCCTGGACCCGACGGTCGCGCGCTGGACCCATATCCAGTCGCCGGATTTCGAATACCCGCAGCGCACCTCCGGCCAGGAGGTGGAGCTGGATGCGCTACGCTCCGGCTATGTGGACGCGGTCTTCCTGCGCGGCACGCCGGGCTATGCCGCTTCGCAGGATCCGGCGTTCCGCGAAATCGCAGACCTGAACCGCCAGAGCGCTCCCCTGCTACGGGTGAACAACGGCACGCCGCGGCCCATCACGGTGGACCGCGCCTTCCTTGAACGGCACCCCGAAATCGTACAGCGCTACCTGTCGGTGCTGGTGCGCACGGCACGCTGGGCCAACAGCCACCCGCAGGAAGTCAGCGCGCTGCTGGCGCATGAGAATCCCGGCTATACGGCGGAACAGATCGCCGGCACGCATGGCCCGCGCCTGCACCGCAGCCTGATGCCTAGCCTCAGCCCCTCCTGTGTGGCGGGCCTCGAAATCCAGAAGAACTTCCTGCTGACCTGGCGCTATATCAGCCATGACTTCGATGTGAACCAGTGGATCGATCCCGCACCGCTGAACGCCGTGCTGCAGGCCGCCCGCAAGCCCCATTCCCCTCACAGTGCGCCGCACGCGGCGCGCTGGACCATAACCAAGGAGCATTACCATGCCAGTTGAATTTGTCGGCGGGCTTTTCCCGCGCAACCAGTTAGCGCCGCGCCAGGCGTATCGCACGCCGATCGACCTGCAATACCTGCGCGACCTCGCCCGCGCCCATGAACATGCGGGCTTCGACCGCGTGCTGATCGCCAGCGGCGGCGGCGACCCGGCCACGCTCGCGGCCTATGCCGCCGCGCATACCGAACGGCTGGGCTTCATGATCGCCCACCGTCCCGGCGTGACACCGCCGGTGCTGGCCGCGCGCGCCTTCGCCACGCTGGACCAGACCACGGGCGGCCGCATCCGCCTGCACACCATCACGGGCCATGCGCCCGAACCGGAATACAGTGAGACGCTGGTGGACAAGGCGGAGCGCTATGCGCGCGCCGACGAATACCTGCAGATCGTGCGCCGCACCTGGACCGAGGACAAACCCTTCGACTTCGAGGGCAAATACTTCAGCGTGCGTAACGCCTTCTCGCCCGTGAAGCCGCTGCAGCAGCCGCACATCCCGGTATCGCTGGGCGGCTCCTCGGATGCCGCCTACCACGTCGCGGTGCGGCATACGGACCTGTATGCGCTATGGGCCGAGCCGCTGGCCGATACCGCTGAGCGCATCAACAAGCTGCGCGCCATTGCGGCGGCTGAAGGCAAGGCGGCGCCGCGCGTCAGCCTGTCGGTGCGCCTGATCATCGGTCCAACGGAGGAAATCGCATGGGAACGCGCGCGCGCCATCACGGCCGAACTGGAGCGCAACTCGCGCAACGTTCCCGGCGGCGACCGTGGCCAGAGCGGCGGCGGCCAGCGCCAGTTGGCCCTGGCGGCGAAAGGCGAAGTGTTCGACAAGGCCCTGTTCCTCGGAACCTCGGCCGCCATCGGCGGCGGCACCGACTCCACTTCCCTGGTCGGCACGCCGGAGACCATCATTGAATCGCTGCTGGCCTACCACGACATCGGCGTGACCACTTTCCTCAGCCGCGGCTACGATCCGCTGCACGACGCGATCGACTACGGGCGCTACATCATCGGCGCCGTACGGGAAGAAGTACGGCGCCGCGAGCAGACTGCGAGGGCAGCTTAGCCGTTCGCCGCCAGCGGCAATGCGGTTCCCGCCTCCGGGCGGGATGCCGCGGCGCGCTCGGCGCGGAAGTGCGGCAGGATATGTTCGCCGATGCGGTAAGCCTCCTCCAGGTGCGGGTAGCCGGCCAGGAAGAACAGGTCGATGCCGATGGCGTGGTATTCGCGTATGCGCGCCACGACGTCGGTGTAGCTGCCCACCAGCGCGCAGCCGGGCGGAATGCCGATATAGCCGAAACCTGCCCACACATTGGGATGGATGAAGAATTCATCATACTGGCGCTGCGCGGCCTCCTCGCGGCGAAATTCCGTTTCGTAGCCCAGCTTGCGGGCCGAACGCAGGCCGGCATGCGCCGCGGCGGCTTTGGTGGCGCCGCGCGCTTCGGCCTCATCGAAGAAGCGCCTGGCCTCGGCGCGCGCTTCCTCATCCGTTTCGCGCGCGATCACGTCGATGGAGAGGCCGAAGCGGATCGCATCCTCACGGCCGTAGGCGCGGGCGCGCCGCCGTACATCGGCAATCAGCTCGGCCACTTCGTGCGGCCGCTCGGCACGCATCAGGTAGTAGTCGGCGTGCTTCGCGCCGAACTCGCGCGCGGGTTCGGAGGAGCCGGCGGTGCAGATCAGCGGCAGTTCGGCCTTCGCCAGCGGGCCTTTCAGCCCGCCGCCCTCGGCCTGGTAGTACTTGCCATGGTAGTGGAAGTCGGGATTGTTCCAATAGCCGCGCACCACGTCCATGAATTCGGTGGCGCGCAGGTAGCGGTCGTCGTGTGGCACGAAGTCGCCGACCTGCTTCTGCACCACCTCGGAGCCGCCGTTGATGATGTTCCATACCAGCCGGCTGCCGCTGGCACGCTGGTAGGTGGCGGCCATCTGCACTGCCGCGTAAGGCGAGAAATGGTAGGGCTGGAAGGCGGTGACGAAACGCAGCTTGCGCGTTTCGCGCGCCAGCAGCGAGCACACCGTCCATGGTTCTTCGCCGGTCGCGCCATTCACCATCAGCACGCCGCCGAAGCCGTTCAGTTCCGTCGCCTTCGCCACCTGCGACAGGTAGTCGATGTAGCCGAAACCTTCGCCCGGCGTGATATCGGACAGCGCGCCGGTGGTCTGGCCTGGTCCGAATCCGTGCCAGTCGCCGCGGTTGCGGCTGTCGCCCGGAAGGTGCTTGGTTTCGCCGTGCAGCGGAAGGCGTGAGAAAAAGTCGATGCTCATGTAGAAGTCCCTGCTCAATAAGGTTGGAAAGCGCGGATGCTGGGCGAATCGCCGACCAGCGCGCGGGTATAGGAATGCTGCGGCTGTTCCAGCACCTGGTCCGTGCCGCCCTCCTCCACCACGCGGCCATGGCGCAGCACCAGCACACGGCTGGCCATGGAGCGCACCACGCCAAGGTTATGGGTCACAAACAGGATGGCGAGGCCGCCGGCCTGCAGCTGCTGCAGCAGTTCGATGATGGCGGCCTGCACGGAGACGTCGAGCGCGGACGTCACCTCGTCGCAGATCAGCAACTTCGGTTCGCACAGCAAGGCACGCGCAATGGCGACACGCTGCCGTTCGCCGCCGGACAGGGCCGCGGGATAGCTGTCCAGCACGCGCTCAGGCAAGGCCACCCTGGCCAGTACCTGCGCGATACGCAGGTCGCCGTCGCGTACCTCCGGCAGCACGTGGCGCAGCACATGGCGCAGCGTGGCGCGGATGGTCTGGCGCGGATTCAGCGCGCGGTAGGGATTCTGGAAGATGTACTGGATTTCCCTGCGCTGCCCGGCGCTGCGCGCACGCGCCTGCAGGTCCAGCAAGGCGCTGCCGTAGCGGATGTCAGCCTGCCCCTGCGCTCCAAGCCCCGCCAGCAGCCGGGCGAATGTGGTCTTGCCCGAGCCGGACTCGCCGACCAGCGCAAGGCATTCGCCCGGCGCCACGGACAGGCCAGCATCGAACAGCACCTGACGCTCGCCATACCAGGCGCGCGCATTGCGCACCTCCAGCAGCGGCGCACGCGCCGGCGGCGCCGGCGGCAGGTCGATGAAGCGGATGGATGCGCCGCTTGCCAGCGCTTCCGGCCGGCCGCAGGCGGCGCGGTGGCCGGCACCGATGTCCGCCAGCGCCGGCTCCACGCCGCAGGAGGCCGCACGCCACTCGCAGCGTTCGGCAAACGCGCAGCCTGCAGGACGCGCCCCGGGACCGGGCGCGTGGCCCGGAATCGGGCGTGGCGCGGAGGCCTTGCCGATATCCGGAATAGCGGCCAGCAGGCCCTTGGTGTAAGGATGCGCCGGCCGCGTGAACAGGCTGGCCACCGGTGCGCTCTCCACCATGCGGCCCGCGTACAGCACGATGACGCGGTTGGCCAGCTGGTAGACCACGGCCAGGTCGTGCGACACGTAGATCGCCGCCGCACCATAGCTCTCGCACAGGCGGCGGATGGTGTCGAGGATGCGCGCCTGCGTCGTAACGTCGAGCGCGGTGGTGGGTTCATCCAGCACGATCAGCGCGGGGCGCGGCAGGAAGGCCAGCGCAAGCAGAAGGCGCTGCTGCTGGCCGCCCGAAAGCTGGTGCGGAAAACGGCGCAGGAACTCCTCGTCGGCAGGCAGGCCGACGTCGTTCAGCACCTGCGCGATGCGCTGGCGGCGCGCCGTTGCGTCCAGCGCGGGCTCGTGCTGCGCCAGGGTTTCGCCGAGCACGCGGCCAAGGCGGTGCAAGGGATTCAGCGCAGTGGCCGGATCCTGCGCCACGTGGGCCACCAGCTTGCCGCGCAGGCCGCGCAGCGTCTTCTCATCGGCGCCCAGGATGTTGTGGCCTGCGATATTGACGGCGCCGCCGGCAATGCGCGCGCCCTTGCGCACATGGCCCAGCAAGGCTGTCGCCAGCGTCGTCTTGCCGGAGCCCGATTCGCCGACCAGGCCAAGCACCTGCCCCGCTTCCAGCTCGAAGCTGATGCCGGAGACGATATCCGCGCCGTTGTCCAGCGTAACGTGCAGGTCCGTGACGGCCAGCGCGGGACTGGCCAGCAGCTGTGGAAGTTTGGCCGGTGCGTTCATCCGAGCTCCGTTCCCGCCTTGCTGCGTGCGACGGCTTCCGCCAGCAGGTTGGCGCCCAGTGCAAACAGCGCAATCATCAGCACCGGCGCCAGTACCGCCAGCGGCTGCGCCTGCAGGCCGGCGCGGTTTTCGTTGATCATGAGTCCCCAGTCGGCGGCGGGCGGCGCCACGCCGTAGCCGAGGAAGCTGAGGCCGGAAAGGATGGTTACCGCCCACGACAGCATGCTGCCGAAATGGACCAGCAGCGGCGTGAGCACATTTGGCAGGATCTCGCGCAGCAGCACATGCGAGCGGGGGTAGCCGAGCAGTTCGGCCGCTTCTACGAACTCCTGTTCCGCCACGCCCAGCGCCAGGCTGCGCACCAGGCGCAGCACGCCGGGCACGAAGGCCAGCGATGCGGTCAGCACGATCAGCCAAGGTTCGCGCCCCAGCAATGCCACCACCAGCAGCACGAGGATCAGGTTCGGGAAGGCCAGCAGCACATCGGCGCTCCAGCTCAGAACCCGGTCAGTCCGGCCGCCCGCATAGGCAGCCACGAGACCGAGCGCCGTGCCGGCCAGCAGCGCAAGGAAGGCAGCACTGAAGGCCATCCACACCACAGACCAGCCGCCCAGCAGGAGGCGCGACAGCACGTCGCGCCCGAGGTAGTCGTAGCCGAGCGGTGCCCCCGGTACGGGACCGCCATAGACGGCGCCGACGAAATCGGCCGCGCCATGCGGCGCGAACAGGGGACCGGCCAGCGCCGCCAGCAGCGCGACGCCGCTCAGCACAAGCCCGGCGCGGGCCTGCGGCTGGCGCAGGAAGTGGCGGCTCATGGCTGCGCTCCCAGCGCGGTGCGCAGTTTAGGCGTGAGCAGCACGGTCAGCAGGTCAGCGCACAGGTTAATCAGTACCACGCCCGCGGCCACCAGCAGCACGATGGCCTGGATCACCGGGATATCGCGCATTTCGATGGCGGCATTCAGCGCGCTGCCCAGGCCCGGATAGGTGAACACCACCTCCACGATCAGTGTGCCGCCCAGCAGCACGCTCAGGGTCAGCGCCAGCCCCTGGACGGCAGGAATCAACGCATTCGGCAAGGCGTGGGTCCACACCACACGGCGCTCGGTCACGCCGCGCAGCCGTGCGGCCAGCACGTATTCCGAATCGAGCGCCTCGATCATGGCGGACCGCACCAGGCGGATCAGGTAAGGCAGGCCGGCCAGCGCCAGTGTCGCCAGCGGCAGGATGAGGAAGGCAGGCTGGCTCCACGGCGACCGGCCCGGCTCCAGCAGGGACACCGCGGGCAGCAGCCGGAATACGGTGGTCGAGAACAGCATCACCAGCCCGATGCCGAGCGCGAAGTTCGGCACCGCTTTCAGCACAATCAGCGCGCTGACGGCCTTGCGGTCAATCCATCTGTCGCGGTGCAGGGCGAGCCAGCAGCCCGCGCCCAGGGCCAGCGGCACCACAACGGCCAGCACGCCTGCCAGCAGGGAGGCGGAATTGCCCGCACGGGCCTGCACCAGCTGAAGCACCGGCACATGCGAATCGAGCGAACTGCCAAGATCGCCCTGCGCCAGCCGCGCCGCCCAGCGCAGGTACTGCTCCGCCACCGGCCGGTCGAGACCCAGCTGCCGCTGCAGGGTCAGCACCGAGGATTCAGGCGCTTCAGGTCCCAGCACCATGCGTGCGGGATCGGAAGGCAAAGCCTGCGTGGCGCCGAACACGATAATGCTGATCGCGGCCACGGCGCCCGCGCCGGCCAGCAGACGCCTCGCCAGCCAGCGCAGCCAGGGGACAAGGCCCTGCAGCGCAGGAAAGCGTGCGCCGAAGGCGGAAGTAAGCGTCGATGCCAGCGCCATGTTCAGCTCCTCAGCCAGAGTTCATCGAAACGCCAGGTGGAGAAGTGCGAGCGCTCCGGCCTGGCGCCGCCGACGCGCGCCGCGATGCCGTCCACCGTATCCGCAAAGCCCCAGATCAGCAGGCCTCCGCGGTCGTGCTGGATCTGCTGCGCTTCGTGCACCAGCACCTTGCGTTTCTCCACATCCGTTTCACCCAGCGCCTGTTCGAACAGGGCGTTGAAGCGGGCGTCGTTGAAATGCGTCTTGTTGGTCGCGGCCAGTGCGCTGTCGGTATTGGTGGCGGTGTGCAGGAACTCGCCGCCGAGGCGGGCCGTGGTGCTCATGGTCCAGCTGTCGCGCAGCGGACCGTTGTAGGTCGCGGCATCCACCTGCTTGACGCGGATATCGACGCCGGCCAGTTTGGCCTGGTTGGCGAACACCTGTGCCGCCGCGCTGCCGCCGGGGCCGGCGGCCAGTTCCAGCCGCAGGTCGGTCTTGCCGGCGGAACGCAGCAGGGACTTCGCCTGGTCCAGGTCATAGGCGCGCTGCGCGATGCCATGGTTGAAAGTCGGGTCCAGCGGCGAATAGAGGTCGTTCGCCACCCTGCCCTGGCCGCCCAGCGCACGCGCCACCAGCTCCTGCCGGTTGGCCAGCAAGCGGAAAGCCTGGCGCACGCGCACGTCGCGGAAGGGTTCCGCATCCAGGTTCATCTCGAAGCCCTGCCAGCCGTGCGTGTGGCTGATCTGCACAGCGGCGCCGCCGTTGGCCCGCAGCGGCACGATCTGCTCGGGCGTGATGGCATAGGCGGTGTCGATCTGGCCGGCGAGCAGCGCCGCCACGCGCGAGGTCTGGTCCTTGAACTCGATGATCTCCAGCTCGTCGGCATACGGCTTGCCGGGCTTGAAGTAGTTGTTGAAGCGCGTGAACAGGGAACGCTGGCCCGGCGTGAATTCCTTCAGCTTGTACGGGCCCGCGCCGATCGGATTCGTCACCGGGTGGTAATCCGAGGGCACGATGCCGCCGAAGTTCACCCAGCCGTCCGGCAGCGGCAGAAAGCCCAGGCCGTCCCGGATGGGAATGCGCACGGTGTATTCATCCAGCTTCACGATGTTGTCGCGGTCAATGCGCTGCACCAGCGAGGCATAGGGCGACGCCAGCTGCGGATCGGACAGGCGGCGGGCGGAGAAAATCAGGTCGTCCGCCGTAATGGTTTTCCCGTGATGGAATTCGAGGCCCTTGCGCAGGCGGATGGTCCATGCGCTGGCATTGCCATTGATGCTCACCTCCTCGGCCAGCGCCAGCTCCGGCGTCATGCGCTCGTTCCATTCCCACAGCTTGCTGTACAGCGCAAAGCCGCGGATGATGCCGCTGCCTACCGGCTTGTGCACATCGAGATTGCCGCTCTGGCTGCCGTCCACGATGCCGAGGCGCAGGCGGCCGCCCTGGCGCGGTGTCTCGTTCGCCGGCGCGGCGGCGGATGCCGCCGGCGGCGTATCGCGGCTGCAGCCCGCCAGCAGGCCGCCGCCCAGCGTGGCGCCCGCGCCTAGCAGCACGCCGTAGCGCAAAAAGTCCCTGCGTGAAGTCGTTTCCCTCATGTGCCGCTCCTTCAGGCTGCGGCGGCAATGCTGCTGACCTGGGCCGGGCGGCGCCCGGGCGACAGCAGCGGCACATCGAAGCCATGGTCCAGGTTCAGCAGCGGGAACAGCAGGTCGGCCACGCGGTAAGCTTCTTCGATCAGCGGCCAGCCGGAGAGGATGAAGGTGCCCACGCCCTGCTCCTGGAATTCGCGGATGCGCGCCGCCACGTTTTCGGCGCTGCCGACCAGCGTGGTGCCCTGCGCAGGACCCAGCACATTGAAGCCGTGCAGCGCCGGACCGGTCCAGATATTCGGGTAGATCTCGTAGTCGCGCGCTTTCGGCAGGCGGCCTGCGCGGATCTGTTCCAGGTTGCGGTTCACCTGCGGGTCCGGGCTCACATAGGTATCGAAGCTCTCGCCTGGCGGCAGCTGGCGCTCGATCGACTGGCGCGCATATTCCACCGAAGTGCGGCTGACGAGGTATTCCGCGTAGTCCCACGCTTCCTCTTCCGTCTCGCGCACAATAATCTGCAGGCGGGTGCCGAATTCCAGCTTGCGGCCCAATTTTTCAGCTTCCGCGCCCACGCGGCGGAACTTCTCACCAAGCTTCTGCGGCGTGTTCGCAAAGCTCAGGTACACGTCCAGCGTTTGCACCGAGTGCGCCACGCCGGCGCTGGATGAACCGGCGCCCCACAGCTGGAAAGGCGCGTAGCGCGGCGGCGTTGCGCCGCGCTGGCTGCCGCCGCCGAAGTCCGCCGGCCTTGGCGCTATCTTGATGTACTTGCCGTCATAGCCCTGAGTACTGCCCGCATACAGGCGCTTGAAGGCGTCCCAGTATTCCACGCTGTAGTCGTAGCGCTCGTCGTGCGCCAGGTGAATGCCCTGCGCCGGCAGCATCTTGTCATTGCCGTTGACGGCGTTGTACACCAGCCGGTTGCCGGAGAAGCGGTTGATGGTCTGGGCGATCTGCGCCAATTTGGCGGGCGCGATCAGGCCCGGATACACGGCGGCCACGAATTTCATGCGCTGCGTGACCGACAGCACGGAGGCCGCCAGCACATTGACTTCATCGGCGCCGGTCGCCAGCAAGGCGCCGTAATACCCCAGCTTGTCGATCGTGCTGGCCAGCTGTTGCAAGTGGCCGAAATCCGTCTGCCAGCGGCCGTCCGCTTCCCAGGGAACCACGCCATCCGGCGCCGTGAGGTACCACAAGATCTTTACACCCATGTCCAACTCCTTTAACTGTTCATGCTGATGTTCGCAAGAGGCATGCCAGCCGCTGCGGGACCGCGGCAGGCCGCTTTGCTGCGGGCGCAGCGCGCAGCTGCTGATTTTTCAACAGCGCGCTGCTGCGCGGCCAACGCTCAGAAGCGGAAGGCCGCCGTGGCCTGCAGCGCGCGCGGAATGCCCGGCTGCAGGAATTCCGTGGTCGGGCCGGTGAGGCCGTTGACGAAATTGCGCTCGTCCGTGAGGTTCACGATGCGCAGTGCCACATCCCATTTGGGCTGGCGGTAGTACAGGGTGAGGTTGAAGTTATGTTCGCTGGGCACAGTGGCGTTTTGCGCCAGGCTGGTGGCCCATTTGCTGGTCCACCAGGCCGACAGCTCGCTGCCGAAGCCGCGGCCGAACTTCACATCAACGAAGCCGCTCAGCGAATGCTTCGGAATGCCCGGCGCCGCGGCGGCGCCCGGCGCGGCGCGCTGGTTCAGGGTATTCCCGTCGGCGAACACCGTGGCGTTGTCGGCCACGAAGCCCCATGGTGAGAAGAAGCCCGGCGGGAAGGCCACATAAGTGTATTTGGCGTTGATCAGCGAGTAGTTCAGGCCCGCCGTCACATCGCGGCTGGCCTGCAGCTGCAGCGACGCATCCACGCCGTGCACCTGCAGTTTCGGGATGGTGCCGTCCGTCAGCGGCGCCACGTCGCGCTTCTGGCGGTAGCCCGCGATGCTGGCCTGCAGGCGGCCCGGAACCAGCTCCGCTTTCGCGCCCACCTCGAGCAGGCGGCTCAGGCTGCGGAAGTTCAGGGGATTGAGCTTGTTGTTGGCGCCCCAGGTCAGCACGTCGGCGAAACCGCCGGTGTTGATAGCGTAGGAGCGGTCATGCGTCACATACAGGGTGCTGTCCGGCGTTGGCTTGTACAGCAGGCTCACTTGCGCAGCGGGCAGGTAGAAACGCTGGCTGTCGCTGACTTCCTGCGCGGCGGTGACGAACACCGGGTTGTGGATCGAGGCATCCACGCGCGTGCCGCTCAGGCCCACGTTCAGGCCATACTTTTCATCGAACAGAAAGTTCTGCTGCGTGAAGACGCTCAGGTTGGTCCAGCGGCCGTCCGAGGTGTAGGTGGCGCCGCCGGATGCAGCGGACCCGCCGCGCTCCGCATAGAAATCGCCGCCGGCCGGATACATCACCGGCAGGCTCAGATAGCCGAAATAGCTGGAGAGCTGGGGCACGCCGGGCGTGCCGATCCACGAACCGGAACCGCCCGGCGAGGCCAGGCCAAGGAAGGTCCCCGGCGTTTTCAGGTCGAGCGGCGCGGTCAGGTCATAGGGATTGATGGTGAAGCTGTTGTTGGCCGCCTTGACCGCATAGCGCTCGCGCCGGTAGCTGGCGCCGGTATTGCTGTCATGTTTGACCGGCACGCCGAACAGCGTGTAGCTGCCCTTGCCGCGCAGTTCCAGGCGGTTTTCGAAGATGCGGTCCTCAAACTGCGTAAAGAAGCTGCCCACGGAATTGCCGGTGTCGTCCGAGTGCTGGTACAGCGTGCTGTTCACCAGCGACCAGCCGGGCGACAGGTCCCATGCGAAACGCAGCTGCGAGGTGTCGCGCTTTGCCGTATTCTGGTCGGCCTCGCGCGAATAGGCGGAATCGGACAGCTCTTTCAGGCCATTGCCCGGCAGCGTGGCATCGTAAACCCAGCCGCGCACGGTGCCGGGTGTGGCGGAGTTGCTCAGGAAAGACGGCAGCTGTGCAGCGCTGAGCAGCGGCCCGGCGACGAACTGCCGAACGCCTTGCGCATTGACCACCGGCGTGCGCTGCTGCCAGCCGGTGACGGCGGAATTGTAGGCGCCGGAAGCGAACACCGGCGAGTAGTAGCGCGTGGCGGCGCCGGTGCCCACGCTGATGATGGGCGTGGCGCGGCCGGCATAGTACAGGCCATCGTCGATCAGCTTCTGGCTAACGCGGTTCCAGCCATGCGTAACGTTGAAGTCATAGTAGTCGTCAACGCTCACGTTCCAGTCGATGCGGATGTCTTTCGACGGCTTCCACGCCAGCGCGCCGTAGAAGGCGTTGTAGTTATTGCGCACGCCTTCCGCATAGTCGTCCGCACGCTGCGGCGTGAGGCTGACGCGGTAGGCCAGCGTGTCGCTGAGCGGCCCGGTCAGGTCGAAGGTCAGCGAGTTGCTGCCGTAGCTGCCGCCACCCGGCACCCAGGTGCCGAACTGGCCGCTGACCTGGCCGCGCTGGCGTTCGAAGTCCGGTTTCTTGGAGATGTAGTTCGCATAGCCGCCGCTGCGCGATGAAATGCCGAACACCTGCGGCGCCGGGCCGGCCACGATGTCCACGCCTTCATAGGCATTCGTGTTGAAGGGGTGGCGCACATTATAGGTACGCTGGCCATCCTGATACAGCTCGGAAGCCTGGCCGCGGATCAGCGGCGCCACGGACACATTCTGGCCGCCATTGCGCGTCACGCCCGGCGCGTACTTCACCAGGTCGTCCGCCGTGCGGATGCCGTCGCGCGCCAGCTGTTCGGCGGATATCTGCGACACCGCGCGCGGCGTATCGAGCAGGCTGGTGTCGGTTCCGTACACCGAGGCCACGGGGCGCTTCGCCAGCGCCGGCGCCTGCCCACCGATGATGACTACGGAGGCAACCGGCAGCGCCACATCAGCCGCTTCAGCGACGGCTGCGGTGTTGGCCACAACGGCGGCAACGCTGTCGCCGTCCGGCGCGGCGGCATGCACCTGCCAGGCGCCAAGGGCGAGGGTTACGGCGAGCGCCAGTTTTTTCTTTCGCTGCGCTGCCTGGTAGTCAAATCGTTTCATTCAGTTTCTCCCGATAGGTGTGATGGAATGGCTTTGCCTTGGCAAGTGCAGTTTCCGTGCCACACGAATCGGGCCGTTTCGGCGATTTTTTTGCTGCAGCAGGGCCTGCGGCCTGCTGTCGCAGGCGCAGCAGTGCTGCAAAAGCGGCAGTGCTTGCGCAGCCGCCGCAGATGCATATGCGGCGTCCTCATATCGGACTCACCCGCCTGGTGTCGCTCCACAACAACAAGCCCGGGACAGTAAGATGTATCATTGCCTGAACAGAGAACTCCAGCCAACACTTCCTGGGAGACCGGATGTTGAACCCACAGGACCAGCCGCGCGAGCGCGTGCTGTTGCTGGTCGACGATGAGACCAATATTCTTGCTGCGCTGCAGCGCCTGTTCCGGCCGGCGGGCTACCGGGTGCTGACCGCCAACAGCGGCATGGCAGGCCTGGAGCAGCTGGCCAACACCCCGGCCGATGTCATCATTTCGGACCAGCGCATGCCGGGCATGCTGGGTGTGGACTTCCTGCGCCAGGCCAAGGTGCTCTACCCGGATTCGATCCGCATCATGCTGTCCGGCTATACCGAACTGCAGTCGGTGACGGCCGCCGTCAACGAAGGCGCCATCTTCAAATTCCTGACCAAGCCCTGGGACGACGAGCTGTTGCGCGGCCAGGTGGCGGAGGCCTTCCGCATTAAGGAGATTGCCGACGATAACGCACGCCTGAACCGCGAACTGCGCGTGGCGAACGAGCAGCTGGCCGTGGCCAACCGCGAGCTGGAACGCATGGTGCGCGACCGCGAGGAACAGATTGCCCTCGACCTGGCCAGCCTGCGCATTGCGCGCGAGCTGTTGCAATACGTGCCGCTGCCGGTGCTGGGTGTCGACGACCAGGGCATGGTGGCCTTCAGCAATGCCCTGGCCGAATCGGTGTTCCAGGGCCGCGGCGAGCTGCTGGGCGCCATGCTGGCCGAGGTGGCGCCGGAACTGGCGCCCGATGCGAAAGGCGTATGGCCGGCGGCGGTGGAAATCAAGGGCGTCCGCTATCAGCTTGCCAGCCATGCAATGGGCAATATTTCCGCATCCCGTGGTAACGTGCTCGTACTGATACGTTGAAAGCAGCCTATGCCCCACGCAGACGGTTCACTTATCCAGCACATCAAGTCCCTGCCGGCCCTGCCCTCGATCGCCAGCGAGCTGCTGGCCATCATCGACCAGGATGATGCCGACGTTGCCGCCCTCGCGCGCCGCATTTCCTCGGACCAGGCCTTGGCCGCCAAAACGCTGCAGCTGGCAAACTCGCCGTTCTACGGCATGGCGAACCGGGTGGCCACCATCCAGCAGGCGATTACGGTGCTGGGCGTGTACTGCATCCGCAACGTCGTAACGGCATGCGCCGTCACCAGCGGCTGGTCCGCGGCCGGCGCCGCTGTCGATATCCCCGCCTTCTGGCGCCACTCCATCCTGACGGCGGCCTCCGCCCGCAACCTGGCGCGGGTGCTGCGCCAGGATCCGGAACTGGCCTTCATGGCCGGCCTGCTGCATGACCTGGGCGCGCTGGTGCTGGCCACCGGCTTCCCGGAGCAATACACGGAACTGGGCCGCATCGGCAATGCGGAAGCGCAGCGGCTGGCCGAACGCGAACGCTTCGGCTTCGACCACAGCGAAGCGGGCAGCGCCCTCGCCGCACAGTGGAATTTTCCCGCCGCCATCCAGGTGGCGGTACGCAGCCACCATGAGCCCGAGCTCAGCGCCCAGGGTATTCCGCGCGTGGTGCGGGTGGCGAACCAGCTGGCCCACGCGCTGGCGGAACCCGATGCCGGTGCCGGCGCGGCCGCCTGCCAGGAAGCGCTGGCCGAACTGAATCTGTCCGATGCGCAAAGCGAACGGGTGGTGAACCAGACCCGCGAATCCTTCCAGGACCTGTGCCGCGCGCTGATCGGCTGAAGCGCCCCTTACCGGAGAAGAATGGAGCAATGACCTTGGCTGATACCGATACCACACGCACCGTGCTGTGCATCGACGACGAGCCGAACATCCTCGCCGCGCTGCGCCGCCTGTTCCGCGCGGACGGCTACCGCGTGCTGGTTGCCGAGAGCGGCCCGGCCGGCCTCGCGCTGCTGGAACAGGAAACCGTGGACATGGTCATTTCCGATATGCGCATGCCGGAAATGACGGGCGCCAAGGTGCTGGAACAGGTCTGCAAGCTGCGCCCGGACGTGATCCGCATCCTGCTCACCGGCTACGCCGACATCCAGTCGATCCAGGCCGCCATCAATACCGGCGAGATCTACCGCTACATTGCCAAGCCCTGGGACGACAACGACATGCTGCTGACCGTGCGCCAGGCCTTCGAGCGGCGCGAACTGGTGCTGCAGACGCGCCGGCTGGAAGAACTTACGCGGCGGCAGAATGCCGAGCTGAAGGTGCTCAACCAGAGCCTCGAAGCGAAGGTGGAAGAACGCACCCGCGAACTGCGCATCCAGCACGATGCCGCCATCGCCGCCAACGAAAAGCTGAAGCAGAACTACCTGACCACCATCAAGGTCTTCTCCAACATCATGGAAATGCGCAGCCGGAATGCTCCCGGCCATGCGCGCAAGATCGCCGAGCTGGTGCGGCAGATGGCCCAGCAGCTGAAGCTCGATCCGGCCGAGAGCCGCGCCGTGTTCGTGGCGGCCCTGCTGCACGATATCGGCAAGATCGGTTTCAGCGACGAGCTGCTGGCCACCCCTTTTACCCAGTTGCAGGGCGATGCGCTGGCCCAGTACCGCAAGCATACGATCCGCGCCGAACAGCTGCTGATGGCGCTGAGCGAGCTGCGCGAAACAGGCGCCATCCTGCGCTCCCAGATGGAGCGCTTCGACGGCACCGGCTTCCCCGACGGCCTGCGCGGCCTGGCGATCCCAATGGGCGCCCGCATCCTGGCGCTGGCGGTAGACTATTACAACCTGCAGGACGGCGCCATCGTGCAGCGCCACCTGCGGCCGGACGAGGCCAGGTCCCTGGTCATCGATGCCAGCGGCAAGCGCTATGACCCGCATGTGGTGCAGGCCTTCCGCGCCATAGTGGACGGGCCGGAAGACAGCGGCCAGGGGCTTGCCACCTTGTCCGGCGAACTGGTGCCGGGCATGGTGCTGGCGCGCGACCTGATCAGCAAGGACGGCCTGATGCTGCTGTCGGCCGACCATGTGCTGGACGAGCGCATGATCGCCCAGGTGCGGGACTTTGAAAACAAGAGCGGCGGACGGCTGCCGATCTGGATTCGCAAGGATAAGTAGCGCCATGGCCAGGATCATGCTCATCGACGACGACCCGCACCTGCTGGCGGCGCTGCAGCGCACCCTGCGCCAGGGGCCGCTCGGCAGCGAACTGGTGACCGAGGCCTTCGATGATCCCTTCCGCGCCCTGGACCGCATCTGCGTGCAGGACTTCGACCTGGTGATCTGCGATTTCATGATGCCGAAGCTGAGCGGCAGCGAGCTGCTCAAGGCGCTGAAGGACGTGGCGCCGAGCACCGTGCGCATCATGCTCAGCGGCTCGCGCGATTTCGGCACCGCCCTGCACGCCATCAACGAGGCCGAGGTATTCCGCTTCATTCCCAAGCCCTGGCAGGAGGATGAGCTGGACCAGGCCATCCGCCAGGCCCTGGACTACCGCCAGGCCCTGCTGGCGGACGCCGCGCGCCGCGCCGCGGCCGAGGACGCGGAAGAGCCCGGCTTGTTCGAGGTGAAGCGCGGGCCGGACGGCTCAGTGATTCTGTGACACTTCGGCCGGCTTCACGGGCAGGCGCACCGTAAAGCGCGTGCCGCGGCCCAGCTCGGAGGCCACATCAATGCGGCCGCCGTGCTTGTTGACGATGCCGTAAGACAGCGACAGGCCGAGCCCGGTGCCCGTGCCCACCGGCTTGGTGGTGAAGAAGGGCTCGAAGATGCGGTTCAGGTGCTCCGGCGCAATGCCCACGCCGGTATCGGCAATCTCCACCCACACCCAGCCGTTTTCCGCCCCGGTGCGGATGCGTATCGTGCCCTGCTCCCTGATCGCATGGCCCGCATTGATCAGCAGGTTCATGAACACCTGGTTCAGCTGGGAAGCCAGGCAGGTGATTTCCGGCAGCACGCCGTATTCCTTCACCACCTGTGCCTTGTACTTGATTTCATTGCTGACGATATTCAGTGTGCTGTCCAGGCCGTGATGCAGGTCCGATACCTGCCATTCCGCCTCATCCACATGGGAGAAGTCCTTCAGTGCCTGCACGATATCGCGCACCCGCTTCAGGCCTTCCATCGACTCCTTGACCAGGGCGCCCAGGTCGTCCCTGAGAAAGTCCACGTCCGCGCGCACCCGCAGTGCCGCCAGCTTGGCGGCCACGGCCGGGGCTTCCGCCGCCACCGCCTCGTATTGTGCGATCACGCCGAACAGGGTGTCCGAATATTTCTGCAGCGTATTCATATTCGAGTTCACGAAGGCCACGGGATTATTGATCTCGTGGGCGATGCCTGCCGCCAGCTGGCCGATGGAGGCCATTTTCTCGGACTGCAGCAGCTGCTCATGCGCTTCGCTCAGCTTGTTGATGAGCAACTGCTGTTCGTTGTCGCGCTGGTGCAGGGCCTGCTCCATGGTCTTGCGCGCCGTGATATCGGTCAGGGAGCCGATCACCTCCAGCGGCGCCCCCGCCGTGTCGCGGATCAGGCGCAACGAATCGTGCATCCACAGATAGTTGCCGTCCTTGTTGCGGAAGCGATACTCGTAAACGCGCTGCCCTTCGGTAAACACCAGCGCCAGGCTGGAAAAAATGTTCGGTGCATCGTCGGGGTGGATATGGTCGAACCAGAAATTGGGATCGGCCAGCATTTCCTCCGGCGTGTAGCCCAGCATATGGGTCACGTTATTGCTGACGAAGGTCATCCGGAAATCGCCGCTGGGCACCGTGCAGTAAATGACGGCCGGCGTGTTATCGACCAGGTATTGCAGCCGTACGATCGGCGGTGCGCTGGGCGCAGGCGGCGGCGCTGCGGCATCGGACGAGAACAGGTCGAAGTCTTCGAATTGCATCTGGCGTCTCCGCACGGGAATGTTACCAACGGTTGTGCCAGCATACACGCAGTGGCCCAATTTGGCACGCCGTTCCGCGGCGGGCGGGATCGGCATGTTGGCAGGATCCCGCCATCTTTGGCAGCACACAAACCCTCAAAACGATTAAGGTGGCGCGTCCATGCGCTCGGCTGCAGGCCGGCAGCCATGGCGAGCCGACAAATCATTTTGAGTGGAGCGTGTATGAAGCATCAGATGTGGCCTGCGTGCGGCGCCGTCATCAGCCTGCTGCTCGCAGGCGGCAGCCCGGCAGCCCTGGCGGCCCAGCCCTCCCTGAGCAGCAACGTCACGCTGGCCAGCGAGTATGTATCGCGCGGGGTGCGGCAAAGCTGGGGGCGTCCGGCTCTGCAAAGCGGGCTGGATTGGACAGCCCCGTCCGGCTGGTTCGCGGGCATCTGGACATCGACCGTCGACAAGCGCTTCGCCGAGAAGGCGCACGGCGAGATCGACCTGTATGGCGGCTACCTCCGCCAGCTTGATACGGGCAGCCTGTCGGCGGCCCTGTACTACTACCGCTATCCGGGCGGCGCCAACCTCGACTATGGCGAGCTGTCGCTCGGCGCCAACTGGCGCGCGCTGTACGCCAAAGTCAACCTCAGCTACACCCCACGCTTCTTCGGCATCGCGGACGCGCGCGGCAGCGTTTATATCGACACCGGCGCCAACCTGGAAGCGGGCGAGGACTGGACAATCAACCTGCATGCGGGTTCCGGGCAGCTGGCAGGACGCGGCAACGCCGTCTGGGACTGGCGCGACGCCAAGCTGGGCTTGGCCAGGAAGCTGGGCAGCGGCTGGAGCACGGCCCTGGCATGGACCCGTGCATGGGGCAGCAGCGGCGCCTATGCCCACTATGTGAGCGCCCAGCGCGGACCGGACGGGCGGCCGCTGGCCACCGATGCGGGCGCGGGCACCTTCGTGCTGTCGGTATCGCGAACCTATTGAGGCCGCCATGAATCTCTTCAAGGTATCGGCCTGGTCGTTCGGAACCAAGCTGTGTGTCACGGCGACATCCCTGGTCGTCGTCAGCCTGGCCATTACCGCACTGGTGATCGGCTGGGAAAGCAAGGCCAGCGCGGAAAGCGCTGCCATGCTGCAGGCCCGCACCGCCGCGCGCGAAGCCGGCGCCATGCTGGGTGCGCGCCTCGGCGCCAGCCTGTACGCAGTCAACAGCATGGCCGGCTCCCTGCGCGCCACCATTGCGGCCGGACAACCGATGAGCCGCGGGCAGATGGCTGCCGCCGCCCGGGCGCTGCTGGAGGCCGACGACGGCATGATCGGCACCACCATCACGCTCGAACCGGATGCGCTGGACGGGCGCGATGCCGCCTATGCCGGCAAGGCGCCGCTATACGATGCCAGCGGGCGCTTCATGCCCTATTATGTGCGCAAAGCCGGCGCCACTATTGAAGTCGAACCCATCGTCTTTGCCGCCAACGCGGCGGAGAACGCCTGGTATGAAGGCCCCAAACAGACGCACCGGCTTACCCTGACCGAACCGTATACCTACCCGGTCAGCGGCAAACCCGTAGCCATGGCTTCCATGGTGGTGCCGGTGGTCGCCGGCGGCAAATTCTACGGCGTCGCCAGCGCCGACTTCATGCTGGGCAAGCTGGGCGACATGCTGGAACAGATCAACAAGGTCGAGGGGGCATCGCTGGCCCTGGTGTCCAATGGCGGCGTGTACGCCAGCCACCCGGCTCCCGCCTGGACCGGCAAGACGGCCTCGGATATCCCGGCGGCCGGACGTGACGCGGTCCGCGCCGGCCGCGCCTACGAATACAGCTCCGCCGATGGCTTCATCCACTTGCTGCAGCCGGTACGGGTGCACAGCGAGGCGGCGCCCTGGGCCATCAAGCTGAGTTTCCCTTCTTCCGTGGCCTTCGCCGCCGCGCACCGGCTGATCTCCTATACGGTTGTGGTGGCGGCCCTCTGTACGCTGGGCGCCGCGGTCATCCTGGTCATGGTGCTGATACACCTGATGCAGCCCCTGCGCGCGCTGGCTGTTACCATGGAAAACCTGGCCAGCGGCAACGCCGACCTGCGCGTCAGGCTGGCGGTACGCGGCGGCGATGAACTTGCCGTCATCAGCGCATCGTTCAACAGCTTCGTGGCCAAGATCAACCGGGTGCTGGCGCGGGTGGACAGCACCGCCGCCGTGGTGGCGGCCGCCGGCGAGGAAATCAGCCAAGGCAATGCCGACCTGTCGGCCCGCACTGAACAGCAGGCCACTGCGCTGCAGCAGACCGCGGCCTCGATCGAACAGCTCACCGGCACGGTGCGGCAGAACGCCGACAATGCCGGCCAGGCCAGGCAGCTGGCCCTGTCCGCATCGGAGGTGGCCACCAGGAGCGGCCAGCTGGTGGCCAATGTGGTGGAGACCATGCAATCCATCGACGCCTCGTCGCACAAGGTAGTCGACATCATCGCCGTGATTGACGGCATTGCGTTCCAGACCAATATCCTGGCCCTGAACGCTGCGGTGGAAGCGGCCCGGGCCGGCGAGCAGGGCCGCGGCTTCGCCGTGGTGGCGAGCGAAGTCCGCAACCTCGCGCAGCGCAGCGCGCAGGCGGCCAGGGAGATCAAGGTACTGATTGCGAACTCCGCATCCCATGTGGCACGCGGCTCGGACCTGGTCGGCGAGGCAGGCGATACGATGGGCAAGGTGGTTGACGTGGTGCAGCAGGTCACGGATATGATCAGCGAAATCGCCGCGGCCAGCGTGGAACAGGCGAGCGGCATCAGCCAGGTGAACCAGGCCATCACGTCGATGGATGGCGTCACGCAGCAAAACGCCGCCCTGGTGGAAGAGGCGGCAGCGGCATCCGAACGCTTGCGCGAACAGGGACGCCTGCTGCTGTCCCTGGTCGGCGAATTCCGTCTGGAGGAAGCGGCGCCGGTCCAGCAAGCGATGGCGCCGGCCCACCCGCCGGTGGCACCGGCCCCGCAAGCGGCGGCGCCCGCGCGCCGGGCGGCCCCCCTGCCCGCCCCGGCCGCATCGGAGTGGGAGGAGTTCTGACTTCCCTGCAGCAGCGGCGGGCTGGGATAGAATGTCGCATCTCCACCTCCGACCATGGCCACGATGATGCGCACCGCCCATGCCGCCCTGCTGGCAACCCTGTTTTCCACCACCGCGATGGCGGACGATGAGTTGTCCGCCCCGATCGACTGCGGCATGTGCAAGGAATGGAACCAGCCGCAGAAGCCCTTCCGCATTTTCGGCAACGCCTGGTATGTGGGAACGAAGGAGCTGTCGGCCATCCTGTTGACGGGGCCCAAGGGTCATATCCTGCTGGACGGCGCGCTGCCGCAATCCGCGCCGCTGATTGCGGCCAGCATCAAGGAGGCGGGCTATGACATCAAGGATGTGAAGCTGATCGTCAATTCCCATCCCCACTTCGACCACGCGGGCGGCATCCCTGCCCTGCAGCGCATGTCGGGCGCCAAGGTGGTGGCCAGCCCGGCATCCGCCAAGGTGCTGCGCGATGGCGTAGTGGGCCCCGACGATCCGCAATACGATGCCAGGAAGGTTTACCGGCTCGACCCGGTAAGCAAGGTGAACGTGGTGCGCGACCGCGAAACCATTTACATCGGCACCATCGCCGTCACCGCCCACCTCACGCCGGGCCACACGCCGGGCGGCACCACGTGGAGCTTCCGCGCCTGCGAGAACGGCGGCTGCCTCACCATGGTGTATGCCGACAGCCTGAATCCCATCTCTACGGACGGCTTCTACTTCACCGGCAATGGCAAGCAGCCCGACATTACGGCGCAGTTCCGCCAGAGCATACGCAAGGTCGCCTCGCTGAAGTGCGACATCATCGTGGCCGCCCATCCCGGCTTGACGAACACGATGCAGAAGCTGGCGGCGCGCACGGCGGAAGAAAACCCCTTCATCGAATACGAAGGCTGCCGCGACTATGCGGCCGATGCCACCAGTCGGCTGGACAAGCGCATCGCCACCGAGCTGGCGGCAAAGCAAAAGCGCTGAACATCAGTTCCAGCGCCCTCCGCTGCCGCCCGCACTGTAGCGGCCTGCGCCCAGCAGCATGACGGCCACAGCCGCGAAGAAGTACATGGCCTGCAGTTCGATGGCGGCGCCGCCATGCTCATTCATGTGGAACATCTCGCCCCGGTGCACCAGGAACACCGCGACCGCCATGTTGACGGCGATCACCAGCGCCCCAGCGCGCGTCCACACGCCGGCCAGCACCAGCAGCGGCGCCACGATTTCGCCGACGTAGACCAGATAGCCGAAGGCCGGCGGCAGGCCGGCCTTCGCCACCAGCCCGGTGATGAAGCCGACCCCGCCGACCAGCTTCGAGAAGCCGTGGAACAGGATCAGCACTGCGAGCGCCGCGCGCAATATCAGTTTGCCGAGGTCTTGGGAAGCCACCATGCCTTGTCCTTTCGGGATTGGGTTGAAACACTGTCATGGTGGACTGTACAGCAATGGCCCCGAAGAGGCCAGTTACCTCATCGCTGGTAGCCGGGATTGACACGGTCGAGGCGGCGCAGCAGACCGGGCCAGGCCAGCGCGCCGCCCAGGCCGCGGGTCACTTGCGCCGCCTGCGCCGCCATGCCCGCCACAATCGGCTGCGGGACGGAAACCAGTTCCGGCCCGCCCGCCAGCGCACGCACCTGGATCATGCAGGCCGCCTCGAAGATATACATGGCAAGGAAGGCATCCGCCACGCTGCCCGCCACCGTCAGCAGGCCATGGTTGCGCAGCATCATGAACATGTTCGGGCCGAGGTCGCGCACCAGGCGCGGGCGTTCCTCATCGTGCAGCGCCACGCCTTCATAGTTGTGATACCCCAGCGACGACAGCACGAACAGCGACTGCTGCGACAGCGGCCGCAGGCCTTCCTTCTGCGCGGAGACCGCCACGCCATTGATCGAGTGCGCATGCATCACGCAGAAGGCATCGCTGCGGCCGTCGTGCACCGCGCTGTGGATGGAAAAGCCGGCCGGGTTCACGTCGAACGGCGAATCGGCCACCTTGCGGCCGTGGTAGTCCACCTTCACCAGGCTGCTGGCCGTGATCTCGTCGAACAGCTGGCCATAGGGATTGATCAGGAAGTGGCCGGGTTCATCGGGCACGCGGCAGGACAGGTGGGTGAACACCAGGTCGTCCCAGCCGAACAATGCGTAGAGGCGGTAGGCGGCCGCCAGGTCCACCCGCGCTTTCCATTCCTGTTCGCTGCAGTCTTGTTTCATGGTTCGTCTCCTTTTGGTTTGGGCACTGGTATCTTGATCCGCGCTTGCGATAAGATGAAATAACAAAAAACCGCTTTGGCTATAAAAGACAGGAATACCCCCATGCTTGATGACGACATTGCCTACTTCATTGCCGTTGCCGATGCGGGCAGCATGGCGCGCGCGGCGCTGCGCATCGGCCTTAGCCAGCCGGCCCTGAGCAAGGCGGTGCAGCGGCTGGAACGCAAGGTCGGCGTGCCATTGCTGCAGCGCTCGGCGCAGGGCATCGAACTCACCGTGGCCGGCCAGTCCTTCCTCGCGCGCAGCCGCAGCCTGGCCAGCGACCTGGGCGACGCCGTGCAGGAAGCGCGCGACCTGGGCGGCGGCCAGGCCGGCATCCTGCGCATCGGCGCCAGCCCGGCCGCATCGAACTTCATGCACCGCACCCTGATGCCGCAGCTGCTGCAGGAGCGGCCCGCCGCCCGCCTGCGCTGCACCGCCGCCTTCAGCGACGCGCTGCTGGAGATGCTGGCGCAGCGCGAACTGGACCTCGCCCTGCTGCCGGTGCCGGACAACATCGACGCAGAACTCGAGGTGTGCCACCTGATCGACGACGGCTACAGCGTGATCGTGAACGTGCAGCATCCCCTCGCCGAGCGCGAATTCATCGTGATCGAAGACCTGGCGCAATGCCGCTGGGCCGGTTCGGGCAAGCATGAATATGCGCGCGTGCAGATGGAACGCGCCTTCGCCCTGCACAAGCTGGCGCTGCCGCAAGTGGTGGTGGAAGCGAACAACCTGCAGGCGCTGCTGATGGCCGTGTCGCGCCTGTCGCTGGTGAGCGTGGTGAATACCCATTCGGTGACGCCGGAATCCCTGCCATCCAATGTGCGCCTGCTGCCGCTGCGCTCCGAACACATACGCTGCCCGATCGGCATGGTGTGGCGGCGCGGCTATCTGTCCTCGCTCGCCACCCGCGCCCAGGAGCTGCTGCGCGCCGCCGCCTGAACGTAAACAAGCCGCCTTGTGGTGGTGATAGTTGACGACATAAATCAATATTGACAGTTTTTTCGTCATAAAAGATAGTGTCAACCGTCACTCACCAACACAAGGAACTTTCATGGCTGTCAAAAACGGCACCGGCGGCGCGGTCAGATTGCTCGTGCCAGTCGGTTCTCTGGGGGCCGGCGTGCGCGCCGCCGAAGTGCGCTACGGACTGGAGCAAGGCGCCGACGTCATCGCCTCCGACGCGGGGTCGACCGACAGCGGAGCGGCCTACCTGGCGCTCGGCATTTCCAAGAACAACCGCGAGGCGGTGAAGCGCGACCTGCTGATCCTGATGGCTGCGCAAGCGGAGAAAGGCATTCCGCTGCTGATCGGCTCATGCGGCCAGGCCGGCGGCGATGCCGGCGTGGACTGGACCTGCGAGATCGCGGTGGAAGTGGCGCGTGAACTGGGCATCCGGCCGCGCATCGCCCTGCTCTACTCCGAGCAAAGCAAGGAAGTGCTGAAACGGAAAAACGCCGAAGGCAAGATCCACGCCCTGTCAGTGCTGGGCCCGATGACGGACGCCATGATCGATTCCTGCGACCATATCGTGGCGGCGATGGGGCCGGAACCGTATATCGCCGCGCTGGAAGCCGGCGCCGATATCGTGCTCGGCGGCCGCACCACCGATACCGCCGTGCTGGCAGCGGTGCCGCTGATGCGCGGCGCGCCCACCGGCCTCGCATGGCACGCCGGGAAGATCGGCGAGTGTGGCGCCCAGTGCAGCGTCAATCCCGCCGGCGGCGCCGGCGTGCTGATCACCATCGGCGACGAGCATTTCGACGTGGAGCCGCTGAGCACCGAAAACCGCTGCGTGCCGGAGAGCGTGTCGGCGCATATGCTGTATGAGAACAGCGATCCCTTCCTGCTGGTGGAACCGGGCGGCGTGCTGGATGTGACGGCGGCGCAGTACGCGCAGCTCGATGCGCGCGCGGTGCGCGTCACCGGTTCCGAATGGGTGAACAAACCCTACACCATGAAGCTGGAAGGTGCAGGCGCGGGCCAGTACCAGACCATTATGCTGGTCGGCATCGAGCAGCCGGATGTGCTGGCCGACGTGGACGCCTTCCACGACAAATTCCTGGCCGCGCTGTACGGCCGCGTGCACAGCACCATCGGCGAGGCGGCGGGCGATTTCCACATTTCGCTGCGCATGTACGGCTGGAATGCCGTCTCCGGACGGCCGGTGCCGAAAGGCGCCCCGCCGCCGCGTGAAATCGGCGTGCTGTTCGTGGCCACCGCCGCCACCCAGGAGATGGCGACCAATATCGCCAAGGCCTGCAATCCCTGGTTCTTCCATTTCCCGATGGAGCTCGGCACCGAGCTGCCCAGCTACGGCTTCGCCTTCTCGCCGGCCGATATCGAACGGGGACCGGTGTACGAGTTCCGCCTGAATCACGTGGTCGAAACGGACGGGCCGCATGAACTGGTGCGCACGAAGTGGGTCGACCTCTCCCAAGACAATCAATAAGGACAATCACGATGACCACCTTGCAAGAGGTATGCCGCCATATCCGCTCGAAGAACGCGGGACCGTTCTGGGTCACGATGGATTTTTTCTTCGACGGCAAATACAACTTCGAGCGCTACCACGACCATCCCGCGCTGTCGGCCACCGCGATTGCGGCGGCTTTCGGCGTGGACCCGGCGATGGTGCGCCACTACCCGGTGCCGAGCCTCAATGTGCTCAAGATCTCCTACCCGCGCGCCAGCGCACAGGGCGGCGTGGTGGAGCGCGACATGCATTGCGGCCAGCAGTACGTGCGGCTGCTTGGCATTGAACTGAGTTGAACCTGAAACTGAACTGGATCTGAACACATGAACAAGCTGACTCTCCCCCTGCTCCTTACCCTCGCCACCCAGGCAGCCCATGCGGACGACACACAATATCCGGCCGAATGGCGCGGCATGATCGGCGTGGGCGTCGCCAGCAAGCCGGAATACCCCGGCTCCGGCGAGCGCAAAACCGACCTGCAGCCGGTCGGGAAGATTACCTACGGCCGCTTCTTCATCGGCGGCCAGGCCGGGCTGGGCATCGGCTACAACGCCTTCGATGCGGGCAACTTCACCTTCGGCGCCATGCTGTCGCGCGAATCGAACGGCGAACGCAAGGAATCCGATTCGCCGCGCCTGAAGGGGCTGGGCGACATCGACGAGGCCACCCGCGCCGGGCTGTTCGTCAGCTACCGCCACGACTGGCTGCGCGCCAACGCTAATGTGCTGTGGGATGTCGGCGGCAAGGACCTGGGCCTCACCGCCACCCTGTCGGCGGAAGCAGTGACCCGCGCCACGCCCGCACTGGAACTGAGCGCAGGCTTCAGCGTCACCTACGGCAATGACGAATACGCGCAGACCGCGTTCGGCATCACGCCCGCACAGGCGGCGCGCTCCGGACTGCCCGCCTACGCGCCGGGCGCCGGCGCAACGCGCGGCGCCTTCCAGCTCGGCGCCAGCTACGCGCTCACGCCGTCGTGGACGCTGGGCGCCCGCCTCAATGCCGGCCGCCTTCTGGGCGATTCGGCAAAGAGCACGGTGGTGGAGAAGAAAGCGCAGAACTCCGTCGCCTTCTTCGTCGGCTACAGGTTCTGAGCCATGGCCAGCACGCTTTACAGGAAGCTGTTCGAATCGCATATCGCCGCGCGGCTGGATGATGAATATGTGCTGCTCTACACCGACCTGCACATCATGAACGAGTACACCAGCCCGCAGGCTTTTGCGGGGCTGCGCGAACAGGGCCGCACGGTGGCCAGGCCCGAACAGCAGATGGCCGTGGTGGACCACATCATCCCGACGCATCCCAGCGCGATACGGGTGATCCAGGACGGCCCGTCGGCCCTGCAGGCCAGGAACCTGGCGCGCAACTGCCGCGAGTACGGCATTGCGCTGTTCGATACCAACGACGCCTTGCAGGGCATCGAACACGTGGTCGCGCCGGAGCTGGGCATGATCCGGCCGGGCATGGTGGTGCTGTGCGGCGACAGCCACACCACCACCTACGGCGCGCTGGGTGCGCTGGGCTTCGGTATCGGCACTTCCGAAGTGGAGCATGTGCTGGCCACACAAACGCTGGTCTACAAGCCCGCGCGAGACATGCGCATCGATGTCAGCGGCGAACTGGCGCCCGGCGTCAGCGCCAAAGACCTGATCATGTATATCATCAGCCGCATCGGCGCCCAGGGCGCGCGCGGCTTTGCCGTGGAGTTCACCGGCAGCGCCATCAGCGCCCTGTCGATCGAAGCACGCATGACCCTGTGCAATATGGCGGTGGAAGCAGGCGCCCGCACCGCCCTGATCGCGCCGGACGGCAAGGCCCGCGACTATGTATTCGAGCGCGCGTCCGACCTGCAGGGCAGCCTGCGCAGCCAGGCCGCCTCGGTCTGGGCCCTGCTGCGCAGCGATGCCGATGCCGTGTTCGACGAAACCCATTTCTTTCATGCCGCCGATGTTGCGCCCTTCGTTACCTGGGGCACGAGTCCCGACCAGGCGATTGCCATCGACAGCCGGATTCCCGCAGCGGACGGCAGCGCCGGCCACGCGCGGGCGCTGGAATACACTCGGCTGCGGGCTGGCATGCCGCTGGAAGGCCTGGCGGTCGACCGCGTGTTCATCGGATCCTGCACCAATGCCCGCATCGAAGACCTGCGCGAAGTTGCGCGCATTGTGGAAGGCCGCAAGGTGGCGCCGGGCGTGCGCGCCATGGTGGTGCCGGGTTCCGGGACCGTGCGGCGGCAGGCCGAGGAAGAAGGCATTGCCGGCATCCTGGCCGCCAGCGGTTTCGAATGGCGCAAGCCTGGCTGCTCGATGTGCCTCGCCATGAACGACGACGTGCTGGCGCCCGGCGAACGCTGCGCCTCCACCACCAACCGCAATTTCGAGGGCCGCCAGGGCCGCGGCGGCATCACCCATCTCATGAGCCCTGCCATGGCCGCCGCCGCGGCCCTTACCGGCCGCATTACCGACGTACGTAAACTGGGGGCCGCACATGCCTGAACAATACCGCCTCGAAGGCCGCATGGCCCCGCTGCTGATCGATAATCTCGACACCGACCAGATCATGCCCAAGCAGTTCCTGCGCCGCATCGACAAGGCCGGGCTGGCGGATGGCCTGCTGTATGACCTGCGCTTCGACGGAAATGGCCGGCCGCGCGCGGATTGCGTACTGAACCAGCCGCAGTACAGCCGCCCGGCCGCGCTGCTGGGCGGCGCCAATTTCGGCTGCGGCTCCAGCCGCGAGCACGCGGTGTGGGGCCTGCTGCAGTATGGCGTGCGCATGGTGGTCGCGCCCAGTTTCGGCGAAATCTTCTACAACAATGCGATGAACAACCGCCTGCTGCTGATCACCCTGCCGGAGCAGGATATCGCCCGGCTGGCGCAGGATGCGGCGGCAAGCGACACCAACCGGATACGGGTGGATCTCGACGCCATGCGCCTGTTCAGCTTCAGCCACGAAGCAGGCTTCGCGCTGAACGAACGGCACCGCCGCATGTTCCTCGAAGGCCTGGACATGATCGGCGCTTCGCTGCGCCACCGCGAAGCGATTGCCGCCTTCGAAACGGCGCACCGGCGCCGCTATCCCTGGCTGGCGAATGTGCCTTTGCGCGCCCCCGGCACGGCAGGGATGGATTAGAATATGCCGCACCATCCCACCATGAGAGAGCCGATACGCAATGGCCGACCAGTCATCGGAGAAACGCCTGATTTCCCCCCAAGCGGAATACCTGACCGCAGCTGACGCCATGAGCATGCTGGGCGTGAGCGCGCAAACGCTGTACGCCTATGTGAGCCGCAAGGGCCTGCGCACCAAGCCGGTGCCGGGCAGCCGCCAGCGGCTCTACTGGAAGGACGATATCGAAAGGCTGATGCAGAAGAAAGCCCCTGCGCAGCACGACGCCATCTTCTCCCAGAACAGCACCCTCACCCTGATTACCGAAGACGCCCTGTTCTACCGCGGCCGGAACGTGGCGGAACTGGCCGAACACGCATCGCTGGAAACCGTCGCGAGCCTGCTGTGGGGCTGCGACGAAGCCTCCACTTTCATCGACAAGGCGCCCCAGGCGCCGGCGCTGTGGTCCGAACTCGAACGCCTGTTCCGGGACCAGAGCCCCGTCAACCGCGCCACCGCCCTGTTCCCCCTGCTGGAAGAAGCCAATCCGCGCGCCTACGACCTGTCGCATGCCGGCATGGCGCGCACCGGCGCCGATATCCTGCGCTGGATGGCGGCGATTACCGTGAATGCGCCGCTGCCCACCACGGAACCGATACACCAAATGGTGGCGCGCTGCCTGAAGCTGTCGCCGCTTGGCTCGGAAGTGGTGCGCCGCATCCTGGTGCTGTCGGCCGACCATGGCTTCGAGGCCAGCGTGGTGGTAGTGCGCACGCTGGCCAGCAGCGGCGTGACGCCCTGGCGCGCGCTGGTGGGCGGCCTGGCCGTTTCCACGGGACGGCATACGAAGTTCAGCCACATCGAGTCCATGGGCCGCCTGATCCACGAGATCATCGGCAGCAGCGACCCGCGCGGCGTGATCGTGCGGCGCGCGCAGGTGGGCGATGAACTCAAGGGTTTCAATTCAGATGTGTATGCGCATGGCGATCCGCGCGCACGCGCCCTGCTCGCCTTCTGCGCGGAGGCCTTCCACGACGATCCGCGCTACCAGCGCCTGCTGGAGGCGCTGGCAACGGTGAAGGAGATCCAGGACCGCGAACCGGCATTTGCCTTCATGTGCGCGGTGGCCTGCATCCTGGTGGGCATGGAGGCGCGCGCCTCGGTGTTCCAGCTGGGGCGCGCAACCGGCTGGATTGCGCACGCCATCGAACAGTACCAGAGCGGCGACCTGAAACGGCAGCGGGGCAACTACCGCGGCCCGCTGCCGTAAGCTTAGCCCGGCAGGCTCAGGGCGCCAGTCACCACCGCTCCCGCAATCAGCAGCAGCGAACAGGAGATCGCCCACTTCATCGCGAAGCGCTGCACCGGGCCGATCTCCACGTTCAGCATCGCCGTGACCAGGTACAGCGACGCCATCAGGGGGCTCAGCGTGTGCACGGCGGAACCCAGCAATGAGGCGCGTGCAATCTCCACCGCCGGCACGCCGTAGGCCGCCCCGGTTTTCGCGAGGATAGGCACGATGCCGAAGTAGTAGGCGTCATTCGACAGCAGGAAGGTCATCGGCATCGACAGCAAGGCCGTGATCACCGCCATGTACGGGCCGGCCTGCGACGGAATCACCTCGATCATCGACAACCCCATCGCGTCCACCATGCCGGTGCCATTCAGGATGCCGGTGAAGGCCCCCGCGCACAGGATCAGCAGCATGATGAAGAAGCAGTTGTGCGCATGCGCCTCCAGCCGCGCCAGCTGCTCCTTCGGCGTGCGGAAGTTGAGCAGCAGCGCGATGGCGGAACCGACCATGAAAGTAACCGGCAGCGGCACTACGCTGGTGAGCACGCAGGCCAGCAGGCCCACGGTGAGCACCACGTTCGCGACGCGGCGGGCGGTGCCGCCCGTGAACGGCACGTCCGGCTCCGGCAGCGTGGCCACAGCGGGAGCAACGCTGCCGCCGGTATAGCCCAGCCGGCGCCGCTCGCGTTTGCCGAAATGCCAGGCCAGCACGAAGATGCCGGCGGCGGCAATGCCCATGGCGGGCAGCAAGGGCAGGAAGACGCTGTTTGGATCGATGCGCAAAGCGCTCGACACCCGCGCCACCGGCCCGCCCCATGGCGTGAGGTTCATCAGCGAATTGGTGAGGCCCAGCAGGGTAAGCAGGACCATGAGGTTCATCCCGATCCGGCGGTAGATCGGCAGGAAGGCGCCGAACACCACCAGCGCGGTGCTGGTGCCGTCGCCGTCCAGCGCCACCAGCAGCGACAGCGCCGTGGTGCCCAGCGCGATGCGCAGCGGGTCGTCGCCGACGCGGCGCACAATGGCGCGGCTCAGTGGATCGAACAGGCCCACGTCCAGCATCAGGCCGAAATACAGCACGGCGAACATCAGCGTGATGCCGATCGGCGCCACCTGCGTGAAGCCGGTGGCGATCATTGCGCCGAGTTGGGGGCCGAAGCCGGCCAGCGTGCCGAACAGCATGGGAATCAAGGTCAGCGCCACCACGGCGGACGTCTTGCGCGTCATGATCAGCAGCATGAAGCTGGCGACCATGGCGAAGCCGTTCATTGCTAGCATGGCTGCACCTCCCTGGCACGGCGGCCATCCGCGATGAGGCAGGCGGGCGGAATGGCCGTGCCGTCCAGTGCCGCGACAACGCAGCGCGCCGCCAGCATATTGGTGCGCTCCAGGCCCTCATGAGTGGAGGCGCCCGCATGCGGCGTGGCCACTACATTGGGCAGGGCAAGCAGCTGGCGCGTGACCTCCTGCATGGCAGGATCGGCTTCGCTCTGGAACACATCGAGGCCCGCGCCGCCCAGGTGGCCGCTCAGGAGGGCCTGCAGCAGCGCCGCATCGTCCACCAGCCCGCCGCGTGCGGTATTGATAAGGAAGGCGCCGCGCTTCATGCGCGCGAGCGCGCCGGCATCGATCAGGGCGCGGGTTTCGGGCGTCAGGGGCGCGTGCAAGGAAATATAGTCCGATTGTTCGAGCAGGGTTGGCAGGTTCACATAGCTTATATTATTTGCCTGGCCGTATGTCTCCGAGGGCGTCGGCGTGGCCACGAGGATGTTGGCATGGAAGGCCCGCAGGCGTTCGACGACGGCGCGGCCGATGCGGCCCAGGCCCACGATGCCGACGGTTTTGCGGTACAGGTCGCGGCCCGGCAGGATGGTCCAGTCGCCCGCTTCCATGCGGCGCTGCGATTCGCGCAGGCGGTGCGCCAGCGCCAGCATCATGCCCAGCGTGTGGTCCGCTACGCAGGCGTCGTTGCCGCCCACGGCCACGGTGCCCACTTTGCCCAGGTCGCGGATGGCGTCCATGTCCACCCGGTCGTAGCCCACGCCGCGGCGCGCCACAACGCGCAGCTGCGGCAGCTTCTCCAGCAGGCTGCGGCTGACATGGGCATGGCCCACGATCCAGCCGTCCGCGCCTTCCAGCATGGCCTGCAGCGCTGCTTCCGGCAGGCCGCCATCGGCCTGGCCGGGCGGCAGTTCCGCCAGCCGCACATGGCAGCCGTGTTCCTCAAGGAAGGCAGTTGCCGCGGCATCGAAGAAGCGCTGGCTCACCAGGACCGTGCGGTTCCGTCCGGGCTGCGTGCTGTGTATTTCCAATTGAATTCCTCTCTTCTTACATGAAAAGGCCGGCCGCGGCGGCGGCCGGCCGGTTTGCTACAGGTTGGCGCGCAGGTTCAGGCCAATGGTGCGCGGACGCCCCCAGAAGAAGTTGCGCTGCTGGGTGTAGACGTCAGGACCGTCGAAGTCTTCGCGCAGCGCCACCTTGCGGTTGGCGGCGTTGTCGATGAAGCCGTACAGCTGCCAGTTCTTCGACTCGACGCCGAAGCGCAGGTCCAGCACCGTGCTGCCGGGCGTTTTGTTCTGGTAGTGCGGCAGGTCGGAAATAATCTCGGTGCGGTGCGCCAGCCGTCCCCCCAGGAAGCCGGTCAGCGCGCCGCCCGCATTGAAGCGGTAGCTGCTGCCAAGGCTGAAGGTGCGCTTGCTGGTGCCGGGAATCGGCGTGCCTGCGGGTACCGTGATATCGCCCGCGCTCGGGCCCAGCACCACGTCGTCATCCAGTTCTGCCCTGAGCAGGGAGGCCGAGAACGACAGTTCGAAGCGCCGCGTCGGCATCCATTTCGCATCGAGGTCGAAACCCTCGCTGTGCGCACTGCCCACATTGCCCAGCGCCTTGCCCACGCCGCCGATGCCCTGTTCCACCACCTGCTGCAGGTCGTCCCAGCGCATGCGGTAAACCGACACGTTCACGCTGGCCGTATTCCCCAGCAGATTGGTCTTCATGCCGAGTTCATTGTTCACCAGCGTTTCGGGCTTGTAGTCCGGCGCTGCATTCGGCGTGAAAGGCAGGTACTCGTTCTGGCCGCCGCTGCGGAAGCCCTTGCTGTGCGTGGCGTAGCCCATCACGTCCGGCGACCATTTATAGCTCGCCGTCACCTTGGGATTGAACAGGGAGGACGAAGCGCTGCTTCCCGACGATCCGGGCGGCAAGCCGCCGCTGAGGAAGGCGAAGGCGCTGTCCCAGGTGGAGCTTGACGTACGCGTTTCCTTGAACATGCGGCCGCCGGCCAGCAGCTGGAATTCCTTGCTGAAGTCTTTCGAGATTTCACCGAACAGCGCTTTCTGCTTGATCGAGGAGACCGCGCTGACCAGCTGCGGTTCGCCGATTTCGAAGGCGCCGTCCGTCAGCGCCGACGTGACGGCCATCCAGCTCGCCTTCGGCACCCTTGCAATGGAGTTGGCCTCGGCCCGGTGCAGGGTGTCGGTCTTCTTGTAGAAGCCGCCCAGCGTCCATTTCAGCGAACTCGAACCGTCCGACACCAGGCGCAGTTCCAGCGTATCGGCCTTGGCGTTGTAATTGTGGAAGCTGTGCACCGCCGTGGCGGCATCCGGCCAGGGCACGCCCAGCAGGCCGACCGCCAAAGGCCGCAGCTGGCCGAGCGCCTCGTTGATGGTTTCGATGGTCTGCGCCTGGTCGGTATCGCCTGCAATCTTGCGGTCCGTATGCGAGGCGCTGGCGACGAAGCTGCCGATGCCGGTTTCGTATTCCACCGTGAGGTTCAGCGCGGTCAGCTTGTCGTGCTGCGTTTCCGGAATCGAGAAGGAACCGATGCCTGCTTCCGGCCCGCGGCTGCGGGTGCCGTTGTCCGCTTCGTTCACCAGCGCCATCGCGGAAATGGCGAGATCGCTGGCCGGCTCCGCGCGGAACAGGATGCGGCCGCCTTTGCTTCGCTGTTTGTTTGCATCCTTCAGGGTGCGGAACACCGTCTTGCCGTCGGTGATGCGGGCATCCATATAACCGCTGTCTTCGCGCTCGAACAGCACGGCGCGCATCCCTGCCTTGTCCGAGAAGGGAATGTTGACCATCGCATTGACGGCGTGGTTGTCGCCGCCGCCCTGCGTGCTCGACCAGATCGCTTCCGTGGCTGCCGCCAGCTGGTTGAAGCGCGGCTTGTTGGCGATGAAGCGCACCGTGCCTGCCAGCGAACCTTCGCCGAACAGCGTGCCCTGCGGCCCTTTCAGCACCTCCACACGCTGCACGTCGAAGGCGCTCAGGCCGGGGAAACGGCCTGCGGCGCTGAGCGGCATCTCGTCCACATACATGCCGGTGGCCGAACCGGTGCCGCCGTACAGGTTCATCATGTTCAGTTCGGAGATGCCGCGCACCGCCACGCCGCCCTGCCCGCCCTGCTCCTGGCGCAGCTCCACGCCCGCCATCGAATTCACCAGCGTGGCGAAGTCCTGGGCGCCGGCATCCTTCAGATTCTTTTCCGAGAAAACGTTGATCGTCTGCGGCACATCCTGCATGGCCTGCGCCCGGCGCGTTGCCGTAATCACGATCGATTCAATAGTCCCCTTTTCGGCTGCGCCCTGCTCCACCACCTGTCCAAGCGCCGACAGGGGAAGAACCGGAAGCACGCTCGCGAGTGCCAGGGTCCGGCGTATCTTTTTCATCTTGTCTCCTGATTTTTTTAAGTGAAAACACGACTTTCATGGCTGCACTTACCGCTTGATCAGGTTATTTATTTGATTAATTGCTGTCAATCTTGATTATTTTCGTCAAGTCTCCGCCTGCCGACCGGCCCATGCTCCTGCATCAGCTCAACAATCCAGTCGATGAAAACCCGCAGGCGGGTGCTGACGTAGCGGTTGGGCGGGAAAGCCACGTACAGAGGCATGGGATCGAGCAGCCAGTCGGGAAAAAGCGGCTGCAGCTCGCCGTTCGCCACATGCGGCCTGGCCATGTAGTCCGGCAGCCACAGCACGCCCATTCCCGCCAGCCCGGCAGCCAGGTAGGCGTTGCCGTCATCCACCGCCACCACATACTGGCCGCGGACATCGACGCGCTCGCCCTTGCGGCGCATGGCAATGGGATAAGTTTTGCCGCTGCGGCCCCACAGGAAAGCCACGATGCGGTGCTGCGTGCCTTCCAGCTCACGCGGATGCGAAGGCGTGCCGCAGCGCGCCAGGTAGCCGGGCGCTGCATAGACTTTCAGCTGCAGGTCGCCCACATGCCGCGCCCTCAGCGACTGGTCGGCGAGCACCCCGCCGCGCACCACGCAATCGACGCTGTCGCCGATCAGGTCTACCGTGCGGTCGCTCACGCCCATATCGATCTGGATATCGGGATAGCGCGCGTGGAAGGCGGGCAGCGCGGGCATCAGGATCATGCGCGCCAGCGGGCTTGGCACATCCACCTTCAGCTTGCCGGCCGGCGTGGCCGAGGCATTGGGCAGGCTGGCTTCCGTATCGTCCAGCTCGGCCAGCAGGCGCACCACGCGCTCGTAGTACACGGCGCCATCGGCCGTGACATTGACCTTGCGCGTGGTGCGGTTGAGCAGCCTGACGCGCAGGCGCGCCTCCAGCTGCTGCACCAGCTGGGTCACGCTGGTTCGGCTCATCTGCAGCGTTGCCGCCGCTTTCGTGAAGCTGCCTGCCTCCACCACGCGGGCAAAGGCTTTCATTGCATCGAAACGGTCCACTGCCGGCTCCTATTGTTTTGGTTTCGCAAATAGTGATGCCTAGTTTCGCGTGTTTATCCTCAAAACACAAACCGTTAAAGTGGGCCCAGATAATTTTCAAGGAGCCCAGCATGATCAACCGTGACGTCGTATTCCCGCCCGGCCGCCGCGCGCTGTACGAGAAAAACCACTATTCCCCCGCCATCCGTTCCAACGGATTCCTGTTCGTCTCCGGCCAGGTGGGCAGCCGCGAAGACGGTTCTCCCGAACCCGAGCTCGCAACGCAGGTGCGGCGCGCATTTGAAAACCTGAATGCTGTGCTGCATGCCGCGGGCTGCAGCTTCGACGACGTGGTGGACGTGACCGTCTTCATGGTCGATCCGGAGGCGAACTTCGAGAAGGTGTGGGCGGTGGTGCCCGAGTACTGGGGCGCGGCGCCCTATCCCACGCTGACCGCCGTCGGCGTGACCTGGCTGTATGGCTTCCAGTTCGAGATCAAGGTGATCGCAAAGCTGCCGGATTCCGGAGGGGCTTGACATTATGGTGTATATGCACCAAACTGTGTGACATCCCAAGCTGCCGGCAATGGCAGCTTTATTCTTACCTAGTTTGGTGTATATACACCATATGGAGCAAATCTTATGGACCGCCGTTTATTCGCCCTTGCCGTTGGCATGTTCGCCGTGGGCACAGACAATTTCGTGATCGCCGGCATTCTTCCCCAGGTGGCGCAATCCCTTGGCGTACCGGTTCCGGTAGCCGGGCAGATGGTCACGATTTACGCGCTGAGCTACGCCCTGCTGTCGCCGTTGATTGCAGCCTTCGCGGCGCAGGTGCCGCGCAAGCAGCTGCTGCTCGCCGGCCTGGCGATTTTCGTGGCCGGCAATGTCATCACGGCGCTGGCGCCCACCATTGGCTGGGTGCTGGCCAGCCGTTTCATCGCCGGCCTCGGCGCCGCCATGTACAGCCCCACCGCTACAGCAAGTGGCGCAGCACTGGCGGCCCCCGAGAAGCGCGCCCGCGCGCTGGCCATCGTTGTCGCCGGCCTGTCCACCGCCACCGCGCTTGGCTCGCCGCTGGGCACCCTGATCGGCAGCCTCGGCAACTGGCGCGACACGCTGTGGTTCGTGTCCGCCGTGGGCACGGCGGCCGGCGCGGCGGTGTATTTCCTGCTGCCCGCCATTCCCGCCCTGCCTCCGGTGAGCTTGCGCCAGCGCCTGGCGCCGCTGCATGACCGGCGTGTCGCGCTGACCCTGCTCACCACGCTGCTGGCCTATGCCGGCCTGTTCTCGGTGTACACCTACATCGGCACCAGCTTCGACCGCGCAACCGGCGGCGACGCGCAGGTACTGGCCGGGCTGCTGCTGCTGTGGGGCGTTGCGGCGACCATCGGCAACCTGGCCGCGGGCCAGCTGACCGACCGCTTCGGCAGCCAGCGCATCATCAACGGCGCCATCGCGCTGCTGGTGCTGAACTTCCTGGCCCTGCCATGGACCAGCGCCAGCCTGCCGTCGGCCGTGCTTGCGCTGCTGGTGTGGGGCATCTGCGGCTGGGGCCTCGTGGTGCCGCAGCAGGCACGCCTGATCGGCATCACACCCGCGGCGGCGCCGCTGCTGATGGGCCTCAATTCGGCAGCCCTGTATGTGGGCGTGTCGGCGGCGGGCGTGATCGGGGCGGCCGGCCTTGCGCTGGCGAACCGCCACCTGCTGGGCCTGATCGCCGCCGTTCCGGTCGCGCTGGCCCTGCTGTCCGCGCAACTGGCCGGGCGCGATATCCGCAAGGCGGCCGTAGCGGCGCCAATCGCAGCTTGACAAAGCCATGTCCATGACCAGAATGAATGAAGGGAAAACCATGTCCACGCTACACCGCACCCTCTTCGCTTCGCTGCTGAGCCTGTTGCCGCCTGGCGGCGTGCTGGCGCAGGATGCAAGCCCGCCGCCAGTACTGCCGCTGGCCGCCGAGCCGCTGCCGAAGCTTACCGTCTATCCCCCTGTGCCGGAGGCGCTGGCACGCGGCGTCGTGATCCTGCAATTCCGCACAGATCACCTGCGGGTGATGCCGGTATTCGGCGCCAAAGCCGCCGAGGTGTCGCCACATCTGGGCCACCTGCACATCACCGTCGACAGCTGGCCGGGCACCTGGGCGCACACCAGCAACGATCCGCTGATCCTGGTCGGCCTCACGCCCGGCCCGCACAAGATCCTCATGGAACTGGCGGATCCGAATCACAAGATCGTCGGCAGCGAGACCGTGCGGGTCACGGTCCCCGACAGCAAGGCGGCGCACGCGCACCATGCCCCTCCAGCCACGGAGTCCACCATGAAGATTGAAACGATACAGGCCCGCCCTGGCCTCCAGCTGCGGCGCATGGTGCTGCGGCCGCCGCAGCCGAAAGGAACGGTACTGCTGCTGCATGGCTTCCCCGAAACGCTGTACGCGTGGAAGGAAGTGGCCGAAGCGCTGTCCAGGGAATACGAAGTGCATGCCTTCGACTGGCCCGGCTTCGGCCAGTCGCAGCGGCCCGCGGCCAGCCAGTTCGCCTATGCGCCGGCGGACTACGCCGCCGTGCTGCAGGACTATATCCGGGCCAGCCGCATCGACAGCGCTTCGCTGGTGATCTACGCCACCGACATCGGCGCCCTGCCCGCCCTGCTGGCGGCGGTGGAACAGCCGGCCATTGCGCGGCATATCATCGTGGGCGACTTCGCCCCCTTCAACCGTCCGCAATACATGTTCGACAGCCTGCAAGGCCTGAAAAGCCAGCCCTCGGCCAGCGTGGTACACGCGGCGATGAACAGCAACCGCGACGAAATCCTGGAAAACGCCTTCCGCCGCGGCCTGCAGCCTGGCGAGCAATACGAACTGCAAGGGGAATACAAACAGGACCTGGCGGCGGGCTGGCGCCGCGAAGGACTTACACCGGCCGATGCCTTCTACCACTACTACTCGCACTTCACGCGCGATCAGGACTACCTGGAAGCCAACCTGGCCAGGCTGAAGACGCCGGTAACAGTGCTGTGGGGCGAGAAGGACATCTACATCAAGAAGGAGATGGGCGCAGAATTCGCGGAAAAGATCGGTGTACGGCAAACGGTATTGCCAGGGATGGGCCACTACCCGCACCTGCAGGATCCGAAGCAGGCGGCAGACCATATACGCGCCGCATTCGCGGCGCCGCCGGCCTTACGCTGACTCCGAAGGAAGCGCGCCGGCAATGCTCAGCAGCGCTTCCGCGCCTTCCCTTCCCAGCATTTTCTTCGCCGCGGCCTGCGCCTCGCGCCAGGCCGGCATGGCGTTCTCCATCAAGGCCCGGCCGGCCGGCGACAATATGATGGGACGGCTGCGGCCGCGCTCCGGCACCACCTCTTCAACCCAGCCTTCATCCAGCAGGAGCTGCAGGTTGCGGGTGGAGGTCGAGCGCTCCTGGTGGTTGGCGCGGCCCAGCTCCGCGCGGCTGGCCCCGTTCATGCGGGCGATGCGCACCAGCATGGAAAACTGGGAGGCGTTCACGCCGTAGCTGCGCAGGGCATTGTCGTAGATGCTCGTAATCACGCGCGCGATCGAGCGCGTACGCGTCAGCAGGCAGTTCTGCAGTACTTCGTCAACCAGGCCGGCGTCCGGCTCCCGCGCTTTTTTCGTCATGCCGTCATTTTAGTGTAGATACACCACAAGTCAAGCCGCCAGCGCCATGTGGTAGCAGCTATCGTTGGCGCAGGCATCGATGCGCAGGCGGAGCGATGCGCGCACGGAAACCGGCTGCTCCTCTCCCAGCAGCGTGACCATGGCCGGCAGGTCCATGCCGTTGATGGCGGCCTGGAAGCGGCGGATCAATTCGCGGCAAAGCTTCTCGCCGGGCGGTATCTCCGCCTCCCGTTCACGCAAGCGGCGCCGGGCGCGCGCCAGGTACTGGCGGGCATTCACGGTACGGGTGCCGAGCGCCGCCGCAATGGCGGCGTGCTCGCAGTCGAATACTTCATGCAGCACCAGTGCCAGGCGCTCGGACGGGGACAGCGTCGCCAGCATGCGGGCCAGCGCCTCGGCCAGTTCCGCGCCCCGCAGCAGGCCGTCTTCCGGCAGCGCAGGTTCCGGTTCCGGCATGAGCTCCATGGCGATGCGCGCCGCCGCGCCGTCGCGGGCGCGCTTGCGCAGGCGGTCGATGGACTGGTGCTGCACCACGGTGGTCAGCCATGCCGCAGGCGTGGCCAGCGCCGCCTGTTCGGCGCCCTGCCATTTGAGAAAACAGTCCTGTACAACGTCCTCCGCTTCCGCTTCGCTGCCCACGATGCGGGCGCTGATCGCCTTCAGGCGGGGACGGAGCTGTTCGAACAGCGCGCCGTCCGTATCGGTAATGCGTGGCATCGGAAATCTCCTGTCTGGTGCTGGCACCACTTGACGCTCGGCCGGCCCCGAATGTGACAGCGCCAGTTTATATTTTTTTCGCCGTCACGCCGGCCTTCGCACAAGCGTCAAGGGTACGACACATGAAACCAAAGGATCAACATGAACCCTCCCCTTGCCCTCGGCCTGGTGCCTACCGTTGTGGAACAAACCGCACGCGGCGAACGCGCCTTCGACATCTACTCCCGCCTGCTGAAGGAACGCGTCATTTTCCTGGTGGGCGAAGTGACCGAGCAGTCGGCCAACCTGATCGTCGCGCAACTGCTGTTCCTGGAATCGGACAATCCCGACAAGGATATTTCGCTGTACATCAATTCGCCCGGCGGCTCGGTGTATGCAGGCATGGCGGTCTACGACACCATGCAGTTCATCAAGCCGGACGTTTCCACCTTGTGCACGGGCTTTGCCGCCAGCATGGGCTCGTTCCTGCTGGCCGCCGGCGCGCGCGGCAAGCGCTATGCGCTGCCGAATGCCCGCATCATGATTCACCAGCCGCATGGCGGCTCCAAGGGCGTGGCGGCCGATATCGAGATCCAGGCGCGCGAGATGCTGTACCAGCGGCAGCGCCTCAACACCCTGCTGGCGGAACGGACCGGACAAACGCTGGCGCAGATCGAAAAGGATTCGGACCGCGACAATTACATGTCGGCCCAGCAGGCGGCCGGGTATGGGCTGGTGGACCGTGTGCTGGCCACCCGCGAAGGCTAAACGGCGCCTGGGCGTGGCCGCCGCGCCAGTTCGCGGTCCAGCGCATTGGCAAAGTTCTGGCGGTCAGCCTGGCTGAAGGCGGCCGGGCCGCCGGTATCCACGCCCGCGCCGCGCAGCTCGTCCATGAAGGCGCGCATCGTCAGCTGCTGTGCGATGGTGTCGCGCGTGTACCAGTCGCCGCGCGGGTTGAGCGGCTTGCCGCCCTTGTCCAGCACCAGCGCGGCCAGCGGAATATCGCCGGTGACAACGATGTCGCCGGGACTGAGGCGCTCCACGATCTCCGCGTCGGCCGCATCGGCGCCGGCCGGCACCTGCAGCGCGCGGATGAAACGCGAGCCCGGCACGCGCATCAGCTGGTTGGCCACCAGTGTGACGTTGAGCTGCAGCCTTTCCGCAACGCGGAAGAGGATTTCCTTGATTACCGCAGGACAGGCGTCCGCGTCGACCCATATATGCATTGCCGGGATGCCCGCTTCGATGATGGTCCCGCGAGTATACTCACTTTGCCGGCGCGGCAGCGCGGCGCGAGCCGATGGTCAGCGATATGGCCGAAACAAGGAAATAGAAGGCGCCGAAGCTCGCGTAGCCTGCCAGGTTCTCCAGCGCCGGCGGCGTTGGGGTTTGGGACTGGAGGATAAAGAAGGTTCCGGCCAGTGCCGACTGCGCACCGCTCAGCACCATGGCCCACTGCGCGCCGAAATGCTTCCAGCGGCGCAGCGCGGCGCCCAGCTGCAGCAAGCCAGCGAAAATCGCCCACGCGCCGAACACAGCTGCTACCTGGTTGATGCTGGGCAGGGCCAGCGCCACACCGATGGCGGCGGCCGTGCTGGCTACCATGTTGATCATTTGCGGGCGGCTGTTACCCAGGCCGCCGCTGCGGGCAGCGTCAATATAGTTCGCAAGCGCATCCCATGCCGGATAGAGCACCAGCAGCGCTGCCGCGACGCCGGCCGAATGCCTGCCGATGGCGAGCGCCGCCGCCACCCACAGTATGGAAAATGCGGCGCGGCCGTAGTAGTAGCGCTTCAGCCATTGGGTACCGCCTTGTGTCGTTGTATTGCTCATCTCGTTCTCCTAAATCTACCGACTAGTTGGTAGGTTAATTGATAAAAAAATTTTACTACCGTTTCGCCGTGACCTGTTCCAGATGCGAATTCATGACGGCGCCGAATACCTGCACATTGCCCGTTGCCCGCGCCGACAGCATGGCGCCATGCACGGTTGCCATGAACACCTCCGCTTCCAGCACCGGCCGGCGGTGCAGAGTTACTTGCCCGGCCTGCGCCGCGCGCTCGAACACCGACACCAGCCATTGCGAGAGAAAGCGGAAATAAGCCTTCACCTCCAGCGCCACCGGCTCCGGCAGGATGGGCATTTCACACGCAAGCAAGGCGCAGATGCAGAACGGCGCGCTGTCGTCTTCGATGCAGGTGGCCCAGTAGCCGATATACGCCCGCAGCAGTTCCAGCGGATCGCTGACGTTCTCCTCCAGCGACGCTATGCCCTGCTGCGCAGCCTCCGTGTAGCGCGCCACCAGCGTCTGTACCAGGTCCACCTTGCTGGGGAAATGGTGATGGATGCTGGGCTTGCGGATACCCACGGTCTCCGAGATATCGGCATAACTGAAGCCGTTGTAGCCTCCCGCCACAATCAGCTTGCGGGCGCATGCCAGGATGTCGTCGGAAGTGCTCGATGCCTTGTTCATTGCGACAGCCTACCTTCTAGTAGGTTTGCTGTCAAGTCGGGCGAGTTTCATGCCGCAAGTGTTGCTTTTTTATCAGCTCAATTGTGCGCGCATGGGCGCATGGTAGCGTTACATGACCACGAGACAGAGGAGCAAATAATGAGCATCTCCCGGTGCTGGTCTGCACTACTTCTGCTGTTGCTGTTGGGTCCTGCATTCGCCCAGATGCCAGGCCCCGTCAAGCCGGGCCACCCGCGCCTCTATATCACGCTGGACGATATTACTCGCTTGAAGGCAGGGGTGTTCACACCCGCGCTGGATCCCGGCGGCGGCCATTTCATCGTTAAGTTCACACCCGGCGCCAAAATTGCCGGCACGGATAACGTGAACCTGCCAGTCGTCGGCCCGAATGATGAACAGGGACCAGCTTTTGTGATCCGGCATGAAGACGGCGCGGATACAGCGGGGCGGGCGAGAATCGTAGTTTCGCTACGCAGCGGCGCCGGCCAAGTTGGTGTGAAAATCATCGATCCGGAGTTAGGCGACGAGGTGGTTGTTGCGCTTTACTGGCGGGCGAACGGCACGGCAGACTTGACGGTCGACGGCGAGACCGTAGCACTCAACGTCGCTTGGCAGCCGTCGCCCCGTCAATTGATGCTGCTGGGACGACGTAACGATCAATTTAACTTTATCGAGCTATCTGATGCCAACGGCGTGCGTACTCCCGTCATCAACCGGACAGCACACGAAAACTGGTTCGGCCTGATATTCGAAGCTGACCAATTCGTGAAGAACAACGCAAAATGCATGCAAAACCCACCTGCTGGCGTGGCCTGCGACGCCATCCTGAGCGAAGGCCGCAACCAGATAACCGCGCCAGCCCGCATTCTCGGCCTGGCCTACCTGCTCACGGATAGCGTGGCAGAAAAGGCGCGCTATGCGGACGCCGCCAAGCTGTATGCCTTGCGGCTGGACGCCGCTCCCCGGAATGCCGGCGCCGCCTGGTCCATGAGCGCGCGCATCGGCGCCATGGGCCTTCTGTTCGATTATGTCTACGAGCCGATGGGAGACCTTATCGCGCCAGGCAGCCCGTTCAGCTATCGGGCGAAGCTGGCGAACGCCATCAGGGAAACGGCGCGCGCCGCGGAAATGGCAGCTGTGGTGTGCGGCCCGAACAATCCGCTCACATCCAATTTCACATGCACCACTCCCGTAGCGTTTACAACGCCTTATGCGGGACCCAACACGGCACGCTCATACATCTCCGGACATATGCAATCGGATGCCTTTGGTGCCGCACTTGGGCTGCTCGCCATCGTGGACGAGCAAAGTGCCGTGAAACCAATGATCGACACAATCTACAACCATTTCAAATCGGGCTTCGTCCCGGCATGGAAGCAGATCGCCGTACACGGCGGCTACCATACCGGCTATGCATACGGATCGGTGGGCGGCGAAGTCGCCGAGCGGCTCCTGATGTGGGAGCGCGTAGTGGCGCCGGGATCGGTGACCGGTCCGATGTTTGATACCTCCTGGCTCTCCCGGATTGTATTCCCCTACATCTACGCCTTGCGTGCAGACGGTTTCTATCCGGCGAGCAGCGACTCTTATGGACTGACGCCGGGGAACGAAGCGGTCGGGCAACTGGCGCTCGTTGCGGCGAAAAATGGAACGCCGGAAGGTCTCAGCTTCTACAAGGAAGAGGTGCTGCCACGCCGAGCCATCCTCAACGCCCACTCGGCATGGGAGGATTTGCTATACGGCCCGATCGGCGAGCCGACAGCGATACTGGCGCGCTTGCCACTGGCCCGCGCCTCACGTTCCAGCGGCCAGTTCGTCATGCGCGACAGTTGGAACAAACAGGACGCGACAGTCGTGGATTTCAGATCAACGCCTTTCATCAGCAGGAACCACCAACATCTGGACGCCAACAGCTTCTCCTTGTTTTACCGCACGCCATTGCTGCTGGACTCGGGCATTTACGACAATTATGAGACGGTTCACTGGAATAACTACTATTCACGCAGCATCGCCCATAACACCATTGTTATCCTCGACAACCCTGCAGACGATACCAGTTTCGGTCCCTATAGCAACGACGGCGGGCAGTGGCTGAACGGCCGCCAGCAAGCGCCAACGCTGGAAGAAATCACACCGCCGGCGGGCGCTAACGTGGTGGGCGGCATCACTTATGTCGAGAATCAGCCTGGCTATGCCTATGCCCAGGGCGATGCCAGCAAAGCCTACTTGCCGGGCAAACTGGTGCAAGAGCGCGGCTATCTGCGCGATATCGTATTGCTGCGCAATGCCGGCACCCAGGCCACCGTAGTGGTGTTCGATGCAGTGCGAACGATGAATGCCCGCAAGGCAACTGCCCTGCTCCATTTCCAATGGGGCATCCATAACCAGAACGCTGTAAAAACCAACCTTAACGAGGGGCGCACAAACTTCGATTTCGGCAACGGGCCACGCGTATTCACCTCGCGCGCCGGCGAGGCCATGATAACGGCGCAGGTGCTACTCCCATACAATGCCGTGATCCGCCAGGCCGGCGGTATTCAGACCGATGCCAGCAACGACTGCTTGCAGTGGACCGGCAATATCACGGCCGAAGTGTACGGGCATGACTGCCGTTTTACCGCACCAATGCTGATTAACGGCGCCTGGAAATGGTATAACTTTGCCCCTGCTGCGCCGCAAGCGCCGGCCGGTCCGGACTCTGACTATGGCCGCTACCGGGTCGAGATCGAAGCAGCCGGTGTGCCGAACGGCCAGGATGGCCAGTTCTTCCTGACCGTAATCAACCCGGCCGCCAACGATCAAGCCGAAAACAATGTTGCGAATGTGACGCCGGCATTACTACTAGCCTCCGATGCCAATTCTGCGGCGGTGTTCGTGGATAGCCGCGCCGCCCTTATCTTCAATCGGGCAGCCACTCAATCGACTGGCTATGAATGGCGCGTACCGGGGACCGGCTCCCCCTTCCTGGCCACGGGCCTGGTGCCAAACAAACCGTATCAGCTGACTATCAGCTATGACGGACCGACCAATAGCACACTGTACCGCTTGCAACAGGGTAGCGGCGGTACGCACACGAGCTCGCACGAAGGCACGATCGCGCAGGACCTGTAAGCGGCACGCTGCATGCTGCAGGCTGGCGCAAGTTCTCATTCCGGGGCTATGCCGACTACACGAAGGCGCCGACACCCGCCTGCCGCTTGGCCGCGGGCGCTGGTCCCGCCGGCGGCACTTCAGCAGGTTCGTCGAACTGATAGGTCTTCGCATCGTGCACCTCCCATGCGCCATCACCCAGCAGTCGCAGCACATGGGTGTGATGGCGCAGTACAGCGGCGCGGTGCGCGATGCTGATCAGCGTCGTACCACCTTCGCGCAGGCGGCCGTACAGCGAAGCTTCGTTGCCGCTATCCAGCGCGCTGGTGGCTTCGTCCAGGATCACGATATTGGGTTTGTGGACCAGCACGCGGCCGAAGGCCAGACGCTGCTGCTCGCCTACCGACAGCAGTTTTTCCCAGTCCTGTACGGCATCCAGGCCGCCGACGCGTTCGGCCAACTGCGGCAGGTGCACCTGTTCGAGAATCGCCAGCAGTTCTTCGTCGCCCAGGCTGGCCTGCGCGCTTGGATAGATGAGCTGGCTGCGCAGCGTGCCGTGCTGCAGATAAGGCTGCTGCGGCAGGAAAAAGAAGTCCTCCTGCGGCAGGTGATGGATGATGCCGCTGCCGTTATGCCACAGACCGGCAATCGCACGCAGCAGCGAACTCTTGCCGCAACCGCTATCGCCAACAATGAGCAGCGCATCGCCCGGCTGCAGTGCCAGCGATAAATCCTTGATGAGTACCCGGTCCGATTGCGGCGGGTAGAGCGTGAGGGCTTCCAGCACGAGCCGGTCGGCCGGCTTGCGCTCGATACGGCTGGATGTGCTGTCGGCCACGGGAGCCTTCTTGGCGCCGGGCAGCACCAGGTCGGACAGCGCCTGCAGGCGTCCTATCCCCGCCACGAAGCGGCTCAGGCTTTCGAAGTTATCGACGATTACGCCAACGGCGCCAAGCACGGCGGTGAAAGCGCCGGTCGCCTGGATCGCCCGCCCTACTTCCAGCTCGCCCGACAGCACGCCGTTGGCCAGGATCATGCCCGGCAAAACCAGCGCCAGCTGGCTAAAGGTGCGCTGGAAAAGATTGAGCGAGCGCTGCTTCTTGATCAGCCGGGAGAAGTTCTGGATAACCTTGCTGAATTTGCTGTCGATATGTGCGCGTTCCTGCGTTTCGCCGCGGTAGAAGGCGATGGATTCAGCATTCTCGCGGAGGCGCATCAGGCTGAAACGGAAATCCGCCTCCAGCCGCAGCTGCCAGAAGTTCAGCTGGATCAGCGGAGTGCCGAAGATATACAGCGCGACCACGGTGCCCACCAGCGCATACACCGCCAGCACGGCGACCAGCACATGCGAGATCGACCACAGCACCGCGCTGAAGGCCACCAGCTGCATGACCGATCCCAGGAAGATCAGCAGGAAGTGAATCGAGCGGCCGGTAAAGGTATTGATATCTTCACTGATACGCTGGTCGGGATTATCGATGTCGCTGTTGGCGCCCAGTTCGTAATATTTGCGGCCCTTCAGGTAGCCATCGAGAAAACGCCCGGTAAGCCAGCGCCGCCACTGGTTGGCGAACACGTCGCGCATGTAGTAGTAGAAGGCATACACCGGCACCGCGAAGGCCAGCGTGAGCAGGCAGGCCTGCACCGCATTCCAGAAACGGCCGCCGTTCTTAGCCGCCAGGCCCGAGGTCATCTCGCCGGCCTGGTCGTTCAGCATCACGGCCAGCTTGGTCTCGACCATCATGAGCACGATCAGGAACAGCAGCAAGGCCCAGGCCCGGCCTTTCTCGTTTTCCAGCCAGTATGGCTTCGCCACGTTGAGGAATTGTTTCCATGCGGCGAGCGACAGGCGCGGGGCGCGCCGGCCATGTGCAGATGTGCTCATGTTCGTCATCTGAAAGTCGTGATAAGCCAAGCGTAAAGCCGCGCACGAAACTGTTCAGTGCGGAAACAGACATAAATGCTGAGATTCGCTGCTGTGCGCGCAGAACGGCTTCCGCCTCGATAGCGTTGCGCACGCCATACGCGCTCATGATGCCGGCTGGACTTCTGTCCCAAACCAGCCGCCCTTCAGGTCCGCATGGGCGCTTCCGCCATGGCCATCAACGCATAAGCAGCGGCGGCGCTGCCGATGCCGAGCAGGCTGGCCAGTGGATGGCTGAGCGCAACAGTGACCGCCGCGCCAAACATCCAGGCTGCCAGGCCTCTTGCATTGAAGCTGGTCACAGCGCCGCTGCGCCGCACGAACCAATGGTCGGCCAGCAGAACCCCGGCGATGGGCGGAATCGCCACCGTCAGCAGCTGGAGGAAAGTCTGGAAGTGCGCCAGCACGCCCAGCGCCGCCAGTCCGGAACCGGCCAGTCCGGCCAGCAAGGTGGCCTGGACCCGCGCGTTGCGGCGTGCGGGCAGGAACTGTGCGAGGGCCAGCCCGGCTGAATAGGCGTTCATCACGTTCGTGGTCCAGGTTGCCATGATCAGCACCGACAAGGCCAGCAGCGGCATGCCGCTACGGGCGTAGATGTCCACGATGTCGTGGGTGCGCAGCAGGATGGACAGCGCGGCGCCGCAGATCACCATGCCCATGGCCGCCGGCAGGATGCCGAACAGGGTGCCCAGCACCGCAGCGCGCACCGTAGTGCAGTGGCGCGCGTAGTCCGGCGCGATCACGGCGCCGACGGCGAAGGCGCCGATCGACATGCCCACTGCCGTCGCAAAGCCGATGGGGGCTTCGCCGGACGGACGGTAAGCGAGGATGGTATCCCACGCGCCGTCGCCGACTGCCAGGTACATGGCATAGGCCACCAGCGCAAGCTTGCACGGCACCGCCACATAATTGAGCCACTTGAAATACGAAAAGCCCAGCACCGCAAAGACGAACATGAACGCCCCCAGGCCCAGCGCGGCAAGCGGCGGCGCCACGTCGAGGCCAAAGGCCGTCTCCAGTATGCGCACCATGGAATCGCCGGCGATGCCGGTCTGCACGCCGAACCAGCCCATCAGCGCAATGCCGACCGTGGCGCCGATCAGCGCGGGGCCGCCGCGGGTGCCGAAAGGCCTGCGTGCCATATGCACGGTATCATGGCGTGAGGCCGCCGCAGCTGCGCTCTGCAGCGCCAGGGTTGCAGCGACCGTCGTAAAGCCGATCAGGCAGGCCAGGCACATCTCGGCAAAAGGCATGCCGGCGGCAAGCGTGCTGCCGAGGATCAGCGCCGGAATGCTGATCATGCCGCCAACCCAGATGGCTGCCAGCCCGGCGCCGCCGATGCGGCTTCCGCTGTCCGCCGCGCTCATCGTTCCAGCACCAGTTTTTCAACCGGCACGTAGTCGCAGGAGTAGCCGAAACGCCGCGGCCCCACCAGCTCCAGCGCGGCTGCCGTGCGCCACTGCGGCACGCAGGGAATCGCCACCACCGCTACCCGCAGGCCGAAGCGGGTCTGTTCGGCGGTAATCGGCTCGCCGGATTCCAGGTCCAGCAGCACGATCAGGTCCGGCGTGGTGCACAGCACCTCTCCCCCGGCGGAAATCATCAGGAACTCGTTCTGGAATTTCAGGGCGGCTTCCCTGCCCTCATCCTCCTCCAGTCCTTTCACGGTGGCGTGGCCGAAGCTGAAACGGCCGTCGATGGTGCGCCGTACCTCTGTCACCTTGCCCTTGAACACGCGGAAGCCGCCGGTGGCGCGCACCACGGCGGCCACCGGGTCCGCGTGATGGGCGCGCGCATCGAACAGGGCCTGGCCCGCTGCGCGCGCGGCGGAGATGGAGCGCGGCACCAGCGCCTTTTTAAGCTGCGCGGCGGTCATGGAATAAATCGCCATGTAGGCGGAACCGCCCATCTCCATGGTGATGTTGCGCACGAATTTTTCAACCGCGTGGATGTCTGCCACTTCAATGGTGAACACATTGCCCTTTTCATCGGCCATGGTCAGCGGGGACGGCAGGATGCCCTGCAGGGTGCACAGCGTCATGGGCAACTCCGGGAAAGCCCGTCCCATGGTGTCGCCGTCGATCAGGGGCAGGCCAAGGCTGCTCGCCACGCAGAAGGGAATGGTGGAATTGATGCCCCCCACTTCAATCGACATCAGCCCTTTGGCCGGCTTGCCCAGATGGCGCTCCAGCGCCTTCAGCGCCTTCACCATGGGCTCCGCCTGCGGCAGTTTTTCCAGGATCACCGAGGGCGAGCCCACCATGGCGATCGGCACGATCAGGTCGTCGTCCTCAAAGTAATCCAGGTCCACCAGCTCCACCGGGCCATACTCGCGGATGGCCTTCATGGCCAGCAGCTTCCCGAGGTAGGGATCACCGCCCCCGCCTGTTCCGTAGATGGCGCTGCCGGCGGCGATTGCTTCGATATCGCGTTCTTCAATCATTGTCATAGTTATTCCTGTTTATGCGAGGTCGCCCACGACGCGCAGGTGGATGCGCGTAGCATTGCCGGGAAGGTAGGAGAGCGGCGTCTCCTCCACGTCGAGCAGCGTGACGGTACCGGGATTTGCGCCTGCGGCCACGGCCAGCGCCACGGCATCCCGCTCCGCTTCGGCCAGCGCCTCGGCCCGGGTGCTGTGCTCCAGCAGGACCACGCGGTCCACTTCGCCGCTTACCTGCGCCATGGCCGCGCCCACGGCATTGGCCACGCCGAAGCCCGCAGGGACCTGCACCGCCATGCCGCGGATGGCGCCGCCAACCAGGATGCTCCCGCCGCCGACAACGATCACCGGCAGCGGCTCGGCCGAGGTGCGCATGCGCTCGATTGCATCGTGCAGCGTGCCCTGCATGCGCTCAAAGCAGCTGCGCACGCGGCCGGGATCCAGCTGCGCCACGCGGCTGGCATCGCCAAGCTGGGCGACGCCGGCAGCCACCGCGATATCGGTCGCCGTGGTGGTGCCGCCGCCATAGACCAGTGCTTCGGTATGGATGCGGTAGCCCACGCTGATCGGCCCCACGGTGCGCAGGTCGTTGCTGACGACGGAGCCGCCGCCCAGGCCGATGCTGTACACGTCCGGCATGCGGAAATTGGTGCGCACCCCGCCCACCTGCACGGCAACGCCGGACTGGCGCGGGAAGCCGCCCTGCAGCACGCCCACATCGGCCGTGGTGCCGCCGATGTCGACCACGATGGCGTCCTTCAGCCCGGACAGGAAGGCCGCGCCGCGCATCGAATTGGTCGGCCCCGAGGCCACCGTGAGGATGGGGAAACGCCTGGCCTGTTCCGCATTCAGCAAGGTGCCATCGTTCTGTGTCAGGTAAAACGGCGCATCGATGCCGCTCTCGTGCAAGGCCTTGCGGTAGGCGTCCACCACGTGCCCGGCCAGGTCGGCCAGGCAGGCATTCAGGATGGTGGCGTTTTCCCGCTCCAGCAAGCCGATGCGGCCAATTTCGGACGACAGCGTGATGCGGGCATCGGGGATCACCGAGCGCAGCGCCTCCGCAGCCAGGCGCTCCTGTTCGGCATTGAGGAAGGAGAACACACCGCACAGGGCGATGTCGCGGATGCCGGCGGCCTTGATCTCGCCGCCGATGACGGCCAGCTCGCCACGGTCGAGGGCACTCAGGTGCTGTCCGTTGAACTCATATCCGCCGTGCGCGATAAAGGGCTTGATGGCGGCCGCCGCCACAAAATCTGCGGGCCAGTCGGTCAACGCCGGCAGGCCCACCGTGGCGGGCGCGCCCAGCCGGATCGCCGCTACCGGGTTCAGCCCCTTGCGTTCCACCAGGGCATTGGTGAAGTGCGTAGTGCCGATCATGACCGCGCCGATTTCGTTTTTCGGCAGCATGCTGCCTTCGCAAACCTGGCGCAGCGCATTCAGCACGCCAGTCGTAACGTCCTGCGTGGTGGCGGTTTTACAGGAGAACAGCATATCGCTGCCGCGCATGATGACGGCATCGGTGTTGGTGCCGCCGACGTCAATTCCAACCTTGATCATATCTGTGATTCCAATCCGGCCTAGAAGCGGGCCTTGAACGTGAGGGTGTAGGTGCGGCCGGCCGCCAGCGAGCCGATGTCGTAAGGCAGGCCGCTGTACTGCCCGGAGTTGAAGTCCGCGTAGTAGCGTTTGTCGCCAAGGTTCTGGCCCGCCAGCGTGAGCGACCAGGCGTCCCGCGCATCGCGCAGCGTCAGGCGCAGGCCGAACAGGTTCAGGGATGGCGACACCGCGGCGTTATCCGGGTGCCAGTATTTCTTGTCGCGGTATTCGTAGTCGAACCGCGCCATGCCCTCCAGGCCGGGCGCCACCGGGCGCGTGTGCTGGACGCCTAGGTTGATCTTGAGCGGCGAATTCTTCGGCGTATGGTGGCCGATGGTGGAAGGCTCGGCGCGGTTGGCCCGGATCTCGCCCTTGGTGTAGCCCACGCCGCCATCGAATTCCAGGCCACGCATGGGCAGGTAGCGGAAGTCCACATCGAAGCCGGTCAGGTTCACCCGGTCGATATTGGAAATGATCTGGGAAGCCGTGGCCGTATTCACGTAGAAGAACTGGAAGTCCTTTGAACGGGAGCGGAACACCGCCGCATTCAGCACCAGGCGGTTATCGAGCAGGCTGGTCTTCATGCCGAGCTCGCCGTTGGTGAGGGTCTCGGGCCGGAAGTTGGCATTGCCGGGCGAATTGAAGCCGCCCGAACGGAAGCCGGTACTGAACGTGGCATAGCCCAGCACCTCCGGATTGAATTTCCGGGTCAGCGTCAGTTTCGGCTGCCATTTCGCGTAGCTGGCCTGGCGCCGGCTGTGGTCCACCAGGTTCTGCTGCCTGCGCTCGTCGCGGTCGTAGCGCAGCGCACCCGACAAGGTGGTGCCGGGCGCAAGATCATAGTCAAGCTGGCCGAACGCCGCCTTTGCCGTGTTGTCGTTCGCTTCGTTCAGGTTGACCAGGTTTTTGGCCATATCGTCGAACTGCCCGTGCGAGCTGTCGGTATCGATGAAGGCCCGGGTCAGCAGGTCGCGTTTGGTGCCAAGGTAGTAAATGCCGCCGATCCAGCGCAGCGGTCCTTCGTCGGCCGAGGTCAGGCGCAGCTCCTGGCTCACCATGCGCACGGCCAGGTTCTGGCCCTGCCCTGCCTGGAAGCCGAAACCGAGGAAGCCGCCCGGCGTGTCCACCGGATTGGAGAACTCCACGTCGCCCCGGTAGTCTTCATTAAGCCGGGTATAGCCACTGATGGACGTGAGGGTGGCGAACGGCAGTTCGTAGCTCACTTTCGCGCTGAAGTCGCGCGTGGTGCCCGTGGTTTCGCCGTTGATGTTGGAGCGCGGCGGGCGGATCAGGTCCGGCCGGTTCTTGACGGCGATGCTGTCCCAGGTGGCGCCCGCCTCGAAGTCGACATAGCTCGCGCGCAGGTCGATTGCCAGGCCTGCGGCGGGCTTGAACAGCAGGCGGGCGCGCAGGGAATTGTCATGATCGACCGCATCGACGTTGCGGCCGGTATAGGTGTTGCGGATCAGGCCGTCGAATTTTTTGGTCTGGCCGACGATGCGGTAGAAGGCCGTGTCGTCCACCAGCGCGCCCCCCAGGCCGGCCGATGCTTCCTTCAGGCCGCCATTGCCGGCCTCGAAGGCGGCGAAGCCGTCGCGCTTGTTCGATGGCGCCTTCGTTTCGATATTGATGGCGCCGCCGATCGCGTTGCGGCCGTACAGCGCACCCTGCGGGCCTTTCAGCACTTCGATGCGTTCGATATCGAACAGGTTCATCTTCAGCTGCTTCTGGTTGTTCTGCGGCACGCCGTCCACCACCACCGCCACCGGCGAATCGGCATTATTGATCTGCGTGACGCCGCGCAGCACCACAAAGGAATTCCCGTAGGTGAAGGAATTATCGAAGGACATGTTCGGCGTGAGGTTGATGAAATCCTGGGTGCTCTGGATCCCCATTGCCTCCACCTGCTTCTGGCTGAAGGCCTTCACGGCCACGGGAACATCCTGCAGGCGCTCCAGGCGGCGTTGCGCGGTGACGACAATGGTTTCAATTTTGTCAGCACTCCCGTCCTGCGCTGCGCCGTCCGTTTGCTGGGCCCAGGCATGGCCCGGGGCGGCGAACACGCTCATGACCGCGAGCGCTAGCGGGTGGATCCGTTTGGCCTGCATGAAGTTCTCCTTATTGTTAGGTGCGAATTCACTATATGAGAACCGCATGGGCCGGACAATTCCGGTGCCGGGGGATGCGGGGGACAAATTCGGGGGATACGGCCGCCGCCCGTAGGCAGCGCCATATTGCCGTGGCAGAATAGCCTGCAAGCCCTCCGACCTTTTGCACATGAAAACCACAGCTACACCCCGCACAGTGCGCAGCGTGCACGTTGAGGATGCGCTCTGGCGCCAACGTGTGATCGACAAGCTGCTGTCCACCCCGCCCCGCTCGGCGCGCCTGACCTTCCTGAGCGCGCCGGCCGGCTACGGCAAAAGCACCACGATGGCGCAGTTCGCACAGCAGGCGCGGGACGGGGGCAAACAGGCAGCCTGGCTCAGCTGCGATGAGCGCGACGTCGATCCCGTGCTGTTCTCCGAAAGTTTCACGGCGGCCCTGAAGCGCTGCGGCATTGCGCCGGCCGCCGGCGCCTCGCTGGCCAACAGCCTGGCCGCGGTCGAAGCGCCGCTGATGATCTGCATCGACGACTTTGAACAGGCCGCCGGCCCGGACGTGGAACAGCTGCTCAGCCAGATGCTGCAAACCCTGCCGCACAATGTGAGCATGGTGATCGCCAGCCGCAAGCCGCCCAGCCATCAGTTCACGCGGCTGCAGCTGGCGGGCCAGCTGCGCATCGTGGATGCCGAAACGCTGCGCTTCACCCCGGCCGAAGCCGAGGAACTGCTGGGAAGCTCCATGCCCGGCGCAGCCGTGGCCCAGATCTCGCACTACACCGACGGCTGGCCGTTCGCGCTGCAGCTGGCGCGCCTGCGCGCGGAAAGCTCGGAGCACCAGCTGGAGCCGGGCATCGAGGCCAGCGGCAAGATTCCCCGGCGCCAGATCTTCGACTACCTGGCGCACGAGGTGCTGTCCACCATCGGCGCGCCGCTGCGCGATTTCATGCTGGAGGTTGCGGTGCTGGATGTGATCGACGCCGATGCGGCCAATGCGGTGCGCGGCAAGGATGACAGCCTGGCGCTGATACGGCAGCTGTGCAATATCCGGCCGATTGCCGTGGTGGAGGAATCGTCCTGGAGCGCACGGCTGCATCCGCTGCTGCGCGACTACCTGATCGACACGCTGGAACTGCAATCGCCCGGCCGCGTCAGCTTCCTGCACCAGCGCGCGGCCGCCCACCTTGCCGCCCTCGGCAATGTGCACACGGCGATGAAACACGCCGTCGATGCCGGGCGGCTGGAGCTGGCCGCGGACATCATGGAGGATGCGGGCGCCATCCGGCTGGTGGCCAACGAGGGCGTGGTGCGCACGCGGCTCATGCTGCGCCTGCTGCCCGAAGGCCTGGTCCGCAAACGGCCGCGGCTGCATATGGTGCAGCTGGTGCTGTGCCTGATCGAAGGCGAGCCGAGCCCCTTCGAAGCCGATTTCGAGCGCATCGAATACCTGGCGCGGGAAGAGGCATGGCAGGCCACGCCCGCCCTCACCTACGACCTTGAAATGACGCGCTGCATGGTGCTGATGCAGCAGTCCGAGCATGTAGAACAGCTGTCGCCGTGGTCGGTGCTCACGCAGGCCAAGGGCATTGTGCGCTCCGGCGCGCTGGACGATCCGCGCCTGATGGCCATCATCCTGCCGGTGGAGATCTACTTCCTGCATCGCCTGGGACCGATCGAGCGCTGCGACCGCCGCATCGACGAAGTGGTGGCGCTGGGCGAACGCGGCGCCTACACCCACAACAGTCCCTGGATTCCCATGTACTACGCGCGCAGTGCGCTGGCCAAGGGCCGGCTCGCCGAAGCGGAGCGCATGATCTCGCAGTCCCTGCAGCGCGATGCCAACTTCCTGCGCTTCAACCAGGACTCCCTGGCGCAGCTGGTGAACAGCGTACTGGGCCAGACCGCCTACCTGCGTGGCGATATCGACCAGGCCACGCTGCACCTGAGTGAGCTCATGCGGGCAAACACCACCTTCCGTTTCGAGGTCTGCTATGCGCGCTATGTGGCGCTGGCGCGCTGCCACTTCGTGCGCGGCGAAGTGCAGCGCGCTTTCGACCTGCTGAACGACGCGCGCACCCTCGCCATCGAAGAGAGCTTGCCGCCGCTGAACCTGGCGGCCTCCATGGCCTACCTGGAATTCCAGTGCCTGCAAAATCCGGCCGAGGCCGCGCTGCTGGCCGGCGAGATGGAACTGGAGCAGCGCTGGCAGTGGTCCGGCCAGGACCTGGCCATTGCATGGCAGGTGGTGGAAAACATCGCACGGGCCCGCTACTTCTGCATGCTGGCGGCGGGACGCCTGGACGAAGCCAGGGAAACCGCGCTGGCGTTCAAGGCGCGCGCGCACCGGCTCGGCTTCCGGGCCAGCGAACTGATGGCGGACGCCATGCACCTCCAGCTGCAATACACCGAGCTGCCGAACCGGGCCCAGGCGAAAGCGCTGGAGGCCCTGCTCGCCGAAACCCACGAGCTGGGCCTGGTGCAGCCTTTTGTGGAACTGGGCACGCGCATGATGACGGTGCTGGGCAGCTGGCTGGCACAGCGCGGGCACGACGACGACGCTGCGCCCAGCGTCAAATGGGCCACCACCCTGATCGGGCGCATCAACGACGCGCACCGCGAGCGCACCCAGAGCGTGGCCAGCAAACTGTTCACGCCGCGCGAAGTGGATGTGCTGTATGAACTGTCCAAGAGCAGCACCACCAAGGCCATCGCCCGCAATCTCACACTATCACCCGAAACCATCAAGCACCACCTGAAAGCCATCTTTGCCAAGCTGGGCGTGGGCAACCGGGAAGATGCGATCCGGGCGGCGCGGGTCCGCGGCCTGATCTGAACCAACAGCTAGCCCGCGCTGACGTGGCGCGTGTAGCTGGCAGGCGGCATGCCGCTATGGCGCGCGAAGGCAACGCTGAAAGCGCTCGCAGAACCGTAGCCTACGCGTTCCGCCACCTCCGCCACGCGGTGCGTGCCGCGCCGCAGAAGATTCCTGGCGAGCGCCATACGCCAGGCCAGCAGGTATTCCATCGGCGGCATGCCGACTGATGCACTGAAGCGCTCAAAGAAGGTGGAGCGCGACATTGCTGCTTCCTGCGCCAGCCCGGCCACAGTCCACGGATGCTCCGGCGCCTCGTGCATGCGCCGCAGCGCGGCCGCAAGACGGGCGTCCGACAGGCCCTGCACCAGTCCCGGGGCGACGGCCGCGCCTCCGCCAGTGCGCAGGGCCTCGATCAGCAGCACCTCAAGCAGGCGGGTGATGACCACATCGCGTGCCGGCCGCTGACGGGCGGATTCATCCCCCACCAGCTGCACGAGCATGGTCAGCCGCGGATCGCCCCGCACATGCACCAGCCGCGGCAGCAGCGGCGCCAGCAGCGCCGCGTCGGGCGAACCGAATTCACAGTGGCCGATGAGATAACGGACGTCCGGTGGCCCCTCCTCCGTCCCCAGCCTGAACTCGCCGGCGCGCAGCTGCACGGGGGCACGGTTGAAGTCCCCCTGCCTCGGCGCGCGCAGGCTGCTCATGGCGAAATCAAAGGAAGCGGGAATCAGCACGAAATCGCCCTGCGCCAGCGTCAGCGCCGGCTCATCCCCAACCGTGAGCCGGCACTCGCCTTCAAGGACCACGCAATAGAACGGCTGCCCAGCCTCCGAACGGCGCACGCCCCAACGCCCTGCGGCACTGACCAGCTTCGTCAGCCTTACATAGGGCTGGAGCATTTCAACGACCTGTGACAACGGATCAGACATCCCGGACTCTCCCTAAAGCAATACGGACTGCAAATTATAGAAAGTCCGAACCGTATCCATTATCGTTCATCCATCCACACATTTACAGGAGTTCTCATGAAAACCGTTCTGATCACCGGCTGCTCTTCCGGCTTCGGCCTGGCGATTGCGCGCCACTTCCTGCAACAGGACTGGAATGTCATCGCAACGATGCGCGTGCCGCGTCCCGAGCTGCTTCCGCAATCCGACAGGCTGCGCGTGCTGCCGCTCGACGTGACCGATGCCGCCAGCATCGCCGCCGTCATCGAGGCCGCGGGGCCGCTGGATGCGCTCGTGAACAATGCCGGCCTGGGCGCCATGTATCCGCTGGAAGGCATGTCGATGGAAGCAGCGCGCAATCTGTTCGAGACCAACACCCTGGGCACCATCGCCATGACGCAGCAGGTGCTGCCAGGCTTCCGGGCCCGGCGCGCCGGCGTGATCGTCAATGTCACGTCCGCCGTAACGCTGAAGCCGCTGCCCTTGCTGTCCGTGTACAGCGCCTCCAAGGCTGCGGTCAATGCGTTCACCGAATCGCTCGCGCTCGAACTGGAACCGCTCGGCATCCGCACCCACCTTGTGCTGCCGGGACGTTCACCTGAAACGAAGTTTGGAGAAAATGCACGAGGCCTCATGCAAGGCGATGTGCCGGCCGAGTACCAGCCAACGCTGGACGCCGTGTTCGCCAATGCCCGCGCCCCGGGTCCCGTTACCGAAGTGGACGACGTCACCCAAGCCGTCTGGCGGGCCGTGACCGATCCCGCGACGCCACGACGGCTGCCGGCAGGAAAAGACGCGGAGATGCTCGCCGGTGCCTGATGGCCGGCCGCAAAAAAAAATGACCGGGAATACCCGGTCATCATTCGTTTACTGGAGGGTTAAGTCCATTCCAAGTTTTCGCGCAAGGGCAAAGGTGGCAAAACCCAGGCCTGCGAGCGCCAGCGCGAAGCCCACAGCCGCAGCCCCCGCAGTTCTCAGCAGGGCGAGCTTGTCTTTCCGCCGCTCCCCTTGATCGTAGTGCCACTTGACGGCGAAAAACATGCCTACGGCTAAGGCGACAACCTTGAACGTGCCGAAGACGATAGGGAACCATTCCATGATGTTGAGCGATCCAGGAAAACTGCCGACTGCGGAGTACAGAGAGCGAAAAAGTTAGCGGCTGCCAAGGAAGCCTGCCATCCGTAAGGCATTCTACAGGTAAACAATTTTCTTTCATCGAGACAAAATGTCCCAGTTGCAAGCCATTCAAGAGGTGGTGTGGGCGCGAACCACCAGGTAAGCATACTGCGGCCACGGCAGTTTACTGCGGTACGCTGTCAGTTACGCGCGCGCGTCCCACCCTACAATGCCTGAGCGCTTCGATCTCTCTGGAGTGCGTGCTGATCGGATTGCGCCCCTAACGCAGTCCGCTTCTGTGGGGGCAACTGCCCTGGGAACGTTTACAGTTGCCCGGAGCGGGCCGGCAGATGGTTTTGCCTGCCGTACATGCTCTTCCTTTGACCGGTGCGGCCCCGCACCGGTCTTTTTTGCTGCGCACATACAAGCAATGCGCCACCAGTCCAGTCTATTCCCTGAACTTTAATGTTAGCGCCACGCCTAAGCTTGTGCGGCCAGCTCGCGTGCCGCTTGACACCACGATTTTGATTTGCGGGGATGAGGCTGCCCTAGGTCAGCATGCCCTGTTTGAATTGAATGTCCTTGGAGCATGAACGATCATGCACACGCCGGCGAGGCCCGGCCCTTTCCCTGGCTGGAGCCAGGGAAAGGGCCGTTCATCCCAGCTTACTTCGGCGCAGCCAGGAAGCCCGTCGCATGTCGCCGCAGGGCGTGCTGTTCCGGCGAGTCGGTTGGCGCGGCGGTCGCCGAGGACAATTGTGTCGTCGCCTCGAAGCGCCTGATCGTATCAGCCATCGCAGACACCGTGAGGGCCGCGCTACTCTTGGCATCTGGCTGCAGTGTCAGCGGGCTGTCTGCCGGGAGGGCTGGCGGCAAGTTGCCGAAGGCCGCCATGGCTTGTGTCAGACCGCTGACGGTGCTACGCAGATTCGCCCCAGCAGCATTGGTGGCGAACCAGACGTCAGCCATCTGGTGCGACTTGCCGTCCGCAGTCTGATAGCTCGACACCAGGCCGATCCTGTTGCCGTTGCTGTCGATGTCGGTTTGCGCCGCATTCAGGCTCAGCGACGCAATACCGGCCTCTCCGAGGACGCGCACTTCGCCAGTCTGGCTGATGCCGTCGCCATCCGCGTCCACCCACACCTTCAGCTGGGTGAACCCGGTATCCCGTGCGTCCAGCGTGCCATCGCCATTACTGTCGAGCTCGCGGAGCGCCTGGTAGCCGTCCCGTGCCTTGCTGCCATCAGCCAAGGTCACTGCACTACCGAACAGCTCGCTGCCATCATTGATCACGCCGTCACCATTGCGGTCACGTACCAGCAAGCCATCGGCCTTATCCACCCATCCGGTGTTATCGCTGCGCCCATCCGCGTCGAGATCGAAGCGGGTGCCAGCGCGAATGCTGGTGGTCATCACGCCATTGCCGTCCAGGTCCAGCATGATCGGCGTCAGGAAGCCATCGAGCGCGGCGACCTGGGCCGAGGTCATGGCCGCTTGCTGGTCCGTGCTCCAGGCGTGCAGCTGCGACGAGTTCATCGCATGGATCTGGGCCGTCGACAGACCGACAATCTGCTGTTCGGTCATCGCCGCGAACTGACTGGTCGTCATGGCAGCGAAGGTCGAGGTACTCAGAGCCTGCATGTCGGCTGACTGCATGGCGCGTACGTCGTCAGTGGACAGCGCCACGATCTGGCCGGCGGTCAGGGCTGACGCTTGCCCGGAACTCAGCGCCACAATCTGATTCTCGGTGAAGGCGCCAATCTGGCCTGACGACATCGCTGCAATCGTTGCCGTCCTGAGAACCGGCACGAGCAGCGAGCTCAGTCCGGCGATCGCCGCGGACGACAGCGACAGGAATTGTGCAGAAGCCATCCCTGCCACTTGTTGCGAACTCATGCCTGCAAGCTGCGAGGAGCCGATCGCCGCGATCGCGCCGGTATTGAGGGCGGCCAGTTGGCCGGTCGTCAGAGCGCCGAACTGATTACCGCTCAGGGACGAGACCTGCGCGGAGCCGAGGACGCTGATCGCAGCCGTGCGCAGCGCGCGCAGATCCTGTGTCTCCAGCGCCTGCAGCGTGTCCGACGACATCGCGGCCACCTGGACGCTGTTCAGCGCACCGGCCTGGGCCGAGGTCAGCGCCTTCACATGGCTGGCA
>NZ_JBJQIK030000011.1:0-176358 GCF_045984285.3 Pseudoduganella rhizocola
AGGCGACAACGTGTCGATCACCGTCAAGCTGATCAACCCGATCGCTATGGAAGAAGGCCTGCGTTTCGCAATCCGCGAAGGCGGCCGTACCGTTGGCGCCGGCGTCGTGGCCAAGATCATCGCCTAATCAAGCCTTGATCCGGCGGGGCCGACCTGTGATATCATGTCGGCCCCGCTAGCAGTACTTTCATACATTGCCGGGACTTTGATTCCGGTTCGTTCTTTAAGGAAATAGCATGTCCGCTCCAAACCAGAAAATCCGCATTCGCCTGAAGGCTTTCGACTACAAGCTGATCGACCAGTCCGCCCTGGAAATCGTTGACACCGCCAAGCGCACCGGCGCCGTGGTAAAAGGCCCAGTGCCTCTGCCAACCCGCATCCAGCGCTACGACGTGCTGCGTTCCCCGCACGTGAACAAGACCTCGCGCGACCAGTTCGAAATCCGCACCCACCAGCGTCTGATGGACATCGTGGACCCAACCGACAAGACCGTTGACGCGCTGATGAAGCTGGACCTGCCAGCTGGCGTGGACGTCGAAATCAAACTGCAGTAATCGAATTGCGGCAGGATGGCGGCAACGCCATCCGCCAGGAAAAGCCGGACCCGCTCACGCGGTCCGGCTTTTTTGTTTTGATGCGACAATTGGCGGACTGGTCCATTTCGGAGCTTCCCATGATCTCGCATGTCTACCTCGGCGTGAACGACTTCGGCCGCGCCTTCCGCTTCTACGCCCCGCTGATGGAAATCCTGGGCCACAAGCTGCGCTTCCGCGACGACGCCCAGCCCTGGGCGGGCTGGATGCCCGGCGATGCGCCACGTCCGCTGTTCCTGATCGGCGCGCCGTTCGATGGCGGCGAAGCCACGCGCGGCAACGGCCAGATGGTGGCCTTGCAGGCGGGGCGGCGCGAACTGGTGGACCAGGCCTATACCCACGCGCTGGCCAGCGGCGGCCGCTGCGAAGGGGCGCCCGGCCTGCGCCCCCACTACCACCCCAACTACTACGGCGCCTACTTCCGCGACCCGGACGGCAACAAACTGTGTATCTGCTGCCACGACGCGGCCTGAAAGTTGGTGCGCGTCTTTTTCTTGCATAAAGTTTCCATGGAAACTAATATAGAGGTATGAAAAAACAGGTCAGTCATCTTGAATCGCATCTGGGCTTCTGGCTGCGCTTTGTCTCTAACCACGTATCGGGGCGATTTGCGCGGCTGATGGAGGAGAACGGGGTATCGGTATCCGAGTGGGTCGCATTGCGCCAGCTTTACGATGCAGGCGAGGCGTCTGCGGCGCAGCTGATGGATGCGCTGGGCATGACGAAGGGGGCGGTATCAAAAATCGTCACCCGGCTGGAGCAGAAAGGCCTGGCGCAGCGCGAAGGCAGCGTTGCGGATGGCAGGGCGCAAGTGATTGCACTCACGCGTTCCGGCCGCGCGCTGGTGCCGAAACTCGCGGCGCTGGCGGACCAGAACGATGAACTGTTTTTCTCAGCCCTGAACGGGCAGCAGCGGCGCATGCTGATGCAGATGATGCAGCAGCTGGTGCGTGTCCATGAACTGAAACAGGTACCAGTGGAGTAGGGGAGAGCTTATGAGCACTGCATTCACCCAGGCCGCCGAACGGTGTGCGCGCGACTCGCACGCGGGCGCCGCCAGCTTCGGCCAGATCGTTGCGGCACTGGCGCAGGCCGGCACCGAGTCCTACTACGCGGACTACCGCAGACGCCTGACGAACTATTACGCCGAGGATGGCGCCACCCATACAGTGGAGCTGCATGCGCCCGACCTGCCCATTCCATCAACTTTCGATGCAGCGGCGCTGCAGGCAGCCATTCGCGGCGCCCAGCGCGGCGAGGTGATGTATCCCGAGTTCATGCGCCTGTCGATGGCGGCGGGCTGCGTGGGTTATATGGTCTGGATCGCCGGCCGCCACGTCAGCTACTTCGGGCGTCGCGGCGAAGTCCACGTCGAGGCTTTCCCATAGCCGTGATGGGGCTGGGCGGCTGAAATCGGCGCACCATCCAGTCAGCCGCATTCAAACAGGGCATATGATTTTATGACCAGTCAGGGAGGCCGTATGCGCTACAGCCCACATAGTGATGCGTCGTGGTGCGCGCACTATCACGATCCCGCGTCACAACCCCGTCAACGCACTGACCTTGGGCGGTATTGTGCGCGACGCGGGTCTGACGGTTGAGGAGTTTCCTAAGCTGCTTTAACTGCGGCGTGTATTGTTTTGCGCGCGGCGGCGCTGATGCAGGCTGGCGAAGCCCAGGGTCAGCAGGCCGGCGCCCAGCAGGCCATAGGAGCCGGGCTCCGGCACCACGGAGACCTGCACCTGCACATCCGTGCGCATCGTCAGGCGCTGTTCCAGCACCGTATCGGTGGGATTGCTGAAGAAGAAGGTGTAGCTCTCGTGCTTGCTGGCATCGGGACCGAAGGGATCGACCGCCGAGCGGATCTCGAAGGCCTGCCCCCAGCTCTCTTCGAAGATCGAGGTGCTGGAGCTGGCGCGCATCGAGGCCGGATAGCCGCCGTCGCGGCTGGCTTCCCAGTCGTAGGTGAGGGTCAGCGCAACATTGCTGTGCGGGAGTACGGCGAATTCCCAGAACATGGACGCGTTCGAGCCTTCGAAGGTGAAGCCGCGCGCCGTGCTGGCGGACGCATACAGCGAGCCGATTTCGCCTGCGGTGCCCGCCAGAGCGCGGCCGGTCACGCTGTCGATGATTTCGGTAGGCCACAGCCCGTTCACGTGCATCACGCCGCCGAAGCTGCTGGACAGCTCGCCATCCGCATCGCGGAAGCGGTAGCCGGCGGCAACGCCGTCGCCGGGAGTGAGGTCGATGACCTCCAGGGTGGGAGTGATCTTTACCGAGGAATAGCCGGTTGCGAAGCTGGGCGCGCTGGCCAGGGCTAGCGCCGCGCAGACGGCAAGCGCTCGAATTGATGAGTGCATTGGAACCTCCAAATGTTGAGCCGCAAACGCTGGAAGGACCAAGGCTACATCAGGCTCTGCGATGACCTGCGCACCGTAGAGACAGGAAATTTTGTGGCATGAGCAGCCTGTTCCGATGTCAACTACTTGCCTGTCAGCCAGCACGGAGTAGAATGGGCCGGGTTTGCTAATCTCCGGACCACATGAGAACACTGCTCAGCGTCGCCGCCCTTGCTGCTTTCTGCGCCGCGCCCGCCTTTGCCGGGACGCCGCTGCCCTACATGCCGCCTGCCACGCAAGGCATTGCGCCGGACCGGCTGCACCGCGTGGACAGCTTCGTCGAGCAGGCCATCCAGCGCAACGACTATCTGGGCGCCGTGGTGCTGGTGCTACGCAACGGCAAGGTGGTGGATTACAACGCCTATGGTCACCGCGACCTGGCGCGCAGCGAGCCCCTGCAGCGCGACGCCATCTTCCGCATCTATTCAATGAGCAAGACCGTGACGGCGGTCGCCATCCTGATGCTGATGGAAGAGGGCAAGCTGCTGCTGGACGACCCGGTCTCGAAATACCTGCCGGAGTTTGCCGACGCCCGCGTGTTCGTGGCGGGCACGGCTGCCGTGCCGGAAACGCGGCCGCCGAAAATGCCGATCACCATCCGCCAGCTGCTGACGCACACGCCGGGCTTCGCCTCCTACGGCGACCGTTCGCTGCCGGTCAACCAGATCTTCGACTCTGCGCTGCTGTTCCAGGCGTCCGACCTCGATGTCTTCAGCAAGCGCCTGGCGCGCGTGCCGCTGGCCCATGAGCCGGGCGCCGAGTTCCACTACGACGGCACCGCCACCGTGGTGGCCGGGCGCATCGTGGAGGTGGTATCGGGCCTGCGCTTCGACGCCTTCCTGCACAAGCGCCTGTTCCGCCCGTTGCAGATGGCGGACACGGGCTTCATCGTGCCGCCTGCCAAGCGCCGCCGCATCGTGGACATGACGACCAGCGACGCCGGCGGCCGCCTGAGCGCCGTCGCGCCGGGCCGCATTGCGCCGGCGGGCGAACTGCAGAATCCCTATTTCAGCGGCGCGGGCGGCCTGTATTCCACGGCTGGCGACTACGCCCGCTTCGCCCAGATGCTGCTGAACGGCGGCCAGCTGGACGGCGTGCAGATCCTGGGCCGCAAGAGCGTCGAGATGATGATGGCCAATCACCTGTCGCACCTCAGCCCGCCGACGCACGAGTTCAGCCCGGCCGAGGGCTTTGGCCTGGGCGGCTCGGTGGTGCTGGATGTGGCGCGCCGTGCGCGGCTGGGTTCGGTCGGCCAGTTCGGCTGGTCGGGCGCCGCCTCCACCTATTACACGATTGATCCGAAGGAAAACCTGGTGGCGCTGCTGATGATGCAGCACCTGCCGAGCGGCAAGCCCAGCGATCCGCCCAAGCTGAACGTGAAATTTTTTAATCTCGTGTACCAATCGTTGATCAAATGATACATAATCGATTGCCCGCATAAGGATAACGAAATGGCAACGATGAAGCAGGTGGCCGAGCGCGCAGGCGTATCGACCACGACCGTATCCCACGTGCTGAACAACACCCGCGCCGTCAGCGAAGATGTCAAGGAGCGCGTGCGCACCGCCATGGCGGAGATGCGCTACATCCCCAGCGCGGTGGCGCGCAGCCTGAAAAACGACAAGACGCACACCATCGGGATGATGATCCCGAATAACACCAACCCCTATTTTGCCGAGCTGATCCAGGGCATCGAGGATGCTTCCTTCAAGCAGGGCTACAACGTCATCTTGTGCAACGCCTACGACGACACGCGCAAGCAGTCGGCCTACCTGCAGGTGCTGATGGAAAAGCGCATCGACGGGCTGATCCTGGTGGCTTCCGGCGCGGACGATGAATTGTCGTCGCGCCTTCAGCATCAGCCCATTCCCACCGTGCTGGTCGACCGTGAAGTGGAGGGGGTGCAGGCCGATTTCGTCGAGGCCGACCACGAAGAGGGCGGCTACCTCGCCACCAAATACCTGATCGGGCTGGGCCACAAGGACATCGCCTGCGTGTCCGGCCCGATCGACCTGCTGCCTTCGCGCGCCCGCGTGGAAGGCTATCTGCGCGCGCTGAAGGAAGCGGGCCTGCGCTTCCGCCTCGACTACCTGGTGCGCAGCGACTTCACCAGCGAAGGCGGCTTCCAGGCGTTCAAGCAGCTGCTGGCCATGCCCAAGCCGCCCAGCGCCATCTTCGCCAGCAACGACCTGATGGCCATCGGCGGCCTGTGCGCCGCCAACGCCGCCGGGGTGCGCGTGCCCGAGCAGCTGTCCGTGATCGGCTACGACGATATCGCCCTGGCCTCCTTCACCACGCCGCCGCTGACCACGATGGCGCAGCCGAAGTACGAGATGGGCGCACTGACGGCCCGCGTCCTGCTCGACCGCGTCGCCGGCCCCACCTTGCCGCTGCGCCGCGAGATGCTGCACACCGAGCTCGTGGTGCGCCAGTCCACCGCCCGGCTGGCCTGAAAACAACAAACCGATTGACTTGCAGGGAAATCAGGAGTTCAATAGCAATCGTTTGCGCAATCGATTGCGCTGCATAAATAGAATAATTCCGGAGACCTGAGAGCATGACGCCCCGTATCACCATAGTCGGCAGTATCAATATCGATCTGGTGTTTCGCACCCCGCGCATGCCCATGCTCGGCGAAACCATCAGCGGCGATGGCTTCCGCCAGGTCGCCGGCGGCAAGGGCGCGAACCAGGCTGTTGCAGCGGCGCGACAGGGCGCCGAGGTCCGTTTCATTGGCGCGGTCGGCGACGATGAATTCGGCCGTTCGGCCCTGGCCGGCCTGCGCGGCAACGATATCTGCATCGAAGGCGTGCTCACCGTTCCCGGCGTGGCCACCGGCGTGGCCGGCATTTTCGTGGACTCGGACGGCGCCAACAGCATCGTGATCGCGCCGGGCGCGAACGATGTGCTGAGCGTGGCCCAGGTGGAGGCGGCCGCCGCCACCATTGAAGGCGCCTCCTACCTCGTGTGCCAGCTCGAATCGCCGCTCGATACCGTCACCCGCGCCATCGAAATTGCGCGCGCGGCAGGCGTAAAAGTCGTGCTGAACGCGGCGCCGGCCGCCGACCTGCCGGACAGCCTGCTGGCCATGACCGACTACCTTGTTGTCAATGAAACCGAAGCTTCGCAGCTGAGCGGCCTCGATGTGCGCGGCACGGAAGATGCCGTGGCCGCCGGCCGCGCCCTGTGCCGCCGCGGTGCTGGCGCTGTGCTGCTGACCATGGGAGAATCGGGCGTACTCGTGTCTGATTGCAACACACAGCACCTGATCCCGGCAGCCAAGGTTTTACCGATCGATACCACTGCCGCCGGCGACACTTTCGTCGGCGCCCTCACCGTCGCCCTGGCGCGCGGCATGACGCTGGAAGTGGCCACCCGCGAGGCGCAATACGCCGCCGCCCTGGCCGTAACCCGCATCGGCGCCCAGACCTCGATTCCCACGCGTGAGGAACTGCAGCAATTCATCGACAGCCGGGGCGGCCGCGCAGCCCTCGGTCTCGACCTGTAAGGAGGACCTGATCGCCCTGCCTGACCCTGCTGTGACTGAAAGAGCGCCCGCTGTTCCGGGGCATCCGACAACTCAAATGAGACATAAGAAAATCATGAAGAATACGAGCGAGACCATCAAACTGACCCCCATCGCTGCCGCGATTACCGCCATGCTGTTTGCCGGCGTTGCCAATGCACAGCAAGCCGCTCCCGCCGAAGAGAAGAAGGCGGAAGAGCAGAGCAATACCACCGTCATTGTGACGGGTACCCGCACGGCCAAGGCCGTGGACAAGATTCCGGGCGCCGTGAACGTGATTTCCATGGCCGAAGTGGGCAAGTCCCTGGCCCTGAGCGAAGACGCGACCGCCGTGCTGGCGCGCCTGGTGCCTGGCTATGCCGAATCGACGCAGGCCATGAGCAACACCGGCGAAACGCTGCGCGGCCGTATTCCGCTGCGCCTGTTCGACGGCATTCCGCAAAGCTCGCCGCTCCGTGAAACGCAGCGCAGCGGTTCCTTCACCGACCTGGGCGTGGTGGGGCGCATCGAAGTGATCAATGGCCCGTCGGCGTCGGAAGGCGTGGGCGCGGCTGGCGGCATCATCAACTACGTGTCCAAGACCCCGACCAAGATGGGCACCGAAGTCACGCTGACCACCAAGCTGAACTCGCAGTTCGAAGACGACAGCATGGGCTGGAAAGTCGGCGTGAACGTGGCGCACAAGCAGGAAGCCTTCGACGTGCTGCTGGCAATGTCGGAAGTCGACCGCGGCATGCAGTGGGACGCCAAGGGCCGCCGCATCGGCATGAATGCTTCCGGTTCGCTGAACGATACCGAAGGGCGCAACCTGTTCCTGAAAACCGGTTTCAACCTGAGCTCCAGCCAGCGCGTCGAAGTGAGCGCCAGCCGCTTCAAGCTGGATGGTAAGGGCAACTACGTCTACCTGGAAGGCAACCGCGCCAAGGGCGTGACCGACAGCTCGCAGCCGGGCAAACCGTTCAACGGCCAGGCCGAGTTCAACGACTTCCGCCAGTACGCGGCGAACTACACCAACGACGAAGTATTCGGCGGTACCTTCACCGCGCAGGTCTACAAGGCTTCCCAGGCGATGCGTTTCGTGGCCGAGAAGGGCGGCGCCGACAAGCAGGACCCGCTAATTGCGCCGCTGGGCACCTTGGTGGACCAGTCCGAAGTGCATTCCGAGAAGCGCGGCCTGCGCACCGGCTACACCCGTCCGGACTTCCTGGTGAGCGGCCTCGAACTGCGCGCCGGCGTGGACGTGGTGCGTGACGAGACCGAACAGCGCCTGGCGCTGACCAACCGCACCTGGGTGCCGCCGATGGAATACAGCAGCACCGCGCCGTTCGCGCAGCTGTCGTATGACCTGGGCGACCTGACCTTCAGCGGCGGCTACCGCCGCGAGTCCGGCGACCTGTCGGTGGACAGCTACACCACCACCTACTTCAACAACCGCGTGCACGTTGAAGGCGGCAAACTGGACTACGAGGCGAGCCTGCCGAATGCGGGTGTCGTGTGGCGCTTCGCGCCGGGCTGGTCTGCCTACGTCTCCTACGGCAAGGGCTTCAGCCTGCCGAACGTGGGCATCCCGCTGCGTAACATCAAGGTGCCCGGCCAGTCCGTGGCCGGCATCCTGGACCTGCAGCCCATCATCGTGAAGAACAAGGAAATCGGCGCCAACTGGAAGGGTTCGTGGGGCAGTCTGTCCACCTCCTACTACCAGTCGGATTCCGACTTCGGTGTTTCGCTGTCGATCGATCCAGTGACCGGCGACTTCATCATGCAGCGTTCCGCGGTGCGCGTGAAAGGCTTCGAGGTCTCGGGTGAATATAATGTGACCCGCGACCTGCGTGTGAACGGCCTGTATTCTCGCATCCGCGGCCTGATGGCGTCCCGCCTCGGCGGCCCGCTGGATACCGAACAGGGTGTCTCGACCATCAATCCGGACAAGGTGGGCCTGGGTGTCAGCTGGCAGTATTCGGAGCGCGGCGATGTGCGCCTGAGTTCCACCACGCTGCGCGGCCGCGAAATCAATCCGGGCAAGAGCTCGCGCGAAAAGACCGGTGGCTACACGCTGCTGGACCTTACCACTTCGTACAAGACCCGTTATGGCGACCTCACGCTGGGTATCGAGAACCTGGCTGACCGCTACTATATTCTGACGTCCGCGCAGGTGCCGGGCTTCCAGAACTTCTTCGCGGGCCGTGGCCGAACCTACTCGATCACGCACAGCATCACCTTCTAAGCGAGAGGCCAACAGACCGTCATGCGCAGCAAACTCTTTGTGCCGGGCTCGCGCCCGGAGCTTTTCGCCAAGGCACTGAACGGACAGGCCGATGCCATTTCGATCGACCTGGAAGATGCAGTGCCGGAAGCGCGCAAGGAGGAAGCCCGCGCAGCGGTCGCGGAGTTCCTGCGTTCGCCGCAGGCGCTCGACAGCGGCAAGCTGATTATCGTTCGCGTGAACGCCATCGGCTCGCCGCACTTTGAAGCAGACGTGCAGGCTGTCACCCAGCCTGCGCTGGGCATGCTGAATCTGCCGAAGGCGGAATCGGCTGCCGATATTCATACGGTATGCGCCGCGCTGGCGCGTGCCGAAAGCATGAATGGCGTGGCGCGCCCGGTGCGCGTGCTGGCCAATATCGAATCTCCCCTCGGCCTGCGCAAGGCCGCCGAAATCGGCGCCGCCGACCCGCGCGTGGCAGGCCTGCAGCTGGGCTTTGCCGACCTGTTCGAGGCGAACGGCATTGCGCGCCGCGACCCGGCCAATGTGCATGCGGCGATGTTCGCCTTGCGCATGGCCGCCGCCGAAGCGGGCGTGTTCGCCTACGACAGCGCTTTCCCCGATATCAGGGACGCCAACGGCTTCCGCGCCGAAGCTGGCATGTCGAAGCGACTGGGCTTCTGGGGCAAGAGCTGCATTCATCCATCGCAGGTGGCGCTGGCCAATGAAGTATTCAGCGCGAGTGCTGCGGAGTATGAGCACGCCGTGCGCGTGCTGGCCGCCGCGCGCGAAGCCGAAGCATCCGGCGCGGGCGCGTTCACGGTGGATGGCAAGATGATCGACCTGCCGTTCATCCGCCGTGCCGAAGCCGTGGTCGCCGCAGGTGCCCCTGCGATGGCCGAGGCTACTGACGACGGCACGCCCGCGGCGAGCGCCACAAGCGATCCGTCTGCCGGCTCTGTTGCGCCGTCGGCCAGCGCGGGAATCGCGGCTGCTGGCGCCAATGCTGGCGCGCTCGCCGCCCTGGCTGCAGCACAGCCGGAACAGCGGCTGCCGCTGGCTGGTATCCGCGTGCTCGACCTGAGCGCCTATATCGCCGGTCCTTACGGCTGCACGCAACTGGCCGACATGGGCGCTGAAGTCATCAAGGTTGAACCGCCGGCCGGCGACAACCTGCGCAAGTATCCGTCCACGCTGGAGGCGGAAAGCCGCGCCTTCCTGGGCGTGAACCGCAGCAAGCGCGGCATCGTCATCGACCTGAAACAGGTGGACGGCCTCGCCGTGCTGCAAAAGCTGGTGGATAGCGCTGACGTCCTGGTGCACAACTTCCGGCCCGGCGTGCCGGAGCGCCTCGGCATCGGCTACGAACAGCTGAAACAGCGCCGCCCGCAGCTGGTGTACTGCGCCGTCACCGGCTACGGCGAAAACGGGCCGATGAAAGACAACGCGGGCTACGACCAGGTGCTGCAGACCTTCACCGGCATCTGCACGCTGCAAGGCCCGGCAGGCGGCGACCCGCAAATCGTATATGGCAGCGTCGTGGACTACTACGCCGCCGCGCTGGTGGCCTCCGGTGTCACGGCCGCGCTGTTCGAGCGCAGCCGCAGCGGCCAAGGGCAGTATGTGGGCGTCTCCCTGCTGCGCAGCGCGCTGGCGATGCAGTCCGCACGTCTGATCAAGGCTGATGGGGAACCCCTGAACGTCGGCCGCGACATGCGCTCCGGCGGCATCACCGGCATTCATCCCGCGAAGGAAGGCTACATCTACCTGTCCGCCAACACCGCGCATTTCTGGACCACCCTGTGCGAACGCGTGGGCCTGCCGGAGCTTGCGGGCGACGAACGCTACGACACGGTGCGCAAGCGCGCCGAGCACGCGGACGCGCTGATTCCAAAGCTGCGCGCCGCGCTGTCGGCCCGCACCGCGCATGAATGGGAAACCGTATTCGGCAGCGACGTGCCATGCTCCGCCGCGCGCCAGCTCGAAGAAATGTTCGAGCACCCGCAAGTACGCGCCGAAAACATGATGGCAACGATGAGCCATCCCGTGGTCGGCAGCTATCAAGGCTTTACTGAAGTCGTCAAATTTGGCAATGCAGCGGCGCCCGCGCCGTTCGCCGCGCCGGCGCTGGGCCAGCATTCGGACCAGATCCTTGCAGCAAACGGCTATTCCGCCGAAGAGATTTCGCGCCTGCGCGCCCTCGGCGTTATCCGCTGACGTGCGCCAGCTCACTACAGGTAATCAGATGACCAAGCAATTCACGCCCGCCATGCGCACCGCGCACTGGAGCTTCGCCCTGCTCGCCATGCTGCTGGCTTTCTGCATGCTGCTGGCGCCGCGCCAGGCGCATGCCGACAACCTGGCGTCCATCACGAACATGGAACTGCCGCCGCTGCCGCTGCAGCAGAAGGCCGTGCGCATGCTCACGATCGAAGGACGGCTGCTGGCGCTGAGCGAAGACCGCAGCTGGCTGCTGAGCGAGGACCGCAAGTCGTGGACGGCGCTCGATTTCCGCGCGCCGCTGGCCCTTGCCTTCGCCGCAAGCGAAACGCAGACCTACCTGTTGTCCGGCGCCGAGGGCGCCCGCCAGGTGGTCAGCAAGGTCGAAAAGCTCAGGCTGCGCGGACCGACGGTGGAAGCGAGCGCGCTGCCGCCGCTGCCGGCGCCCCTTACCCAGGCGGTGGCCGCCACGCTGGGAGACAAGCTTTATGTAGCCGGTTACAGCGAAACCGGAGCGCCGCAGCTGCTGGCGCTTGATGCCGCCAACACCGCGGCGCGCTGGGAAACGCTGGCCGCATGGGACGGCCGCGGCGCGGCAATCAGCTCGCTCGCGGCACAGAACTCCACCGTGCTGCTGACGCTGCGCGGCGCCGACGGGGAGGGCGACCGCCTCCTGCGCTGGAAGGCGCGCAGCGGCTGGGAGGAAATGAAGCCGGTGGCGGGCAAGGTGCTGCCCGGCGCCGCGCGCTCCACCGGGCAGGCGCACGTGCTGTACCTCGCACGCCCGGCAGGCGATGCCGCCGCCGCGCCGCAGCTGCACACCTACCACACCATCACCGGCTCCTGGGCCGTGTCGCCGCTGCAGGATTCGGCGGCAGCGCAGGGCGGCAGCGAAATCGCGACCGGCTGGGCCAATGGCCTGCTGCGCGCCTACACGGCGGCGGACGGCAGCCAGCACATGGCCTATACCGAAATCGTCAGCGGCAAGCGCCTGCTGAAAACCTTCGACTGGTTCGTGATCGTGGCCTACCTGGCGGGCATGCTGGGCATCGGCTGGTACTGCTACATCCGCGAGAAGCGCAATTCCACCTCCGATTTCTTCGTTGGCGGCCGTTCCATTCCATTCTGGGCGGCGGGCATCAGCCTGTACGCGGCGAACACCAGCTCCATCAGCTATATCGCGATTCCCGCCAAGGCCTTCGAGACCAACTGGCAGTACATGACCAATAACCTGGTGGCCGTGGTCGCGCTGACTTTCGTGGCCGTGGCCGTGGTCCCGCTGCTGCGCCGCCTCGACCTGATGTCGGTGTTCCACTACCTCGAAATCCGCTTCCACCCGGCGATCCGCATGATCGCCAGCCTGATTTGCATCCTGGTGCAGATTGGCAGCCGCATGAGCGTGATCCTGCTGCTGCCGTCGCTGGCGATTGCCACCATCACCGGCATCGACGTCACCTGGAGCATCATCATCATGGGCGGCTTCACCATCATCTATACGGCGATGGGCGGCATGAAGGCCGTGGTGTGGACCGACTTCGTACAGCTCTTCGTGAAGATGGGCGGCGCCCTGTTCGCGATCGGCTTCATCATCTGGAAGCTGGACGGCGGCGTGGCGGAATTCGTCAGCGTGGCCGCGGCCGAAAGCAAGACCAAACTGTTCGACTTCAGCTGGGACCTGACCCAGCCTACCGTCTGGGGCTTCATTTTCCTCGTGCTGTTCGACGTGGTGCTCACCTTCCCGAAAGACCAGGTGCTGATGCAGCGCGTGCTGTCCACCAAGTCGGCCAAGGAAGCGACGCGCTCGATCTGGATGTTCGCGGCAATCTCGATTCCGGGCGGCTTCATCTTCTACACCATCGGCACCGCGCTCTACACCTACTACAAGAGCCATCCGGAGCGTATGAACCCGCTGCTGAATGTGGATGCCACCTTCCCACTGTTCATCGCAGCCGAACTGCCGACGGGCATCACGGGCCTGATCATCGCGGGCATCCTGGCCGCTGCCATGGCCACCCTGTCCGGCATCATGAACAGCGTGGCAACGCTGGCTTCCGTGGACTTCTACGAAAAACTGGTGAAGAACCCCACGCCGAAGAAGAGTGTGCTGTTCGCGGAAATCGCCACCGTGGCCACGGGCCTGATCGGCATTGCCGCCGCACTGCTGCTGTCGCGCTTCAATGCGCACTCGCTGTTCGATGTGTCGATTGAACTGGCGGGACTGCTGAGCGGCGGCTTCGCCGGCGCCTACACGCTGGGCATGTTCACGCGCCGCGCCAACTGGCAGGGCGTGGCCATCGGCATCCTGTGCAGCTCCATCCTCACCACCATCTGCTGGACCTTCAAGATGGTCCACCCTTACTTCTACCTGCCGATCTCGATCATGTTGTGCATCGTCTTCGGTTACGTCGCCAGCTTCCTGTTCCCAGCCCCGAAACAGTCGCTGGTTGGCCTCACGATTTACGCCGACAAACCTTAAGAATCAAAGAACACATCATGACCAGCAAGCGCCCACCCACCTACGATACCCGCACCGTGCCTGCAAAAGAGCCGAAGCACTGGGACACCCCGCTGCCGCACACGCTGCCGGCCCACCTGCCAACGCCGGGCAAGGCGCCTGACTGGCCCTACATCAATATCGGGAAGTGGAAGATCGACGTCAACAACTACGCCGACAGCTGGCGCAAGGAACTGACGATCTGGCGCCATGAGCACAAGATCCGCGCGGGCTACGACGGTTCGCGCTATGACCGCGAAGACCTGGCCTGGTCGCAGCGCAATTTCGTGCACACGCAGATGATGGTGGAAGACCGCTACTTCTTCGACCCGGTGAAGAACGAGTACACGGTGGACCGCTACCTGGACGACCTGGAGGCGCGTTTCGGCGGCATCGACAGTGTGCTGATCTGGTACGTGTATCCGAACATCGGCATCGACAACCGCAACCAGACCATGCTGGCCAGCGATATGCCGGGCGGCCTGGAAGGCCTGAAGAAGGCCGTGCAGGCCTTCCAGAAGCGCGGCGTGCGCGTCTTCCTGCCCACCATGCCATGGGATAACGGCACCCATCCGGAAGGCAAGGAAGACTGGGAGGCCGTCACCGACCTGGCCGTGAAGCTGAATGCGGACGGCGTGAACGGCGACACCTACAACGGCGTGCCGCGCGTGTACGCGGACTGCGCCGACAAGGCGAAGCAGCCGCTGATCTTCCAGCCGGAAGGCTCGCTGACGGCCGACGAAGCGCTGCAGTGGAACCAGCAGACCTGGGGCAAGGCCTCCACCGAAATCATTCCTGCCGTGAGCAAGGTGAAGTGGCTGGAGTCGCGCCATATGGTCAACCTGGAAAACCGCTGGTGCCGCGACCGCACCGATGACTTCCACTACATGTTCTTCAACGGCGTGGGCTATACCGCCTGGGAAAACGTGTGGGGCATCTGGAACCAGTTCACCGAGCGCGATGGCGAAGCGCTGCGCCGCATCTCCACCATCTACCGCAAGTTCCCCGAGCAGCTGGTGAGCCCGGGCTGGGAGCCGTATGTGACGGCGCTGCAGCAGAACGTGTTCGCCAGCCGCTTCCCGGCCAACGGCGTCACGCTGTGGACCATCGTTAACCGCAACGAGTATGAAGTGAACGGCGAGCAGCTGATCGTGCCGCACACCGAAGGCCGCGCCTATTACGACGTATGGAACGGCGTGCCGGTCACGCCGCGTATCCAGGGCACGGGCGAAGCCGCAACTGCGAGCTTCGACCTGACGCTGGAAGTGAAAGGCTTCGGCGCCATCGTTGGCGTGGACAAGGGCGCCATCGTGCCCGGCCTGGACGCCTTCCTGCTCAAGATGGCGGAGATGGCAGCCGCGCCGCTGCGCAGCTTCTCCGGCGCCTGGAAAGCGCTGCCGCAGAAGATGATCGATATCGCGCCGACCAGGGCCGCGGCCAGCGCACCGGAAGGCATGGTTGCCATCCCTGCGGGCACTTTCGATTTCGTTGTCACCGGCATCGAGGTGGAAGGCTATACCTGGGCCGGCATGGACTTCCAGTACCCATGGGAGAGCATCGCGCGCCGCGCGCACCGCCGCCGCATGGAGATGAAGCCCTTCTACATGGACAAGCACAACGTCACCAACGCGCAGTTCAAGAAGTTCATCGACGATACCGGCTACGCGCCGCGCGATGCGCACAACTTCCTGAAGGACTGGGAGAACGGCGCCCCGCGCAAGGGCTGGGAAAACAAGCCTGTTACCTGGGTGAGCCTGGAAGATGCGCGCGCCTACGCGGCATGGGCCGGCAAGCGCCTCCCGCATGAATGGGAATGGCAGTATGCGGCGCAGGGTACGGACGGCCGCCTCTATCCATGGGGCGACAAGTGGGACGACAGCCGTGTGCCGGCGAAGAATACCGGCCGCGAACTGCTGCCGCCGGACGATGTGGATGCCCACCCTGACGGCGCCAGCCCCTTCGGCGTGCTGGACCTGGTCGGCAACGTGTGGCAGTGGACCAGCGAGTTCGAGGACGAGCACACCCGCGCCGCAGCCCTGCGCGGCGGCAGCTCCTACCATCCGCAGACCTCGCACTGGTACTTCCCGCAGGCGCACCGCCTCGACCAGCACGGCAAATACCTGCTGATGGCGCCTGCCAAGGACCGCTCCGGCATGCTCGGCTTCCGTTGCGTGGTGGACGCAGCCTGATATGGACAACGCCGTTACCATGTTCCCCGCGCCTTCCCAGGTCAAGCTTTCCGGCCTGCTGGGCGAGGCGCTCGATGCCAACCGGCGCGGCCGCCTGTCGCATTTCATCGAAGACCGGCACAGCCCCGCCATCGCGCTGTTCGGCGCGGCCCACAAGTGCTGCAATCATGAAGGGGACTGGTACGGCGAGCACGCGGGAAAATGGCTGTACGCAGCCGCCCGCGCCGCCAACCGCAGCGCCGATCCGGTGCTGGCGCAGCATGTGCTGCAGGTTGCGGATTTCCTCGCCTCCGAACAGGAAGCGGACGGCTACCTCGGCACCTATGCGCCGGAACGCCGCTTCATGCAGAAGCAGGCGCGTGGCCCGCGCACCTGGGACGGCGCTCCCGGCAAGCGCACCTGGGACATCTGGACCCACAGCTACCTGATCATCGGCCTGCTGGAAGTGCACAAGTTCTTCGGCCATGCGCGCCATCTGGAGGCGGCGCGCAAGATCGGCGACCTGTGCTTCGCCACGCTGACGCGCGGCGATATCGACATCACGGAGCTGGGCAACCACCACGGCATGTCGGCCACTTGCCTGCTCGATCCGGCGGCCGAGCTCTATCTGCGCACCGGCGAGCCGCGCTACCTGCAGCTGGCGGAACTGATCGTGCAGCAGGCCGACGCGCGTGTTGAACTCAATCTGCTGACACAGGCCGTCAATGGCGTGGACGCAGCGGAAATCGCCACCGGCAAGGCCTACCAGCTGTGCTGGAATATGGTGGGCATGGCCAAGTTGCACCGCGCCACCGGCAAGCCGCAGTACCTGCAGGCCGTGCGCAATGTGTGGCACAGCGTGCGCGAGTACCACCTGTCGCTGGGCGGCGGGCCATGGGGCGGCGTCGCGCACCGTTCGCGCGAGGTGTTCAACCACCATGGCGCCTTCTCGCCATACGGCTATATCGAGACCTGTTCCACGCTGGCGTGGATGCAGATGAACCGCGAACTGCTCGCCATCACCGGCGAGGCGCAATTCGCCGAAGAGATCGAGCGCTCGGCCTATAACGACCTGCTGGCTGCGCAGGCCCCGAACGGCGAGGACTGGTGCTATTACATCTTCCCCAACGGGAAGCGGGTGTACACGACTTACTGGCGCTGCTGCAAATCCAGCGGCTCGATGGCGATCGAGGAACTGCCGGGCGTGGCCTACACGCTGCGCGGCGCCGACGAAATCGCCGTCAACCTGTACGGCCCCGGCGAGGCGATGCTGGCCACCGCGGCGGCAGGCGCCGTGCGCCTGGTGCAGCAGACGGCGTATCCAGCGGATGGCAGCGTACGCATCGAAATCCAGCCCGAGCGGGCAGGGCGCTTTACGCTGGCGCTGCGTATCCCGGCGTGGGCGCACGGCGCCGCGGCGGCGGTGAATGGCGCCGGCACGGGCGCGGATGGTGCCAAGACCGGCGCGGGCGAGACGGCGGCGCAGCCCGGCAGCTATCTGCGCATCGAGCGCGAGTGGCAGGCGGGCGACGTGGTGGAGCTGTCGCTGCCGATGGCGCCGACGCTGCACCGCAAGCTGAGCCAGAACACCCAGGAATCGCTGGCCCCGGACGGCTCGCCCGTAGCCCAGCAGGTGATGCGCTACGAATACGCCGCCATCACACGCGGCCCGCTGGTCTATGCCACCGGCCTGATCGACGGCTTCAAAACCGAGGAAACGGTCATCCTGGCCGACGGCGAACAATTGGCAATGGCCCCCGAGGCGCTGCCGCAGGACGCCAGCGGCCCCGCCATCCGCCTGAAACTGGCCTCGCGCCCCGACCTGATCTTCGTCCCCTACTACGAAGCCGGCGGCCGCCGCGACGGCACCTGGCGCCTCACCTGGCTCCAGCTCGCCCCACCGCTGTAGCACTCAGCTAGTACGCTGCCACGCCCGGTAGACCTCGTCATCATTGCGTTTTCCGATGACGAGGATTTCAACAATATCGCCATGAATCGCGTAGACGATGCGATATTCGCCACAGTCAACCCGGCGCTCGTCATGCCGGGCGCCGCGCAACGCTTTGCTGTCATGTGGATGGCCTTCTTTGAGGAGCCTGAAGATCGCCCCGCCAATCTGTTTGTATTGTTTGGCCTGGAGATCGGCCAGGACCTTATATGCCGCGTGGGTAATCGCCAGCTTCAGCATGGCTCTTGTCCTCCGTGAAGTCGGCAATAAACGCCGCAACCCGGTCGTCCCCGGCAAAACCCTCACGACGCGCCAGCTCGGCCTCGGCGAGCAACAGTTTGTCCTGCAGAAGCTCGATGTGGGCCAGCATTGCCTCGAAGTCGCGTTTGGACACCATAAACGCCGTGAGGCGGTCATGTTTGGTAATGCCCACCGGGCGGCCTAGCGCCGCATCAAGCAATTCGCCGAAGCGGGTTTTGGCATCCCGCGCGCTCATCGTGGGGAAATTCGCTGTGCTCATCACGCTCTCCTTTATCCCAGTTCAATATACGTGAAGGGGAGGTTTGAATCAAATTGATTAAAGTGATTAATTTGATGCAAATCAACCATCATCCCATCTTGCGGCGTCGTCCGAAATAGTCGACATACCCCCAACATACTTGTTGCGTCAAGGGTCTTTTCACGCTAAACTAGCCGGCTTCGGTATGGATTCGTCTTTTTATTGGTCCATGCTTCTTTTGTAGTTAAACAAAGCCCCGCCCAATCGTAGGTGGGAATGGAGAAAAAATGAGCCTTGGCCTCCTCGGTCGCAAGGTTGGTATGATGCGCATCTTCACGGATGACGGGGATTCGATCCCTGTGACCGTGCTGGACGTATCGAACAACCGTGTTGCGCAAATCAAAACTCCTGAAACGGATGGTTATTCCGCTGTTCAGGTCGCATTCGGTCAACGTCGCGCTTCCCGCGTGAACAAAGCCGCTGCGGGTCACTACGCTAAAGCTGGTGTTGAAGCCGGTACTCTGCTGAAAGAGTTCCGTGTGGACGCTGCTAAAGCCGCCGAACTGAAAGCTGGTGCAGTGGTTGCCGCTTCCCTGTTCGAAGTCGGCCAGAAAGTCGACGTGCAGGGCGTGTCGATCGGTAAAGGCTATGCCGGTACCATCAAGCGTTACAACTTCTCGTCGGGCCGTGCTACCCACGGTAACTCCCGTTCGCACAACGTCCCAGGCTCCATCGGTATGGCGCAGGATCCAGGCCGCGTGTTCCCAGGCAAGCGCATGACCGGTCACATGGGCGACGTCACCGTCACCACCCAGAACCTGGAAATCGCCCGCATTGACGCCGAGCGTCAACTGCTGCTGGTGAAAGGTGCAGTACCAGGCGCGAAAAACGGCCAGGTGGTTGTGTCCCCAGCCGTTAAAGTTAAAGCAAAGAAGGGAGCTTAATCGATGGAACTCAAGCTCTTGAACGCGCAAGGTCAAGCCGCGTCGAACGTGGCTGCCGCTGACACCGTCTTCGGCCGTGACTACAACGAAGCGCTGATCCACCAAGTCGTGGTCGCTTATGCAGCGAACGCCCGCAGCGGCAACCGCAAGCAGAAAGACCGTGAAGAAGTCCACCACACGACCAAGAAGCCATGGCGCCAAAAAGGCACCGGCCGTGCTCGTGCCGGTATGTCGTCGTCGCCACTGTGGCGCGGCGGTGGCCGCATCTTCCCGAACTCGCCTGACGAGAACTTCACCCACAAAGTGAACAAGAAGATGTACCGCGCCGGCCTGTGCTCGATCCTGTCCCAGCTGGCTCGTGAAGAGCGCCTGGTCGTGATCGAAGATCTGGCAATCGAAGCGCCAAAAACCAAGCTGCTGTCGCAAAAGCTGATCGGCATGGGTCTGGACTCCGTGCTGATCATCACCGACACCATTCAAGAAAACCTGGAGCTGGCCTCCCGCAACCTGCCGAACGTGCTGGTTGTCGAGCCGCGCCACGCAGATCCAATGTCGCTGGTCTTCTACAAGAAGATCCTGGTTACCAAAGCGGCACTGGCACAGATCGAGGAGTTGCTGGCATGAGCGCCGTCAAAATTAGCGAAGAGCGCCTGATGAAGGTGCTGCTGGCGCCGGTCATTTCCGAGAAGGCCACCATGGTCGCGGAAAAGAACGAGCAGATCGTGTTCCGCGTTGCACCGGATGCGACCAAGCCGGAAATCAAGGCCGCCGTTGAACTGCTGTTCAAGGTCGAAGTGGAATCGGTGCAGACCGTGAACCGCGAAGGTAAAGTGAAGCGTTCGGGCCGTTTCATCGGTCGCCGCAACCACACCAAGCGCGCTTTCGTGTGCCTGAAGCCTGGCCAGGAAATCAATTTCTCCGAGGAGGCTAAATAATGGCACTCGTTAAGATGAAGCCAACCTCGCCAGGCCGCCGCGGCATGGTGAAGGTGGTGAACTCCGACCTGTTCAAAGGTCGTCCGTTCGCTGCCCTGGTTGAGAAAAAATCGAAGACCGCCGGCCGTAACAACAACGGCCACATCACCACCCGTCACATCGGTGGTGGTCACAAGCAGCACTACCGCCTGATCGACTTCAAGCGCACCAAGGACGGCATCCCTGCGAAAGTGGAACGCATCGAATACGATCCGAACCGCACCGCGCACATCGCCCTGCTGTGCTACGCCGACGGCGAGCGCAAGTACATCATCGCCTCCAAAGGCATGGCTGTCGGCGACACGCTGCTGAACGGTTCGGAAGCGCCGATCAAGGCCGGTAACTGCCTGCCGATCCGCAACATCCCGGTTGGTACCGTGATCCACTGCGTGGAAATGCTGCCAGGTAAGGGCGCCCAGATGGCCCGTACCGCCGGCGCCGCCGTCGTGCTGATGGCCCGCGAAGGCACTTACGCCCAGGTGCGTCTGCGCTCCGGCGAAGTGCGCCGCGTGCACATCGAATGCCGCGCTACCGTGGGTGAAGTCGGCAATGCCGAACACAGCCTGCGCAAGATCGGTAAAGCCGGTGCCATGCGCTGGCGCGGTGTTCGCCCGACCGTCCGCGGTGTGGTGATGAACCCGATCGACCACCCGCACGGTGGTGGTGAAGGCCGTACCGCCGCTGGTCGTCATCCAGTGTCGCCATGGGGCCAGCAGACCAAGGGCAAGAAGACGCGCAGCAACAAGCGCACTTCTTCGATGATCGTCTCGCGCCGCGGCAAGAAATAAGGATAAATCATGACTCGTTCATTGAAAAAAGGGCCGTTCTGCGACGCCCACCTGGTGAAGAAAGTCGAAGCCGCGCAAGCGTCGAAAGACAAGAAGCCAATCAAAACCTGGTCCCGTCGTTCGACGATCATGCCTGACTTCATCGGTCTGACCATCGCTGTGCACAATGGCAAAGTCCACGTGCCTGTGTATGTGTCCGAGAACATGGTTGGTCACAAGCTCGGCGAATTCGCGCTGACCCGTACCTTCAAGGGCCACGCTGCTGACAAAAAGGCTAAGAAATAATGGAAACCAAAGCTATCCTCAAAGGCGTGCGCCTGTCGGATCAAAAGGGTCGCCTGATCGCTGACCTGATCCGCGGCAAGAAGGTTGACGCCGCGCTGAACATCCTGCAGTTCAGCCCGAAAAAAGGCGCGTTCATCGTCAAGAAAGTGCTGGAGTCCGCTATTGCGAACGCCGAGCACAACGACGGTGCCGACATCGACGAACTGTTCGTGAAAACGATCTACGTTGAAAAGGGCCCGATCCTGAAGCGCTTCACCGCGCGTGCAAAGGGCCGTGGCGACCGTATCTCTAAACAATCCTGTCACATTTATGTGACCGTGGGTAATTAAGGAGCCGCGATGGGACAGAAAATTCATCCAACCGGCTTCCGCCTGGCAGTCACCCGTAACTGGGCTTCGCGCTGGTACGCGACCAACGGCAACTTCGCTTCGATGCTGAACGAAGACCTGAAGGCGCGCGCTTACCTGAAGAAGAAGCTGAAGAACGCCTCCGTTGGCCGCATCGTTATCGAGCGTCCAGCGAAGAACGCGCGCTTCACCGTGTACAGCTCCCGTCCGGGCGTTGTGATCGGCAAGAAGGGCGAAGACATCGAAGTGCTGAAGTCGGACCTGACCAAGATCATGGGCGTGCCGGTGCACGTCAATATCGAGGAAATCCGCAAGCCGGAAATCGACTCGCAGCTGATCGCCGATTCCATCTCGCAGCAGCTGGAAAAGCGCATCATGTTCCGCCGCGCGATGAAGCGTGCGATGCAGAACGCCATGCGTCTGGGCGCCCTGGGCATCAAGATCATGTCGTCCGGCCGTCTGAACGGCATCGAGATCGCCCGTACCGAATGGTACCGTGAAGGCCGTGTGCCACTGCACACCCTGAAAGCGGACATCGACTACGGCACGTCCGAAGCATCGACCACCTACGGCATCATCGGCGTCAAGGTCTGGGTTTACAAGGGCGACCGCTCCGCTACCGGCGAAGCGCCAGTCATCGAAACCCCAGCTGACGAGAAGAAGCCGCGCGGCCCACGCCGCGACGACGGCAAGCCAGCTGGCCGCCCACGTCCAGGTCCAGGCGCTAAACCAGGCGCACCAGCTGCCCGCCGCGCTGCCAAGCCGGCTGCTGCTGAGAAAGCAGGAGAATAATCATGCTGCAACCAAGCCGCAGGAAATATCGTAAAGAGCAGAAAGGCCGTAACACCGGCATTTCGCACACCACCGGCACTTCGGTGTCGTTCGGCGAGTTCGGCCTGAAGGCCGTGGCACGCGGCCGTATCACCGCGCGCCAGATCGAGTCCGCACGTCGTGCGATGACCCGTCACATCAAACGTGGTGGCCGTATCTGGATCCGTGTGTTCCCGGACAAGCCAATCTCCAACAAGCCTGCCGAAGTCCGTATGGGTAACGGTAAAGGTAATCCGGAGTACTACGTTGCCGAAATCCGTCCAGGCAAAGTCCTGTACGAAATGGACGGCGTGGCCGAAGAACTGGCGCGCGAAGCGTTCCGCCTGGCTGCTGCCAAACTGCCGCTGGCTACCACCTTCGTGGTGCGCCAGGTTGGCCAATAATTGGAGTGAAATATGAAAGCATCTGAACTCCGCGGCAAAGACCAGGCAGCTCTGCAGAAAGAGCTGAACGACCTGCTGAAGGCGCAGTTCGGCCTGCGTATGCAATCCGCGACGCAGCAGCTGAGCAACACCTCGCAGCTCAAGAAGGTACGCCGCGACATCGCACGCGTAAAAACGGTAATGAACACGAAGGAAGCAAAATGACCGAGCAAGTAAAGCTGAAGCGTACGCTGATCGGTAAAGTTGTGTCCGACAAGATGGACAAGACCGTTACCGTGCTGATCGAACGTCACGTGAAACACCCTCTGTACGGCAAGATCATTGTCCGTTCCGCCAAGTACCACGCGCACGACGAGACCAACCAGGTCAAGGAAGGCGACACCGTGGAAATCGCGGAAGGCCGTCCGATCTCCAAAACGAAGGCGTGGACGGTGACCCGTGTGGTGCAAGCCGCACAAATCGTCTAAGCAAGTTGATCTACGCCGGGGCGGCGACGCCCCGGCCACAACTTAATTAGTTCTTGCAGGCCCGCAGGTTTTATGTAATACTTGCGGGCTTCGTTCATGTATCGCCGCTAAGTGTCATTCCACTGGCGCGGTTCGCGGTCAGTACTTGTATGAAGATCAAGCACCCAATCAGTGCGCATCGTGCGCTCTGGCGGGACCAAGACTGACCGATGTCCGCATTGTGTGGATTCTTCGGCTTAAGTTGGGAAAGAGAATACTATGATTCAAACTGAAAGCCGGCTCGAAGTAGCCGACAACACCGGTGCCAAGGAAGTCATGTGCATCAAGGTGTTGGGCGGTTCCAAGCGCCGTTATGCTGGCATCGGCGACGTGATCAAGGTCACCGTGAAGGTGGCCCAGCCTCGCGGCCGTGTCAAAAAAGGTGAAATTTATAACGCCGTGGTTGTGCGTACCGCTAAAGGTGTGCGCCGCCAGGACGGTTCCCTGGTCAAGTTCGACGGCAATGCCGCCGTTCTGCTGAACTCCAAGCTGGAACCGATCGGTACCCGTATCTTTGGCCCAGTGACGCGCGAACTGCGCACTGAGAAGTTCATGAAGATCGTGTCCCTGGCACCGGAAGTCCTGTAAGGAGTCGTAATGGATAAGATTCGCAAAAACGACGAAGTCATCGTCCTGACCGGCAAGGACAAGGGCAAGCGCGGCGTGGTGCAACAGCGTGTCGACGCTGAGCACGTCGTGGTGGAAGGCGTGAACGTGGCTAAGAAAGCCGTCAAGCCTAACCCGATGACTGGCGTTACTGGTGGCATCGTTGACAAGACCATGCCGATTCACGTGTCCAACGTTGCCCTGTTCAACGCTGCGACCGGCAAGGCAGATCGCGTGGGCTTCAAGGACGTGGACGGTAAGAAAGTCCGCGTGTACAAGTCCTCCGGCGAAGTAGTGAAGGGGTAATCAGAAATGGCCCGTCTGCAACAACTGTACAAAGACAAGGTCGTTACCGAGCTGACCGAGAAATTCGGCTACAAATCGGTAATGGAAGTGCCGCGCCTGACCAAGATCACCCTGAACATGGGTCTCTCGGAAGCCGTGGCTGACAAGAAAATCATCGAGCACGCTGTGGGCGACCTGACCAAGATCGCCGGCCAGAAGCCTGTGGTGACCAAGGCCCGCAAGGCAATCGCCGGTTTCAAGATCCGCGAAGGCTACCCGATCGGCACCATGGTGACCCTGCGCGGCGCCCGCATGTATGAATTCCTGGACCGCTTCATCACCGTGGCCCTGCCGCGCGTGCGTGACTTCCGTGGCGTGTCCGGCCGTTCCTTCGATGGCCGCGGCAACTACAACATCGGCGTGAAAGAGCAGATCATCTTCCCGGAAATCGAGTACGACAAGATCGACGCGCTGCGTGGCATGAACATCTCGATCACCACGACCGCCAAGACCGACGACGAAGCGAAAGCTCTGCTCGCCGCATTCAAATTCCCGTTCAGGAACTAAACGATCATGGCAAAACTCGCACTGATTAACCGTGAACAGAAGCGTGCCGACCTGGTGGAGAAGTTCGCCGCCAAGCGCGCCGCTCTGAAGGCCATCATTGATGACCAGTCCAAGTCGGAAGAAGAGCGTTACGAAGCGCGCCTGAAACTGCAGGCCCTGCCACGCAATTCCGCGCCGACCCGCCAGCGTAACCGCTGCGCCGTGACCGGCCGTCCACGCGGCACCTTCCGTAAATTCGGTCTGGGCCGTATCAAGCTCCGTGAATTCGCCATGCGTGGCGAGATCCCGGGTATGACCAAAGCCAGCTGGTAATAGGAGAATAAGCAATGAGTATGAGCGATCCTATCGCCGATATGCTGACCCGCATTCGCAACGCCCAGGGCGTGCAAAAAACGACCGTGGCCATGCCATCGTCGAAAGTCAAAGTCGCGATTGCCAACGTCCTGAAGGACGAGGGTTACATTGAAGATTTCGCTGTGACCACCTCCGAGGGCAAAGCGGAACTGAAGATCGGTTTGAAATATTACGTTGGCCGTCCGGTCATCGAGCGCCTCGAGCGCGTGTCCCGTCCGGGCCTGCGTGTCTACAAAGGCAAAGGCGAAATCCCGACCGTGATGAACGGCCTGGGCGTTGCTATCGTGTCCACCCCGCAAGGCGTGATGACCGACCGCAAAGCGCGCGCTACCGGCGTCGGTGGCGAAGTCATCTGCTTCGTAGCTTAAGGAGTAATTGACAATGTCCCGAGTAGCTAAAATGCCGATCGCTGTGCCAGCTGGCGCCGAAGTCGCCATCTCCGCGCAAGCGATCACCGTCAAGGGCCCGCTGGGCACCCTGAGCCAGAGCCTGAACGGCCTGGTCAAAGTAGAAAACAATGCTGGCACGCTGACCTTCGACGTCGCCAACGACAGCCGTGAAGCCAACGCCATGTCCGGCACGCTGCGCGCGCTGGTGAACAACATGGTAACCGGCGTGACCAAGGGCTTCGAGAAGAAGCTGTCCCTGGTCGGCGTGGGTTACAAGGCGCAAGCCGCAGGCGACAAGCTGAACCTGTCGCTGGGCTTCTCCCACCCTGTCGTTCACGCGATGCCAACCGGCGTCAAGGTAGCAACCCCGACCCCGACCGAAATCGTGATCAGTGGTATCGATCGCCAGAAGGTGGGCCAGGTGGCTGCTGAAGTGCGTGCTTACCGCTCCCCTGAGCCTTATAAGGGCAAGGGCGTCCGCTATGTGGACGAAGTGGTCAAGCTTAAAGAAACCAAGAAGAAGTAATTAGGGGCTGACGATGGACAAAAAAGAATCTCGTCTGCGCCGCGGACGTCAAACCCGCATCAAGATCGCGCAACTGAAAGTGAACCGCCTGTCGGTGCACCGCACCAACCTGCACATTTACGCGAACCTGATCAGCCCGGACGCCAAAGTACTGGTCTCGGCCTCGACCGTGGAAGCGGAAGTGCGCGCCGAACTGGCTGGCAAGTCGGGCAAGGGTGGCAACGCCGCCGCTGCCGCACTGGTCGGCAAGCGCGTCGCAGAAAAAGCACTGAAAGCGGGCATCACCGAAGTCGCCTTCGACCGCTCCGGTTTCCGTTACCACGGCCGTGTGAAGGCGCTGGCAGAAGCCGCGCGCGAAGCCGGTCTGAAGTTCTAAGGGTACGATCATGGCAAAAATGCAAGCAAAAATGCAAAGCGACAAGCCGGATGACGGCATGCGCGAAAAAATGATCGCGATCAACCGCGTGACCAAAGTGGTCAAGGGCGGTCGCATCATGGGCTTCGCGGCGCTGACCGTGGTTGGTGACGGCGATGGCCGCATCGGCATGGGCAAGGGCAAGTCGAAAGAGGTGCCAGTGGGTGTGCAGAAGGCAATGGAAGAAGCCCGCCGCAACCTGATCAAGGTTCCGCTGAAGAACGGCACCCTGCATCACACCGTGATCGGCCGCCACGGCGCGTCGAAAGTGATGATGATGCCGGCCAAGCCGGGTACCGGCGTGATCGCTGGTGGCGCCATGCGCGCGATCTTCGAGGTGATGGGCGTGACGGACGTGGTGGCGAAATCCACCGGTTCCTCCAACCCGTACAACCTGGTGCGCGCGACCCTGGACGGCCTGTCGAAAATCAGTACTGCTGCTGACATCGCTGCGAAACGCGGCAAGTCGGTGGAAGACATCCTGGCTTAAAGGAACGACCATGAGCACTATCAAAGTCAAACTGGTGAAGGGCCTGATCGGCACCCGTCAAGACCACCGCGCCACCGTGCGTGGCCTGGGCCTGCGCCGTGTCAACTCGGTTTCCGAGCTGCAGGACACGCCATCGGTACGCGGCATGATCACCAAGGTCGCCTACCTCGTTAAAGTCGTGTCGTAAGCCCCGGCTTACGATCTGGAGAACACAATGGAATTGAATACCATTCAACCAGCAGAAGGCGCGAAGCACGCTAAGCGTCGCGTTGGCCGCGGTATCGGCTCCGGCCTCGGTAAAACCGCCGGCCGTGGCCACAAGGGTCAGAAATCGCGTTCGGGCGGCTTCCACAAAGTCGGCTTCGAAGGCGGTCAGATGCCTCTGCAGCGCCGTCTGCCGAAGCGCGGCTTCAAGTCGCTGAACGCAACCTTCAAGGCTGAAGTGCGCCTGTCCGACCTGAACAACCTGGCAGTCGGCGAAGTCGACCTGCTGGTGCTGAAGCAGGCCGGCGTGCTGAGCGTGCTGGCCCGTGATGTGCGTATTATCGCTTCCGGCGAAATCACCAAAGCAGTGTCCATCAAGGGCCTGAAAGTGACCGCCGGCGCGAAAGCCGCCATCGAAGCAGCCGGCGGCTCGGTAGCCTGAGACGTCTAGCTTGATCGGAGCGAAAATTGGCGACTAATCCACAGCTTGCTAAGAGCGCCGCGGCCGGTTTCCCCTGGAACCGCCTGTGGTTTTTGCTGGGCGCTCTGGTCGTGTACCGCATCGGGGCCCACGTCCCGGTGCCGGGCATCGACCCGGTCCAGCTGGCGGCACTGTTCAAGTCGCAAGAAGGTGGCCTGCTGGGCATGTTCAACATGTTCAGCGGTGGCGCCCTGTCGCGCTTCACGGTGTTTGCCCTGGGTATCATGCCGTACATCTCGGCCTCGATCATCATGCAGTTGCTGTCGATCGTGTCGCCGCAGATGGAAGCGCTGAAGAAGGAAGGGGAGTCGGGGCGTCGCAAGATTACCCAGTACACCCGTTACGCAACCGTCGGTCTGGCCCTGTTCCAGGCATTCGGCATCTCGGTCGCGCTGGAAGCCCAGCCTGGCCTGGTGCTGGATCCGGGCATCGGCTTCCGCTTCGTCACCGTGGTGACGCTGCTGACCGGCACCATGTTCCTGATGTGGCTGGGGGAGCAGATTACCGAGCGCGGTCTCGGCAACGGCATCTCCATCATCATCTTCGCCGGTATCGCTGCCGGTCTGCCGAGCGCCCTGGGTGGCCTGTTCACCCAAGTGTCGACCGGTGCGATCAATGCGTTCTCGGCCATCATCATCGTCATCCTGATCGCTGCGGTGACTTATGCGGTGGTGTTTGTGGAACGTGGCCAGCGCAAGATCCTGGTGAACTATGCCAAACGTCAGGTCGGCAACAAGATCTACGGTGGGCAAACCAGCCATCTGCCGCTGAAGCTGAACATGGCAGGCGTGATTCCGCCGATCTTCGCTTCGTCGATTATCTTGTTCCCGGCGACCATCGTGGACTGGTTCTCGAAGGGCGCCAACACTGACAACAGTGTGGTGCGTTTCCTGAAGGACCTGGCCGCGTCGCTGAGCCCAGGTGAGCCGATCCATGCGCTGCTGTATGCCGTGGCAATCATTTTCTTCTGCTTCTTCTACACCGCACTGGTGTTCAACAGCAAAGAAACGGCGGATAACTTGAAGAAGAGCGGGGCCTTTGTGCCAGGGATTCGTCCCGGTGAGCAGACAGCCCGCTACATCGACAAGATCCTGACCCGATTGACCCTGGCTGGCGCCGTCTACATTACCGCAGTGTGCCTGTTGCCCGAGTTTATGCAGGCCCAGTGGAAAGTGTCCTTTGTGTTTGGCGGAACATCGCTGCTGATTATTGTGGTTGTGACCATGGACTTCATGGCCCAGGTACAAAATTATGTGATGTCGCAGCAGTATGACTCTCTGTTGCGGAAGGCCAACTTCAAGGGCGGAATTCCTACGCGATAAGCGGCAGACTATGGCAAAAGACGACGTAATTCAGATGCAGGGTGAGATTCTGGAGAATCTCCCGAACGCAACATTTCGAGTAAAGCTGGAAAACGGCCACGTGGTACTCGGCCACATTTCGGGTAAAATGCGGATGAACTATATCCGCATTCTCCCTGGCGACAAGGTGACGGTGGAGTTGACCCCGTATGACCTGTCCCGGGCCCGCATTGTGTTCCGGACCAAGTAATTTTAAGTAATCGAACCAAGAAGAGAGTGCAAAATGAAAGTTAATGCTTCAGTCAAGCGGATCTGCCGCAACTGCAAGATCATCAAGCGCAAAGGCGTCGTCCGCGTTATCTGCGTCGAGCCGCGTCACAAGCAGCGTCAAGGTTAATCGAGGAATAACGAATGGCACGTATTGCAGGGGTTAATATCCCAAATCATCAGCACACCGTGATCGGTCTGACCGCAATCTACGGCGTGGGCCGCCCACGCGCCCAGTTCATCTGCGCGCAAACCGGCGTTCCAACCAACAAGAAGATCAAGGATCTGGACGACAGCGAGCTGGAAAAGCTGCGTGACGAGATCGGCAAGTTCGTTGTAGAAGGCGACCTGCGCCGTGAACTGTCGATGAACATCAAGCGTCTGATGGACCTGGGTTGCTACCGTGGTATGCGTCACCGCAAGGGCCTGCCGGTCCGCGGCCAGCGTACCCGCACCAATGCCCGTACCCGCAAGGGCCCGCGCAAAGCCGCTCAATCGCTGAAGAAATAATTAGGGAACTACTATGGCTAAGCAACAAAGCAGCGCAGCAGCAGCCCGCGTGCGCAAGAAGGTCAAGAAGAACGTCGCTGAAGGTATCGCTCACGTTCACGCTTCCTTCAACAACACCATCATCACCATCACCGACCGTCAGGGCAATGCCCTGTCGTGGGCAACTTCGGGCGGCGCCGGCTTCAAGGGCTCCCGTAAGTCGACCCCGTTCGCAGCGCAGGTTGCGGCCGAAGCGGCTGGTAAAGTGGCGCAGGAATGCGGCGTGAAGAACCTGGAAGTGCGCATCAAGGGCCCAGGCCCTGGCCGCGAATCCGCAGTGCGCGCACTGAACAACCTGGGCATCAAGATCACCGAGATCCAGGACGTGACCCCAGTGCCGCACAACGGCTGCCGTCCTCCAAAGCGTCGCCGTATCTAAGATCCGCCGCCCGGCAGCCGCTGGGCAGTGTTATCGCCGAAATTGCTGGAACAGTTAACCGGAAACGGTTATACTGTCCGGCTATTTTCGCCTTGTCCGCTCGCGGACTCGGCTTGTTGAGCCACCGTCTGGCTCGTTGAAGACCAGACTAGCGCCTGATGCCATCCCGATGGCACCGGGGCGTCATTTAATTTTAAGGAAATCACCGTGGCACGTTATATCGGACCAAAAGCAAAACTCTCCCGCCGTGAAGGCACCGACCTGTTCCTGAAGAGCGCCCGCCGCTCGCTGGATTCCAAGTGCAAACTGGACGTGAAGCCAGGCCAGCACGGCGTCAAATCCGGCGCCCGTACCTCGGACTACGGCAACCAGCTGCGTGAAAAGCAGAAAGTGAAGCGTATGTACGGCATCCTGGAACGCCAGTTCCGCCGCTACTTCGCCGAAGCGAACCGCCGCAAGGGCAACACCGGTGAAACCCTGCTGTCCCTGCTGGAAACCCGCCTGGACAACGTGGCCTACCGCATGGGCTTCGGCTCGACCCGCGCTGAAGCGCGCCAGCTGGTGTCCCACAAAGCCTTCACCGTGAACGGCAATGTCGTGAACATCGCTTCCTACGCTGTGAAGACCGGCGACGTGATCGCCGTGCGCGAAAAGGCCAAGAAGCAGACCCGTATCATCGAAGCGCTGTCGCTGGCTGAACAAGTCGGCATGCCTTCGTGGGTGTCGGTGGACTCCAAGAAAATGGAAGGCACCTTCAAGTCCCTGCCAGAGCGTAACGAAATCGCCAACGACGTCAACGAAGCGCTGATCGTCGAACTGTACTCGCGTTAATCCGCAGTAAGTAGTAACACCCGCCCACTCCGAGGAGTGGGCGTTTTCACTAATGCCATCAGCCTTATCGGTGTAACGAGCCGAGGGTAATGAAAAGGACATTTTCAATGCAAAACAGTCTGTTGAAGCCACGTATTATCGACGTTGAAACCCTGGGCGCCGGTCACGCTAAAGTCGTGATGGAGCCGTTCGAGCGCGGCTACGGCCACACTCTGGGCAACGCGCTGCGCCGCGTGCTGCTGTCTTCGATGATCGGCTACGCGCCGACCGAAGTGACCATCGCCGGTGTCGTGCACGAGTACTCCTCGCTGGACGGCGTGCAGGAAGACGTGGTTGATCTGCTGCTGAACCTGAAGGGCGTGGTCTTCAAAGTCCACAACCGTGATTCCGTCACCCTGACCCTGAAGAAGGAAGGCGAAGGCGCCGTGCTGGCGTCGGACATCGACCTGCCGCACGACGTGGAACTGATCAACCCGGATCACGTGATCGCCCACCTGACCGCCGGCGGCAAGCTGGACATGCAGATCAAGGTCGAAAAAGGCCGTGGCTATGTGCCGGGCAATGTGCGCCGTCTGTCGGAAGACACCAACAAGACCATCGGCCGCATCATCCTGGACGCTTCGTTCTCGCCAGTGCGCCGCGTGTCCTACGCCGTGGAATCGGCCCGTGTGGAACAGCGTACCGACCTGGACAAGCTGATCATCAACATTGAAACCAATGGTGTGATCTCGCCGGAGGAAGCGATCCGTCAATCGGCCCGCGTGCTGGTGGACCAGCTGAACGTGTTCGCCGCCCTGGAAGGCACCGAAGCCGCCGCGGAAGCGCCATCGCGCGCACCGCTGGTCGATCCGATCCTGCTGCGTCCGGTGGACGACCTGGAACTGACCGTCCGTTCGGCCAACTGCCTGAAAGCAGAAAACATCTACTACATCGGCGACCTGATCCAGCGTTCGGAAAACGAGCTGCTGAAGACCCCGAACCTGGGCCGCAAGTCGCTGAACGAGATCAAGGAAGTGCTGGCTTCCCGCGGCCTGACCCTGGGCATGAAGCTGGAAAACTGGCCGCCTGCCGGCCTGGAGAAGTAATTGCAGTACCCGTCCGGCGCACTGTCGCGCCGGGCGTTTTAACCCTTAAGAACCGGACCGCGCTCTGCTTGCGCTTAGCGATCGAAGATCTGGAATATAAACACCGAAAGGAAATACCATGCGTCACCGTCACGGCCTTCGTAAACTGAACCGTACCTCGTCCCACCGTCTGGCAATGCTGCGCAACATGACCGTTTCGCTGCTGCGTCACGAAGCGATCAAGACCACGCTGCCAAAGGCAAAAGAACTGCGCCGCGTGATCGAGCCGATCCTGACCCTGGGCAAGACCGACACCCTGGCCAACAAGCGCCTGGCTTTCTCCCGTCTGCGCGACCGCGAGATGGTTCTGAAGCTGTTCGCTGAACTGGGCCCACGCTACGCAAACCGCAACGGCGGCTACCTGCGTATCCTGAAAATGGGTTTCCGTCAGGGCGACAACGCGCCAATGGCTTACATCGAACTGCTGGACCGTCCAGAAGTCTCCGATGTGGACGCCGCTCCAACCGCTGAGTAATCAGCCGTTGAAGTAAGAAGAAAGCCGGGCTAGCCCGGCTTTTTTTATTTGGGGCGGAATTCGGAAGCCGCGTGCCACACCGGACGCGGACTGCCGCCCGCCAGGTCGTAGCCGACCTGGAACAGCAGCTGCACATCCTGCAGGCCGCCGCTGAAGTCCCAGTCGGCGCGGTAGTCGTCGGAAGCCTTGTGGTAGTCCTGGGTGTAGTAGTGGTTCACCACCTTTTCCGCATAGCCTTCCGGCTTGTCCAGGTAGCCTGAACGCGCCTTGGTGTAGAGCACCGGCACGCCCACGCGCGCAAACTCCAACTGGTCCGCGCGATAGAAGCTGCCCAGTTCCGGCCGCGAGTCCGGCGCCACGCTGCGGCCCTGCAGCCGGGCATACTTCTCCAGCAAGCTGTCGATGCTCGAATGCCCCGAAGTCACGTGTTCGATAGCAGCGGTGCGGCCCCAGGCATTGATGCCGTCGATATTGATATCGGCCACCGTGTCCTTCAGCGGGTAGAGCGGATGCGCCGCGTAGTACTTCGCGCCCAGCAGGCCGCGCTCCTCGGCCGTCGTCGCCAGGAACAGCACCGAGCGTTTGGGCGCAGGCTGGGCACGGAAGGCGCGCGCAATCTCCAGCAGCGCGGCCACGCCGGAAGCGTTGTCCAGCGCGCCGCGGTAGATCTTGCTGCCGTCCTTGCCGAGATGGTCCCAGTGGGCCGAATAGATCACGTATTCCTTCTTCAACTGCGGATCGCTGCCCTCGATCAGGCCCACCACATTATGCGAATCCAGCATGCGCTCCTGGTTATCCACTTCGAAGCTGGCCGTACCCTTCAGGCTCACCGGCCGGAAATCCTTCGACAGGGCTTGCTGCTTCAGCGCCGCAAAATCCATCCCGGCTGCTCCGAACATGGCCTTCGCCGCATCGAGGCGGATCCAGCCCGGCACCTCCGGCGCGTCCGGATCATCCCCGGTGCGCTTCAGGCTGAACTGTTCGCTGCCGAAGCTGCTGCGCACCACCTCGTAGGGGTAACCCGCCGGGCCGTCCTCGTGCACGATGAGCACGGCTGCAGCGCCTTTCCTGCGCGCGATCTCGTATTTGTATGTCCAGCGGCCGTAGTAGGTCATGGCCTTGCCGCGAAATAGCTTCTGGTCGTCCAGCGGCGGGTCGTTAATCAGCAGGATGACGGTCTTGCCGCGCACATCCACGTCCTTGAAGTCATCCCAGCCGTACTCGGGCGCCACCGCGCCGTAGCCGGCGAACACCAGCTCGGACGCCTTGATGCTTGCCTTGCGCGAGGGGCCCGTGGACGCCAGCACATAGTCGTCCAGCGGCTTCAGCGTCTGCTCCTTGCCGCCGATGTGGTAGCTTAAGCGGGTGGCGGGAATGCGGTGGCGCAGTGGCACAGCTTGCAGGTAGCTGCCGTCCGGATTGCCCGGCTTCAGGCCCAGTGCCCGGAACTGCTGCTCAAGGTAGGCGATGGCCAGCTTTTCGCCGGCGGAACCGGGGGCGCGGCCCTCCATCGCGTCGGACGCCAGCGTCTGGATATGGCTGCGGAACTGGGTGTCGGAAATGGCCGGGAGGGGCGCCTGGCGGGCCTGCAGCGCAGGTGCGCTGAGGACGGACAGCAGAAGCAGGGCGGTTCGAAGTTTCAACGACGGCTCCTTGAGGTGGATTCCCGATTATAGACTGGGCAAATTGACCACCGGCAGCGGATGGAAGGCATGCCGGTGTACTATTCGTCTGCTTGCCACAATGCTCTGGAAGAATACTGTCATGTTCCGACTGTTTGCGCTGCTGTTCCTTGCGCTGCTTACCCTGTTGTCCCCAGCCCGGGCCGAGGACGAGTTCCTCGATCCTTCGGTCGCGTTCCGTTTCTCGGCCCGCATCGAGGGCGACAAGATCGCCGTCAACTTCAAGATCGCCGAAGGCTATTACATGTACCGCGAGCGCTTCGGCTTCTCAGCCGTGGGCGCCAAGCTGGGCACGCCGGAGATCCCGCCGGGCAAGGTGAAATATGACGAGACCTTTGCCAAGAATGTCGAAACCTACCGGCATGAACTCACCATCCTGATTCCTTTCGAAGCCAGCGGGCCGTTTACGCTGAAGGCGACCGGCCAGGGCTGTTCGGACAAGGGCCTGTGCTATTCGCCGCAGGACTATTCGGCTCAGCTGGGCGGCCTCGGCAGCGCGCCGCTAGCCGAAGGGGCGGCCGGCAAGGCCGGCGGCGGTATCGCGGGCCTGTTCGGCAGCGCGAGCACAGCGGCCATGAGCCGCCCGGGCTCCCCGGAGGCGGCCGTGCCAGGCAGCGATGCGCCCGCCGCCGTTCCGCCGGCGCAGGAAGCGCCCAGCGATATGGGCCGCATCGAATCCGCGCTCAAAAGCGGCCAACTTCTTGTTATTGCCCCCTTGTTCCTGCTGTGGGGCCTGGGCCTGGCCTTCACGCCCTGCGTGCTGCCGATGGTGCCCATCCTGTCCTCCATCATCGTGGGCGAAGGCGCCGGGTCCAGCCGCCGCCGCGGCCTGGTCCTGTCCGTCGCCTATTCGCTGGGCATGGCCATCGTGTACACGGCGCTGGGAGTTGCGGCCGGCCTGGTGGGCGAGGGCCTGGGCGCCGCGCTGCAGAAGCCCTTTGTGCTGGTCGCCTTCGGCCTGCTGATGGCTGGCCTGGCCATGTCCATGTTCGGCTTCTACGAGCTGCAGGTGCCGGCGGCCCTGCAAAGCCGCCTGACCACGGTATCGAACCGCCAGTCCTCCGGCCGCCTGGCGGGGGTATTCGCCATGGGCGCCATCTCCGCGCTGATCGTCGGCCCCTGCGTGGCGGCCCCGCTGGCCGGCGCCCTGGTCTACATCAGCCAGACGCGCGATGTGGTGGTGGGCGGCGGCGCCCTGTTCGCGATGGCGGTGGGCATGAGCGTGCCGCTGATCCTGGTCGGCGTGTCGGCCGGTTCCCTGCTGCCGCGCGCTGGCGCCTGGATGGATGCGGTAAAGCGTTTCTTCGGCGTGCTGCTGCTGGCGATGGCCTGGTGGCTGGTGGCGCCCGTGCTGCCGGCCGCGGTGCAGATGGCGGGCTGGGTGCTGCTCGGCGTGGGCTACGGCATGTATCTGCTGACCCGCCCCGGCCGCTGGCTGCAAAAAAGCGCCGGCCTGATTTTCGCCGCGCTCGGCATTATCCAGCTGGCAGGCCTGGCGACCGGCGGGCGCGATGCCTGGGCCCCGCTCGCCCACCTGGGCGTGGGCGCGGCAAATGCGCCGCTGCATTTCCAGCGCATCAAGACGGTGGACGACCTCGATAAAGTGCTGGCAAATACGCAAGGTAAAACAGTCATGCTCGATTTTTATGCCGACTGGTGCGTATCGTGCAAGGAAATGGAGAAATTCACCTTTATCGATCCGCGCGTAAAAACCGCGCTGGCAAATACCATTACCCTGCAGGTGGATGTGACGGCAAATGATGAATACGATAAGGCCATGCTGAAACGGTTCCGCCTGTTTGGCCCGCCGGGTATTATCTTCTTCGATAAAAACGGCAATGAAATTGCCGATTCGCGGGTAATCGGATTCCAGGACAAGGACAAATTCCTGGTTTCACTCGGGAAGTTGCAATAGAAAAAAAGGACGCCCCGGGGCGTCCCTTTTTTTCGCTCGCGCTGCGCTGATTTCTGGCGCTTACGCGCCAGAAGGTGGCATGATTACTGCTGGCGGTGATGGCGCATCATGCCGCGATGCCCGTGGCCACGGCCTTTGCGGGCCGTTGCCTCGTCGAAGGTCTTCTGCTGTTCCGGCGTCAGCGCAGCGTAGAAGGTCTTCAGGGCAGCGAGGCGGGTTTCCTGGTGCTGGACACGCAGCTTCGAGAATTCCAGCATCTTTTCCGCACGCTGCGGGGCGTTCAGCGCCTTGAAATCAACACGCTCGGCACGGCCGGCCGGGTGGCTGGGCCGGATGGCGGCCATATAGTTATTCCAGGCCGTTTCCTGCGATGCATTCAGTTTCAGCGCATCGTGCAGTTTCTGCTGGCGCGCGGCGCGCTTTTCAGCAAATTTGGCGGGATCGAATTTGGTGTCCGTATAAGCATGGCGTGGTTTGGCGGCGGTATCCTGTGCATGCGCCGAGAAGGCGGCGCTGCCCATGCCGATAACGGTCATGCCGATAATGAAGCTTTTACGCAGGGTATTCATGGATATTCCTTCCAGAGTGGTTGACTAAATATGTGCATCGAAAGTCGAACGCACTGCACATGGGAATCATCTTCTCAACGCAGTGTTTCGAATGCGTGTCCCCTGCCGCGCATTTTGTATCCAGTTGTTTCGTTTTTCGGCGCATATACAAGACGATACAAACTGTCATTGGTCTTCGGTCCGGGAACTAAGGATAATTGAGCTTATGGAACCTACATCTAGCATCCTGATCGTCGATGACGACCGCGATATCCGGACGCTGCTGGCCGACTACCTCGAGACCAACGGCTATCGCACCTATGGCGCCGCCGATGGCACCGGCATGTGGAAGCTGCTGGACGAAGCGCGCCCGGACCTGATCGTGCTCGACCTGAACATGCCCGGCGAAGACGGGCTCACCCTGTGCCGCAAGCTGCGCGCCCACTCCACGCTGCCGGTCATCATGCTGACCGCCCGCAGCGAGCCGCTGGACCGCATCCTGGGCCTGGAAATGGGCGCGGACGACTACCTGCCCAAGCCCTTCGAGCCGCGCGAGCTGCTGGCCCGCATCCGCAGCGTGCTGCGGCGCAGCCATAATGCCGCCGCCAATGCCGCCGACAAGGCTTCGCTGATCCGATTCTCCGGCTGGACGCTGGACCTCACGGCGCGCCACCTGCTGAATCCGGACGGCGTGGTGATCATGCTGTCCGGCGCCGAGTTCCGCCTGCTCAAGGTCTTCCTCGAGCACCCGAACCGCGTGCTGAACCGCGACCAGCTGCTGAACCTCACCCAGGGCCGCGACGCCGACCCCTTCGACCGTTCGATCGACATCCAGATCAGCCGCCTGCGCCAGAAGCTGGGCGAAGACGCGCGCCTGCCGCAGATCATCAAGACCGTGCGTAACGGCGGCTACGTGCTGGCCGGATCCGTTTCCGTGGAGTCGGCGCCGTGAAGGCATTCTGGAATTCGATGACGGGCCGCGTGTTCGTCGTCCTGATGCTGGGCATCATCGCATCATGGGCGCTGACGCAATGGCTTGCCGTCAACGAACGCCAGCGCACCATCGAGCGTTACCGCGATTTCCATGCGCTGGAACGCTCGGAGCAGATCATTACGACGGCGGACGTGGTCCGCCCCGAATCGCGCCGCCAGTACCTGCGCGTGGCCAGCAAGGGCAGCGTGCGCCTGGAGCTGTCCGACGAAACCCGCGCCACGCCGTTGCCGGCCACCGAGTTCTCCAGCGCGCTGGCGGCCCGCCTCGGCCGCGAATACGCGGTAACGCCGCTCGCCGACCGGCCCCAGGAATGCGACCAGCCGCGCCCCGGATCGATTTTCGGCCCCAGCATCTGGCGCGGCACCTGCGAATCCATGAATGTGATGATGACGGACGGCCAGATGCTCAAGCTGTCCATCCTGCCGCCGCGCGCGCCGCCGCCGGCCGGGCATAACGAGTACCTGGTCTTCCTGCCGGCTCTGCTGTGCATAGCCATCCTGGCCTACTTCGTGGCGCGCATGGCCATGCGGCCGATGAAGCAGCTGGCACAGGCTGCGAAGGACCTGGGCAACGACATCAACCACGCGCCGCTGGAGCTGAAGGGCACCAGCGAGATACGCCAGGCCAGCGCCGCCTTCAACGCGATGCAGGCGCGCATCCGCCAGCACATTGCCCAGCGCACGGAAATGCTGGCCGCCATCACGCACGACCTGCAGACGCCGCTGACCCGCATTCGCCTGCGCCTGGAAAAAGTGAACGACGAAGACCTGCAGCAGAAGCTGCTGGGCGACCTGTCGGCCATGCAGCAGATGGTGCGCGAAGGCCTGGACCTGGCGCGCAGCATGGACACCACGGGCGCCATGCAGAAGCTGGACCTCGATTCCCTGCTGGACAGCGTGTGCTCCGATGCCGCCGATGCCGGCCAGGAAGTGGAACTGCAGGGCCGCGCCGCGATGGCCCTGATGGGCCGGCCGATGGATATCCGCCGCTGCCTGGTCAACCTGATCGACAACGCCGTCAAATACGGCCACCGCGCCCAGGTCACGGTGGAGCGCCTGGCCGGCGCCGCGCGCATCCGCATCCGCGACAACGGCCCCGGCATTCCGGCCGACCAGCTGGCGCGTGTGTTCGAACCGTTTTACCGCCTCGAAAGCTCGCGTTCGCGCGAATCGGGCGGCACTGGACTGGGGCTGACCATCGCCCGCAACATCGCCGAGCAGCACGGCGCCACGCTCAGCCTGGCCAACCAGGAAGGCGGCGGACTGGAAGCCACGCTGCTGGTGCCGGAATACTATGCAGGTAAATAATTAACAAAATAATGAAGTCGTCCGAATGAAAAAGAAAACTTTGGGAGTACTGATTGGTGCTGTAGTGATTGTTGCTGCGGGCGCATGGCATTTCACGAAAGCACCGGCCGAGGCGCATAACGGCCCAGGCCAGGGCGGCAAGGGCGGCGGCCAGGGGCCAACCGTGGTCAATGTGATTGCCCCGAAACGGCAGGACGTGCCGGTGATCCTGCAGGCCAACGGCACCGTGAGCCCGATCAGCACCGTGGACCTGCATCCGCAAACCACCAGCACCATCGTCAAGGTGCATGTGAAGGAAGGGCAGTTCGTCAAGGAAGGGGAGCTTATGTTCTCGCTGGACAGCCGCAGCGAATCGGCTAACCTGCAGAAGGCGGAAGCCCAGGTGGCGCGCGACCGCGCGAACCTGGCCGACCTGGAGCGGCAGTACAAGCGCAGCATGGAGCTGCTGGCCCAGAAATTCATCGCCCAGGGCGCCGTCGATACGCTGAAGAGCCAGGTGGATGCGGCCCGCGCCCTGCTGGAATCGGATATCGCCGCCGCCCGCGCGGTGAAGGTGGACCAGAGCTATACGACCATCCGCGCCCCGATGTCGGGCCGGGTGGGCGGCATCAATGTGTATCCGGGCAGCCTGGTGCAGATTTCCACCTCGCTGACCACGATTACGCAGCTGAACCCGATCAACGTCGCGTTCACGCTGCCGGAAAACAGCCTGGCCGCGCTGCTCGATGCCCAGCGCGCCGGCAAGGTGCCGGTGCAGGTGTTCCAGAACAATTCGGACCAGCCGATCGACGGCCACCTGAGCTTCATCGACAACACGGTGGACCCGGTGGCCGGCGTGATCCGCGTGAAAGCGCAGTTCGACAACAAGGATACGCGCCTGTGGCCCGGCCAGTATGTGAATACGAAGCTGACGGTGCAGACGCTGAAGGATGCCGTGGTGGTGCCGCAGAACGCCATCATCAGCAATACGCGCGGCACCTTCGTGTACACGGTGGCGGAAGACAAGACCGCAGCCGTCAGGAATGTGACGCGTCTCCACGCCTTCGGCACGGAAGCTGCCGTGGCGGGCCTGAAAGGCGATGAACGCGTGATCGTCGAAGGCAAGCAGAACCTGCGTCCGGGCGGCAAGGTTCAGGTTTCGGAAGGTCCGCACGGCGCGGGCAAACAGAAAGGCAAGGCTTCATGAATCTTTCCGAGCTGAGTATCCGGCGCCCCGTGATGGTGGTGCTGCTCTCGCTGAGCGTGATTCTCGCGGGGGTGCTGGCTTACGCCCACATTCCGGTGGCTGCGCTGCCGAGCTATAACACGCCGGTGATCAACGTCGGCGCGGACCTGCCGGGCGCGAGTCCGGAAACCATGGCCTCCTCGGTCGCGCTGCCGCTGGAAAAGCAGTTCGCGACCATCGCCGGCCTGACCATGATTACCTCCACCAGCACGCAGGGCAGCACCTCGCTGACGCTGGAATTCGATCCGAGCATCGATGTGGACCAGGTAGCGGTGGATGTGCAGGCCGCGCTGCTGCGCGCCCAGCGCCAGCTGCCGCAGGAGATGACGGACCTGCCGTCCTACCGCAAGGTGAACCCGGCCGACGCGCCGGTGCTGTTCATCCAGATGACCTCGCCGTCGCTGACCTTGTCCGAGCTGAACGACTACGCCGAGAACCTGATCGCGCCGAGCCTGTCTACCCTGCCGGGCGTGGCCCAGGTCTCGGTCAACGGCCAGAAGCGCTTTGCGGTGCGGGTGCGTGTGAAGTCCGACCTGCTGAATGCACGCAATATGACGCTGGATGAGCTGCAGCAGGCCATCCGCTCCGCCAACGCCAACACGCCGCTGGGCATCCTCGACGGCCCGGACCAGACCTTGACCATCCAGGGCAATGCCCAGCTGATGCGTGCAGCGGAATTCCAGGAGCTGATCGTCGCCGTGCGCAACGGCGAACCGGTGCGCCTGAAGGACGTGGCCGTGGTGGAAGACAGCTTCCAGTCGGTGCGCAATATGGGCAGCTTCAACGGCGAGCGCTCGATTGCGCTGCTGGTGCAGCGCCAGCCGAACGCCAATACCGTGCAGGTGGTGGACGGCGTGCGCGCGCTGCTGCCGCGCTTCCGCGCCCAGCTGCCGGCCTCCATCAATATCGACCTGGTCAACGACCGCTCGAAATCGATCCGCGAAGCGATCCATGACGTGAACCTGACGCTGGCGCTGACCGTGGTGCTGGTGGTGATGGTGATCTTCCTCTTCCTGCGCCGCCTGGCCGCGACCTTTATTCCTGCGGTCACGTTGCCGATTTCCCTGATGGGTGCGCTGGCCCTGCTGTACGCTTTCGGCTACAGCCTGGATAACGTCTCCCTGCTCGGCATTACACTGGCCGTCGGCCTGGTGGTCGACGACGCCATCGTGGTGCTGGAAAATATCGTGCGCCATATCGAGGAAGGCAAGAAGCCGCTGCAGGCTGCGTTGATCGGTTCGCGCGAGATGGGCTTCACCATCATCTCGATTTCCGTGTCGCTGGTGGCGGTGTTTATCCCGATCTTCTTCATGCCGGGTGTAATCGGCCTGCTGTTCCACGAATTCGCCGTGGTGGTGGCGCTGGCCGTGCTGGTATCGGCCGTGGTGTCGCTGACCCTGGTGCCGATGCTGGCCTCGCGCTTCCTGCCGGCGCATGAGGAAGAAGTGCAGCGCAAGGAAGGCTTTGTCGGCCGCTACTTCGAAGCGGGCTTCACCAAACTGCGCAATGCCTATGCCAGCACGCTGGACATCGCACTGCGCCACCGCTTCGTGGTGCTCGCCATCGCCATCGGCAGCTTCGTGCTGACGGTGCTGATGTATTCCTCGATTCCGAAAGGCTTCTTCCCGGAGGAAGACCTGGGCCAGATCCGCGCCAGCTTCGAGGCGTCGGAAGATATCTCCTCGCTGGGCATGCAGAAGTTGCAGGAAAAGGTGGTGGACATCATCCGCGCCCATCCGGCCGTGCAGGACGTAACCTCCTTCAGCAATGGCGGCAATTCCGGCCGTTCCTTCATCGTGCTGAAGCCGCGCAGCGAGCGCGGCAAGATGCCGCAGGTGCTGGATGAGCTGCGCAAGGAAACGCGCAAGGTGGCGGGGGTGCAGGTCTTCCTGAGCCCGGTGCAGAACCTGCAACTGGGCGGCCGCCAGAGCAAGAGCCGCTACCAGTACACGCTGCAGTCGGTCAGCCCGGACGCGCTGGGCGACTGGGCCGAGAAATACCTGAACGCGATGCGCGCCGATCCCGACTTCCGCGACGTGACCAGCGATTCGCAGAACAAGGGCCTGCAGGCTTCGCTGCGCATCGACCGCGACAAGGCCAACAACCTGGGCGTGAAGATTTCCGATATCCGCACGGCGCTCTACCTCGCCTTCGGTGAACGCCAGGTATCGACCATCTATTCCTCGGCCGCCAGCTATTACGTGATCATGGAAGCGGCCGATGAGGACCGCCAGTTCGACGACGCGCTGACCAAGGTATCGGTGCGCAACAGCACTGGCGACCTGGTCAAGCTGTCCAGCTTTGCCACGGTGGAGCGCACGGTGGGGCCGACGGCCGTCAACCACCAGGGGCAGCTGCAGGCGATCACGCTGTCCTTCAACCTGGCGCCGGGCGTGCCGCTGGGGAATGCCACGGCCAAGATCGACGCCATGGGCGCCGAAATGGGCCTGCCGCCATCGATCATCACCAGCTACGGCGGCGATGCGGCCGTGTTCCAGAGCACGCAGGGCAACCAGCTGATCCTGATTGTGGCGGCGCTGGGCGTGATTTACGTGCTGCTGGGTGTGCTGTATGAAAGCTTCATCCACCCGCTGACCATTCTGGCCGGCCTGCCATCGGCCGCCGTGGGCGCGCTGCTGACGCTGTGGCTGTTCGACCTCGACCTGACCATGATTGCCATCATCGGCATCCTGATGCTGATCGGTATTGTGAAGAAGAATGCGATCATGATGATCGACTTCGCGCTGCAAGCGCAGCGCGAGCAGGGCATGAAGCCGGTGGATGCGATCCGCGAGGCCTGCGTGCTGCGCTTCCGCCCCATCATGATGACCACGCTGGCTGCGCTGATGGGCGCCTTGCCCATCGCGCTGGGCCTGGGCGCGGGCGCCGAGCTGCGCCAGCCGCTGGGCCTGGCGGTGTGCGGCGGCCTGATCTTCTCGCAGGTGATCACGCTCTACATTACGCCGGTGATCTACCTCTTCCTCGACCGCTGGAGCGGCAGCGGCCCGATGAACGACGCCGACCTGGACGAAACGGCGCCGCCACCAGAGAAACTGCCGGTCGAACTGAAAGCAGTCAATCTGTCCAAGCACTGATATCATGCGGCCGGAAGCGAAAGTTTCCGGCCGCGGCTCTTCGATACATACGGTAACATCCGTCAAGAGCGAGCTCTAGTAAGCTTTCATATCGCCGGTATTGCCGGTTTGTGCACAGAAACCCAGTGATCTTGTCCGAAATCAGCCACATCCACGCAGGTGACGACGTCTGCCCCACCTGTGGCCAGCGCCTGCCGCCGCCGGGCGGGCCGGTCCTCGAATACGGCTCGAACAAGCCGAACCGTATCGGTATTGCGGTCACGATCGCGCTGCACGTGGCGATTATCCTGTTGGTCATTATCAACCCCGGCCACATGATCCGGATGAAACCGCCCGCCAAAGAGGGCGAGATGGTCTATGTGGCGCCGCTGTCGCCCACGCCGAGCAAGCCGAAACCGGCGCCCACGCCGCGTCCGAAGGACACGCCGCAGAAGCGGGAAGTGGCCAGGGCGCTGCCGAAAGTGCTGCCGCGCACCAATAACGAAGCGATTACCGATCCGCGCAAGGTGCAGGTCGACCCCACGCCCGCGCGCGAGCTGACGCCGGCGCCGCAGCAGTTCCAGGACATGCAGGCCATGATCGAAGCGCGCCGCAAGAACCGCGGCGAGCAGCCGAACCAGTCGACGGATGCGTCGGTGGAAAGCGACGACGCGCGCGCCAAGCGCATCGCGCTGGCCAACATCATGGGCGCGCAGGGCCGCAGTGCGAATGGCGAGAAGGAAGACACGGGCGGCATCTTCGACGTGCAGAACAAGACCTTCTCCGGCGCCGACCTCAAATTCCGCGGCTGGAACACCAACTTCAAGCGCCGCTGGCTGACGCAGGTGCACGTGGAGACGGGCAGCGAGATCGACGTGGAAACGGCGGTGGCCAAGAAGATGATCGAGCTGATCCGCAAAGAAAAACCGGGCGACTTCGAATGGGAATCGCACCGCCTGCGGAAAGTGGTGCGCCTGAGCGCCCGTAAGGAAGACGAAGCCGAACTGCTCGCCTTCCTCATCAAGGAAATGTTCCCCAACTACATTAAACCCGCCGGCCGCTAACACTGACACCCTGGGGTCAGGCACCGGTTGTCAGCTGACAGGAGGGGGCCTGACCCCATGGTGTCAGGTGCGGAGCTTGCGGGCGATGTCGAGGGCGAAGTAGGTGAGGATGCCGTCGGCGCCGGCTCGCTTGAAGGCGAGCATCGATTCCATCATCACTTTGTCGTGGTCCAGCCAGCCGTTTTGCGCGGCGGCCTTGATCATCGCGTATTCGCCGCTGACCTGGTAGGCGAAGGTCGGCACCTTGAATTCATCCTTGACGCGGCGCACGATGTCCAGGTAGGGCATGCCGGGCTTGACCATCACCATGTCCGCGCCTTCGGCCAGGTCGGCCGCCACTTCGCGCAGCGCTTCGTTGCTGTTGGCAGGGTCCATCTGGTAGGTGGCCTTGTCGCTCTTGCCCAGGTTGGCCGCCGAGCCCACCGCGTCACGGAAGGGGCCGTAGAAGGCCGAGGCGTACTTCGCCGAGTAGGCCATGATGCGGGTGTGGATGAAGCCTTTTTCTTCCAGCGCATTACGGATGGCGCCGATGCGGCCGTCCATCATGTCCGACGGCGCCACCACGTCCACACCGGCCTCGGCCTGCGCCAGCGCCTGGCGGATCAGCATGGCCGTGGTCACGTCGTTCAGCACGTAGCCGTTTTCGTCGATCAGGCCGTCCTGGCCGTGGCTGGTGAACGGGTCCAGCGCCACGTCGGTCAGAATGCCGAGTTCGGGAAAGTTCTTCTTCAGCGCGCGCACGGCACGTGGCACCAGGCCGTCCGGATTGGTGGCTTCAATGCCGTCCGGCGTCTTCAGCGCAGCGTCGATCACCGGGAACAGCGCCAGCACCGGAATGCCCAGCTTGACGCACTCCTCAGCCACTTTCAGCAGCAGGTCCACCGACACGCGTTCCACGCCGGGCATGGACAGCACGGGCTCGCGCTTGTTTTCACCGTCGAGAATGAAGACCGGGTAGATCAGGTCGGATGCCGTGACGGCGTGCTCGCGCATCAGCGCGCGCGAGAAGGGATCGCGGCGCATGCGGCGCATGCGCAGGGCGGGGAAGGGGGCGTGGTGCGTCATCATGGTTCCTCAGGTTCGTCCGCCAGCGCGTCGCCGGCACCGCTCAGCCCCACGAGTTCTTCGATCTTCGCGGTCGCTTCTTCGATGCCGATGCGCTTCAGCGCGGAAAACAGTTGCACGGTGAAGGGGAAGCCTTCACCGTCTTCGTCCACGTAGCTGTCCAGCTTGGCCTGCGCCTGGCGCAGCACGTTGACGGATTCGTTGCGGTTGAGCTTGTCAACCTTGGTCAGGATGCAGTGGATCGGCTTGCCCGTCGGGGCAAACCATTCCAGCATCTGGATGTCGAGGTCGGTGAACGGGCGGCGCGCGTCCATGATCAGCACCAGGGCCGCCAGCTGTTCGCGGCGCTGCACGTAGTCGCCCAGCAGGCGCTGCCAGTGCAGTTTGGCGTCGCCGGACACCTCCGCGTAGCCGTAGCCCGGCAGGTCGGCCAGCAGGCACTGGATTTCGTCCACATTGGTCTCGTCCTTGCGGTGCATGGCCACATGGGCGCCGCCGATCGAGAAAAAGTTGATGTGCTGGGTGCGGCCCGGCGTTTTGGAGGCGAAAGCAAGGCCTTTCTGGTTGCACAGAATGTTGATGGCGGTCGATTTGCCTGCGTTGGAACGGCCCGCGAAGGCAATTTCAGGCACGGTGGTCCGGGGCAGGTCGCGCAGGTGATTAACAGTCGTGAAGAAGCGGGCTTGCCAGAGTTTGGACATGGAGATAAGCAGAAATTGCAACAAAAGGGGCGTTATGCCGTGGAAAGCTATTGTACAATAAGGGGTTACGAATTGTAGCCACGCCCCTATGGGCAGCCGCAATGACCTTACCTTTATTATTACTAGTCAGGGTGTCTGAATGAATCGTGCGTTTTCACCGTTTGTAAAATCCTTGTTCGTTGCAATGATGGCGGTTTCGGGCCTGGCGACTGCCGCTGAGCACGCTCCGGCAGCGGTCAAAGTGGATGCTGCCAAAGGCGCAACCCTGTACAACGATGGCGACAACGCACGCGGCCTGCCGGCCTGCGCATCCTGCCACGGCGCGTCGGGCAACTCGACCATCGCCGCCAATCCGAAACTGGCCGGCCAGAACGCCGTCTACCTGCACAAGCAGCTGGTGGAGTTCACGACCCCGCAGCGCCAGCAGCCGGTGATGAGCACCTACGCGAAGATGCTGACCGAAGAAGAAAAGCAGAACATCTCCGCTTACCTGGCCACCCAGACCCAGAAGCCTGGCGCCGCCAAGAACAAGGACACCATCGAGCTGGGCAAGAAGATCTACCGCGCCGGCATCGCTGAAAAGAACGTGCCTGCCTGCGCCAGCTGCCACGGCCCGGCCGGTAACGGCATGCCGACCCGCTATCCGCGCATCGGCGGCCAGCACCAGGATTACACCACCGCCCAGCTCGTAGCGTTCAAGGCCAACGGCCGCAAGAACAGCGCCGAGATGAGCACCATCGCCGCCCGCATGTCCGACGACGAAATGAAAGCCGTCGCCGACTACGTGGCTGGCTTGAAGTAATCTCTGAAGCAAAGGCGCCCGCAAGAGGCGCACGCATGGAAGTGAAAAGGGGCGGCCGCGCGAGCGGGCCGCCTTTTATTTTTCCGGATTGACGCATGAGCGAACCCAGCACCACCGGCATCCGCCTGAATACCCGCCGTCCCGCAGTCGATGAGGCTTTCGAGCTCTTGTCGTCGATGCGCTTTGCCATCGCATTGCTGGTCATGATCGCCATCTCGGCGATTATCGGCACCATCATGCAGCAAAACCGCGCAATGCCGGACTATATCAATCAGTTCGGCCCCTTCTGGTTCGAAGTGTTCGCCAAGCTGGGCCTCTACGCCGTGTACTCGGCCTGGTGGTTCCTGCTGATGATGGGCTTCCTCGTCGTGTCCACTTCGCTGTGCATCGTGCGCAATGCGCCGAAGATGATCAAGGATATGCGCAGCTGGAAGGAGAACGTGCGCGAGCAGTCGCTGCGCAACTTCCACCACAAGAACGAATGGCAGTCGCCGCTGGCGCGCAGCGCCATGGCGCAGCAGATGGCCACGCGCCTCTCGCATGCCGGCTACCAGGCGAAGATCGTCGAGAAGGATGGCGGCACGCTGGTGGCGGCCAAGCGCGGCGCGGCCAACAAGTTCGGCTATATCTTCGCGCACACGGCAATTGTGGTGATCTGCATCGGCGGCCTGCTGGATTCGGACATGCCGATCCGCATCCAGGAATGGTTCATGGGCAAGACGCCCTTCGCGGGCAGCGGCCTGATTTCCGATATCCCGGCACAGCACCGCCTCAGCGTCGGCAACCCCACCTTCCGCGCCAACAGCATGATTCCGGAAGGCGCGGCCAGCAATACGGCCGTGATTCCGCGCGCGGACGGCGTGCTGATCCAGGAACTGCCCTTCACCATCCAGCTGAACAAGTTCAACATCGACTTTTACAGCACCGGCATGCCCAAGCTGTTCGCCAGCGAAGTGACGGTGCGCGATAACGAAACGGGCCACACCTTCTCGTCGGTGATCGAAGTCAACAAGCCGCTGATCTACAAGGGCCTGGCGGTCTACCAGTCCAGCTTCGAAGACGGCGGCAGCAAACTCAAGCTGACGGGCTTCCCGATGGCCGGCCCGAAGGCGGACAAATTCGATATCAGCGGCGAAGTCGGCTCCTCGACCAAACTGAACGATGCCTACACGGTGGAGTGGAGCGATTTCCGCCCCTTCAACGTCGAGAACCTGGCCGGCGAGGACGCGCGCGCCGTGAAGAAGGGCGAGAACCTGAACGAAGCGCTGTCGAAGCAGCTGGGCTCGGCCGCCAAGAACGCCAACAACAAAGACCTGAAGAACGTGGGCCCCAGCGTGCAGTACAAGCTGCGCGACGCCACCGGCCAGGCCCGCGAATACCAGAACTATATGCAGCCGGTAACGGTCGACGGCGCAACCGTCTTCCTGGCCGGCGTGCGCAGCAATCCGGGCGAGCCTTTCAGCTATCTGCGTATTCCGGCCGACGACGAATACAGCGTGCGCGACTGGATGCGCCTGCGCGCCGCCCTCAACGATCCGCAACTGCGCGCCAAGGCCGCCGCAGCGTACGCGCGCCGCGCCATGCCGGCCGGCGGCAATGCGGTGCAGATGCAGACCCAGCTGGAACAGTCCTCGCTGAAGAGCCTGGAAATTTTCGCGGGCGATGAAAAATCGGCCGGCTTCGTCGCCGTCACCGACTTCCTGCGCAAGGTGCCGGAAGGGGAACAGGCCAAGGCCGCCGATATCTTCATGAAGATCCTGAACGGCACGCTGTGGGAGCTGTGGCAGGTGACGCGCGAGCAGGCCGGCCTGCCTGCCGTGGACGGCGACGAGAAGCACGCCCGCTTCCTGCAGCTGGCCACCAATGCGCTGGCGGACAGCTTCTTCTACAAGGCGCCGGTCTACCTGCAGCTGGATGACTATACGCAGGTGAAAGCCTCGGTCTTCCAGGTAACGCGCTCGCCGGGCAAGGCCGTGGTCTACCTCGGCTGCACCTTCCTGGTGCTGGGGGTGTTCGCCATGTTCTACATCCGCGAGCGCCGCCTGTGGATCTGGCTGCGCGATGACGAACAGGGCACCCATGCGCTGATGGCCATGAGCACCCAGCGCAAGACCCTGGATTTCGACAAAGAATTCAACGATTTAAAGGAAAAGCTGCCGCAATCGGCGTAAGCTGTTGCCGTCAGAAGGGGAGACCTAAAGCATGGAAATTACCCAGAACCAACCTTACACGCAGGCGCCCGGCTATTTCAAGCGCCTGAGCATTTTCGACTGGCTGTTCGGCCTCGCGCTGCTGGCCGGCGCCCTGTACGCGCTGAACCGCTTCGGCGCCTATATGGACATCTACGAGAAGGTGATCCTGGTCGCCTCCGCGCCGGTATTCGCCGCGCTGGGCTGGCACTGGAAGCCGGTGCGCTGGGTCATGCCGCTGACCTTCCTGCTGGCGCTGTGGGCCGTGTCCATGTACGCCGGCGACCTGGAGATGGCGAACAAGAAGTTCTGGCTGCGCTACATGATCTCCAGCCAGTCCGCGATTCTGTGGATGAGCGTGTTCTTCTTCCTGTCCACGCTGTTCTACTGGATCGGGCTGATCAGCCGTTCGGCCACCGGCGGCGCCATCGGCGCGGGCCTGTGCTGGGCCGCGCTGGTGTTCGGCATTACCGGCATGCTGGTGCGCTGGTACGAGTCCTACCTGATCGGTACGGACGTGGGCCACATTCCGATTTCGAACCTGTATGAAGTGTTCATCCTGTTCGCCCTGATCACGGCCATGTTCCACCTCTACTACGAGCAGCGCTACCAGACCCGCCAGCTGGGCGCCTTCGTGCTGCTGGTGATTTCGGCGGCGGTGGCCTTCCTGCTGTGGTACACGGTCTCGCGCGGGGCGGCCGATATCCAGCCGCTGGTGCCTGCGCTGCAGAGCTGGTGGATGAAAATCCACGTACCGGCCAACTTCATCGGCTACGGCACCTTCGCGCTGGCGGCCATGGTGGCCACGGCCTACCTGCTGAAGTCCCATGGCTACCTGGTGGACCGCCTGCCTTCGCTGGAGCTGCTGGATGACGTGATGTACAAGTCCATTTCGGCCGGTTTCGCCTTCTTTACCATTGCCACCATCCTGGGCGCGCTGTGGGCGGCGGAAGCCTGGGGCGGTTATTGGTCCTGGGATCCGAAGGAAACCTGGGCGCTGATCGTCTGGCTCAACTATGCGGCCTGGCTGCATATGCGCCTGATGTCCGGCCTGCGCGGCCGGGTTGCCGCCTGGTGGGCGCTGGTCGGCCTGCTGGTGACGACCTTTGCTTTCCTTGGTGTCAACATGTTCCTGTCCGGCCTGCATTCTTATGGGAAGCTTTAGATTGCAAGGATGTAATCTCCTGAAACGACTGAATGGTGTAAGGTTCATTCAACGACACCATTCAGGAGTGTGCAATGCTGATCAAACGTTCCCCCAACGGCATCGACCTGCCGTTTTCCTCGGAAATCACCCCGCGCGAGGTTTTTGAAGACCGCCGGCGCTTCATCAAGCAGCTGGCGCTGGGCTCCATCGCCGGCAGCGCCCTGTGGGAAATGGCCAACCGCGAGGCCTTTGCCCAGGGCGTCAATCCCAAGCTGGCCGCCAAGCTGAATCCGTCCTACTCGGCGCTGGACAAGCAGACCGCCTACAAGGATGCCACCACCTACAACAACTTCTACGAGTTCGGCACCGACAAGGGCGATCCGGCGGAGAATGCGCACACGCTGAAAACCCGGCCGTGGACTGTTTCCATCGAAGGCGAAGTGAAGAAGCCCTTCACCCTCGATATCGACGCGCTGCTGAAGCTGGCGCCGCTGGAAGAGCGCGTGTACCGCCTGCGCTGCGTGGAAGGCTGGTCTATGGTGATTCCATGGGTGGGCTATTCCCTCTCCGAGATCATCAGGAAGGCCGAGCCGACCGGCAATGCGAAATACGTGGAATTCGTGACCCTGGCGGACCGCAAGCAGATGCCGGGCGTGGGCAGCCGCGTGCTGCAATGGCCGTATGTGGAGGGCCTGCGCATGGACGAGGCGAACCACCCGCTCACCCTGCTCACGCTGGGCATGTATGGCGAAACGCTGCCGAACCAGAACGGCGCGCCGGTGCGCATTGTGGTGCCGTGGAAGTATGGCTTCAAGTCCGCCAAGTCGATTGTGAAGATCCGCTTCGTGAAGGACCAGCCGCGCACCGCATGGAACGTTTCGGCGCCCCAGGAATACGGCTTCTATTCCAACGTGAACCCGAATGTGGACCACCCGCGCTGGTCGCAGGCGTCCGAGCGGCGTATCGGCGAAGACGGCTTCCTGTCCCGCAAACGCAAGACGCTGATGTTCAACGGGTATAACGACGTGGCTTCGCTGTACTCGGGCATGGACCTGAAGAAGTTCTACTGATGGCCTTCAATCCGAGTCCGAAGCAGCTCAGTGCGATCAAGGCGCTGGTGTTCCTGCTGGCGCTGGTCCCCTTCGGCAAGCTGGTGTGGCTGACGGTCACCGAACAGCTGGTGGAGCCGCTGCAGTACATCACGCGCGCGACGGGCGACTGGACGCTGTACTTCCTGTGCATCACGCTCGCGGTGACGCCGCTGCGCCGGCTGTCGAAATGGAACTGGGTGCTCAAGCTGCGGCGCATGCTGGGGCTGTACGCCTTCTTCTATGGCTTGCTGCACTTCACCACCTTCCTGTGGTTCGATCACTTCTTCGATGTTCAGGAGATGCTGAAGGATGTGGTGAAGCGGCCCTTCATCACGGTGGGCTTCATTGCTTTCGTGCTGCTGATTCCCTTGGCGGTGACGAGCACCAATGCCATGGTGAAGCGCCTGGGCGGCAAGCGCTGGCTGTGGCTGCACCGGCTGGTCTATGTGATCGCACCGCTGGGCGTGCTGCACTACTGGTGGATGAAGGCGGCCAAGAATGACCTGGGACAGCCGCTGCTGTTTGTGGTGATTGTGGCTGCGCTGCTGGGGCTGCGCCTGTGGTGGGCGCGGCGCGTCGCTCCCGCGCAGGCGGGAGCCCAGGGGTGAGTGGCTGGCACCTGGGTCCCGCATCGGCGGACCGCCGCCTGGCGCGGGGACGACATTACTTGATGACGGATTCCAGCGCGAACAGCTCCTGCGGCGTTTCGCGGCGGCGCACCAGGTGGGTGGTGCTGCCGTCCACGATCACTTCCGCCACGCGGCCGCGCGTGTTGTAGTTGGAAGCCATGGTCATGCCGTAAGCGCCTGCGGTTTTCATCACCAGCAGGTCGCCCGGCTCCACCGCCAGCTCGCGGTCGCGCGCCAGCCAGTCGCCGGATTCGCAGATGGGACCCACCACGTCGAACACGGTGCCGCCGGGTTTGCCCTGCACCACCGGCTGCATCTCCATCCAGGCCTGGTACATGGCGGGACGCGCCATATCGTTCATGGCCGCATCCACGATGCAGAAGTTCTTCTCTTCGCCGTGCTTGAGGAATTCCACCTTGGTCAGCAGCACGCCGGCATTGCCCACGATGGAGCGGCCCGGCTCGAAGATCACCTTGATCGCCTTGCCGCCGTGCTTCCCGGCGCGCCAGGCATCGATGCGCTTGAACAGGCGGGACAGGTAATCGCCCACGGCAACCGGCGAGCCTTCGCCGTTGCCGTAGTCGATGCCGATGCCGCCGCCGATATCGAGATGGTGCAGGTGGATGCCTTCGGCGCCCAGCGTGTCGATCAGCTCAATCAGCTTGTCCAGCGCTTCCAGCAGCGGCGCATCGTCCAGCAGCTGGGAGCCGATATGGCAGTCGATGCCTGATACGTCGAGGTTCGGCAGTTTGGCCGCAACGCGGTAGGTGTCCAGCGCATCGCTGAAGGCCACGCCGAATTTATTGGCTTTCAGGCCGGTGGCGATATACGGGTGGGTCTTGGCGTCCACGTTCGGATTCACGCGCAGGGAAACGCGCGCTTTCTTGCCGGCGGCGCCGGCCACTTCGTTCAGGCGGTGCAGCTCGGGGATGGATTCCACGTTGAAGCACAGGATGTCGTGTTGCAGCGCCAGGCGCATCTCGTCCACGGTCTTGCCGACGCCGGAGAAGATCACTTTCTTCGGATCGCCGCCCGCGGCAATCACGCGCAGCAGCTCGCCGCCGGACACGATGTCGAAGCCGGCGCCCTTGCGCGCCAGCAGGTCAAGGATGGCGAGATTCGAGTTCGCCTTCATGGCATAGCAGACCAGCGCATCGCGGCCGGCGACGGCGTCAGCGTAGGCGGCGAAATTTTCCAGCAGCTGGGCTTTGGAATAGACGTAGGCAGGCGTGCCATATTGTTCGGCGATGGCGGTCAGCGCAACGCCTTCGGCGTGCAGCACGCCGTTCTGGTATTCGAAGTGAGGCATAAATTACTGTTGGGAGGCTGGAGGGGTCGAAGGGACGGGCGCCGAAGCAGGCGCAACGCCCGGTTTGCCCAGCTCGTTAGCCGACGCCGGTTTTGCCGGCGGTTTGGGCAGATACAGAGGACCAGTCTGGCCGCAGGCGGATAGCATGGCGGTCAGGACAACGATGGCGGGCAGCGCAAAAGAGGACTTCACGATTAGAATCACGGTTTGAACAGATTATCTTGGAGTGTAGCATGACCGAAACCGAATTCCTGGACCTGGCCGATGCCACGCTGGCCGCCATCGAGCACGCCATCGACCAGCTCAACGATCAGGACCGGATCGATGCCGAGTGCAGCCGCAACGGCAACGTGCTGGAAATCGAGTTCCTGCACAACGGCTCCAAGGTCATCGTCAACAGCCAGGCGGCGATGCAGGAGCTGTGGGTGGCGGCCCGTTCCGGCGGCTTCCACTACCGGCACGTGGACGGCAAATGGCTCAACACGCGCGACAGCAGCGAGCTGTTCGCAGCCCTGTCCCAGATCGCCACCGAACAATCTGGCGGCTCCCCCGTAATCATTGCTCCCTAAAAAAAGTTGCAAATAAATTGGGGACAGACCCGGATTTTCAAAATCCGGGTCTGTCCCCAATTTTTGAGCAACGTTTCTTTAGAACAGCTCGTTTTTGACGGCGTCGCGGGCTTTTTCCTGTTCCGGGGTGCCGCGGGCGTTGCCTTCCAGACTCTGCACGCCGGTGCCCGGCGGGTTCTCGGCGTAGTAGTACTCGCCATCCACCTGGATCACGCCGTCCGGCACCACGCGCTCCTCCACCGGCACATTCTTCAGCGCCTTCTGCATATAGCTGATCCAGATCGGCAGCGCCAGGCCGCCGCCGGTTTCGCGGTTGCCCAGGTTCTTCGGCTGGTCGTAGCCGATCCACGCCACACCCACCACCTTCGGCTGGTAGCCCGCAAACCAGGCGTCCACCGAATCATTGGTGGTGCCGGTCTTGCCCGCGATGTCCGGACGCTTCAGCGACAGCGCCTTGGTCGCCGTGCCAAAACGCACCACGTCCTTCATCATGCTGTCCATCAGGAAGGCATTGCGCTCGTCGATCACGCGGTTGGCTTCCACGCCCGCACGGTCCGGCGCTGCCTGCGACAGCACGCGGCCGCTGGCGTCCGTCACCTTGGAGATCAGGTAGGGCGAGACTTTGTAGCCACCATTCGCAAACACGGCATAGGCCCCTGCCATCTGCAGCGGCGTCACGGCGCCCGCGCCCAGCGCCAGCGTCAGGTAGGGCGGGTTCTTGTCGGCCTCGAAGCCGAAGCGCGTTGAATATTCCTGGCCGTACCTGGCGCCGATCTTGTGCAGGATGCGGATCGAAATCATGTTCTTCGATTTCGTCAGGCCGCGCCGCATCGTCATCGGGCCTTCATACTTGCCGTCGTAGTTCTTCGGCTCCCAGGCCTGACCGCCGGTCTGGCCCGCATCGAAGGAAATCGGCGCGTCGTTGATCATGGTCGCCGGCGACAGGCCGCGTTCCAGCGAAGCCGAATAGATAAATGGCTTGAACGAGGAACCCGGCTGGCGCCACGCCTGCGTCACGTGGTTGAACTTGTTGCGGTTGTAGTCGAAGCCGCCCACCATGGCCTTGATCGCGCCATCCTCGGTGCTGGCCGCCACGAAGGCCGATTCGATCTCCGGCATCTGCGTGATCTGCCAGTCCTTGCCTTCCTGCGTCACCCGGATCACGGCGCCGCGGCGGATGCGCTTGTTCGGCGCCGCCTTTTCGGACAGCCAGGACTTGCCCATGTCCAGGCCCGCGCCGGTAATCGCGATTTCCTCGCCGGACGCCGTCACCGCCGTCACCTTCGACGGGGAGGCCGACAGCACCATCGCCGCCACGATATCGTCGCTGTCCGGATGCTCGGCCAGTTCGGTTTCAATCACTTCGTCCACCTCGGCCTTGTTGGACGGCAGGTCCACATAGGCTTCCGGACCGCGGTAGGGGTGGCGGCGCTCGTAGTCCATCACGCCCTTGCGCAGCGCCAGGTAGGCGGCGTCCTGGTCGGCCTTGGTGATGGTGGTGAATACATTCAGGCCGCGCGTATAGGTGTCTTCCTTGAACTGCTCGTAGACCAGCTGGCGTGCCATTTCTGCAACATATTCCGCGTGCACGCCGAATTCGCTGCTGTCGGTCTTGACCTTCAGCTCCTCTTTTTTGGCTGCTTCATATTGGGCCGGGGTGATATAGCCCAGCTGCGCCATGCGCTGAAGGATGTACTGCTGGCGGGTACGCGCGCGTTTCGGGTTCACCACCGGGTTGTAGGCGGAAGGCGCCTTGGGCAGGCCGGCCAGCATGGCCGCTTCGGCGATGCTAATGTCTTTCAGATTTTTGCCGAAATAGATCTGTGCCGCCGAAGAGAAGCCGTAAGCCCTCTGCCCCAGGTAGATCTGGTTCATGTAAACCTCAAGAATCTGGTCCTTGGTGAGGTTCTGTTCGATTTTCCAGGCCAGCAGCGCTTCGTAGGCCTTGCGCTTGAAGGTCTGTTCGCTGGACAGGAAGAAGTTGCGCGCCACCTGCTGCGTGATGGTGGACGCGCCCTGGCGTGCGCCGCCGGTCGCATTGTGCGCCATGGCGCGCAGGATGCCCCAGTAATCCAGGCCGCCGTGCTCGTAGAAGCGGTCGTCCTCGATGGCCAGCACAGCCTTCTTCATGACGTCCGGGATGTCCTTGATGTGGACCAGGTTGCGGCGCTCTTCGCCGAACTCGCCGATCAGCACATTGTCGGCCGAGAAGATCCGCAGCGGCATCTTGGGCCGGTAGTCGGTGAGGGTGTCCAGCGAAGGCAGGTTGGGATAGGCGAGGGCCAGCCCGAACACGATGAGCAGCAGCCCCACCAGCACCAGGCCCACCAGGGAGGCCAGGGCCATCAGCAGAATGTTCTTGGGAGCGTGCTTGCCGGCGGGCGTGTTGTTATTAGCAGTCATGCGGGGACGTCACTTTCGGGGATTTGATGCTGGGCATTATAAGCGAGCGCAATTGGCCGCGGCGCGCAGCGGATAGCAGGGGGAAAGTTAAAAATTGTTCGTGAATAACGTAACAATACAGTTGTTTTCCGGGACACGAGATGTCAAAAATAGTGTGGCGAAAGCCGCACAGGACGCTAATAGTGCCCTTCAGAAATACCTTTACACGCACTCGGCTATAGCGCTAGCATCTAATGTACTGTCTCATTTTTGCGACCTAAGTACAGGTTTTAAAACGATTTCTACTATGTCAACCTACTTGGTTCTCTTGTCATGATGCCTGATTTGAAAGTCCTGCTCGGCGGCGGGAAGGCGCCGCTGGTCGGACTGGATATCAGTTCGTCGGGCGTGCGGCTCGTGGAGCTGGCCGATGCCGGCAAGGACGGCATTCGCCTTGAACGCTACGCCAGCGAGGCCTTGCCGCGCGGCGCTGTGGCCGATGGCAATATCGAGAACCTCGACCAGGTAGTGGACGCCGTACGCCGCGTGCTGAAGAAGAGCGGCACGCGGGCGCGCCATGTTGCCCTCGGCATGCCGCCGGCATCGGTGATCACAAAGAAGATCGTGCTTCCAGCTGGCCTGTCGGAAGAGCAGCTGGAAGTGCAGGTGGAATCCGAAGCGAGCCAGTATATTCCCTTCGCCCTCGATGAAGTGAGCCTGGACTTCGACGTGATCGGCCCCGTCGCCAATTCGGCCGATGACGTGGAAGTGATGCTGGCCGCTGCCCGCCGCGAGAAGGTGGAGGACCGCGTCGCCGTGGCCGAAGCCTCCGGCCTGAAGGCATCCGTGATGGACATCGAGTCCTACGCCGCGCGCGCCGCGCTGGACCGCGTGATCGCCCAGCTGCCGGAGAGCGGCGCCGGGCAGGTGATCGCCCTGTTCCAGGTGGGCGCACAGGTCACGCATATCTCGGTGATGCTGGACGGTATGACCGTGTATGAGCGCGAGCAGCCTTTCGGCGGCAACTCGCTGACGCAGGATATCGTGCGCGCCTATGGCCTGGCCTTTGAAGAAGCGGAAGCGCGCAAGAAGACCAGCGACCTGCCGGAAAACTATGCGCTGGAACTGCTGCAGCCTTTCCTGGAAAGCGCCGCGCTGGAAGTCACGCGAGCCATCCAGTTCTTCTTCACTTCAACCCCGTATACGAAGATCGACCAGATCTACCTGGCGGGCGGCTGCGCTGCCTTGCCCGGCCTGCTCGACATCATCGCCAACCGCACCCGCATTTCCAGCGCCGTGATTTCGCCGTTCAAGGGCATGCAGCTGGGCGCCGGGGTGCGCGAGAGCCAGCTGCGCGCCGACGCGCCGGCCTATCTCGTGGCCTGCGGCCTGGCGCTGCGGAGGTTCGGCTGATGATACGCATTAACCTCCTGCCGCACCGCGAAGAGAAGCGCAAGCAGCGCAAGGCGGCCTTCATCGCGCTGCTGGTGCTGTCGGGCGTGGTCGGCGCCGGCATCGTGCTGCTGGTCGGGCTGTATAACGCGCGCGCCATCGCCGTGCAGAACGAGCGCAATGAAGTGCTGCAGTCGTCCATCAAGGCGCTGGATGTGAAGATCGCGCAGATCGCCACGCTGAAACAGGAAATCGAGGCGCTGAAGGCGCGCCAGCAGGCGGTGGAAGACCTGCAGGGCGACCGCAACCAGCCGGTCTACCTGCTCGATGAACTGGTCAAGCAGACCCCCGCCGGCGTCTACCTCAAGCAATTCAAGCAGGACGGCCAGCGCGTCACCGTGGGCGGCTACGCGCAGTCGCAGGAGCGCGTGTCCGAACTGCTGCGCAACCTGTCCAGCGCGTCGCCCTGGCTGGAGCGGCCGGACCTGATCGAGGTGCGTTCCTCCAACCTTGGCCAGGGCAAGACGGCGAAGAAGGTCGTTGAATTCAATCTCATCGTCGGCATCAAGCGTCCGCGCGACAAGGACGCGCCGCCGGACGACGCAAAACCGGGCGCCAAGCCTGCGGCACAGGGCTGAGGAAGGCATATGGCGATCGATATCAAACAGCTGGCAGAAGACTTCGCGTCCCAGTTCCGCGGCCTGAACGGCGTGCACCCCGGCCAGTGGCCGCTGGCGCCGCGCATCATGTGCGGCATCGGCGTGGCCGTGGCCGTGGTGGTGCTGGGCCACCTCCTGTACTGGAGCGGCCAGTTCGAGGAGCAGGAAGCGGGTGCTGCAAAAGAGCAGCAGCTGCGCGACGAATACCAGATCAAGACGGCGCAGGCGGCGAACCTCGATGCCCTCATCAAACAGAAGGCCCAGGTGGACCAGTATGTGGTGCGGCTGGAGAAGCAGCTGCCGAGCAAGGCCGAGATGGCGGCGCTGCTGTCCGACATCAACCAGGCGGGCCTGGGCCGCGGCCTGCAGTTCGAGCTGTTCAAGCCGGGGCAGGTCGTGGTCAAGGACTACTACGCCGAGCTGCCCATCGATATCAAGGTGACCGGCAACTACCACGACATCGGCGCCTTCGCGGGCGATATGGCGAACCTGCCGCGCATCGTCACCCTGAACAATATGGCGCTGGTGGCCGGCAAGGACGGCACGCTGACGCTGGACGCCGTGGCCAAGACCTTCCGCTACCTGGACCAGGATGAAGTGCTGGCGCAGCGCAAGGCCGCGGCCGACAAGAAGAAAGGGGCGAAGAAATGAAGAAGCTCGCCCTCGTGCTGTGCGTGCTGCTGCTGAGCGCATGCGGCGACAGCGATGTGCAGGAAGTGCGGCAGTGGATGAAGCAGGTGGACAGCCAGACCCGCCCCTCCGTCAAGCCGCTGCAGGAACCGAAGACCTTCGTACCTTTCGCCTATGCCTCGGCGGATGCGCCCGATCCCTTCAGCCCGAACAAGCTGCTGGCCGAACTGGCCAGGGCCCGCCCCGGCGGCGGCCTGCAGCCCGATACGGGCCGCCGCAAGGAATTCCTCGAGGGCTTCCCGCTCGATACCATGAAGATGGTGGGCACGCTGCAGAAAGGCGGCGCCATGTTCGCCCTGCTGCAGGTGGACCGCTCGGTGTACCAGGTGCGTGCCGGCCAGTACCTGGGCCAGAACTTCGGCCAGATCACCTCGATCACCGAAGATGCGGTGAACGTCAAGGAAGTAGTACAAGATGCGGCCGGCGACTGGGTCGAGCGCATGTCGAAGTTGGAACTGCAGGATAGCAAGGAGAGTACGCAATGATTGCCATCGGAACCCTGACGCGGGGCTTGCGCCAGCTGAGCGCCGCGCTGGCGCTGGCGGGCACCGCCTTGCTGGCGCATGCGCAGCAAGGCAATACGATCGAATCGGTGACGGCCAATCAGCAAGGGTCGAATGTGATCGTGAAGATCGCGCTGAAGAATGCGCCGGAAAAACTGCCGATCGGCTTTGCCATCACCAATCCGCCGCGCATTGCGCTCGACTTCGGCGCCACCAGCAACGGCACCGGCAAGACCACGCAGGAGATGGACCTGGGCGAGCTGCGCTCGGTGAACGTGGTGCAGGCCGGCGAACGTTCGCGCCTGGTGTTCAACCTGAAACGCAGCCTGAATTACGCGACCGCGATCGATGGCAATGCCGTGATCCTCACCATCGACGGTTCCGGCGGCCTGGCCACCGCCGTGGATGCGCGCGGCCTGCCGGTGCAGGCCGCCGCCCCCGTGGCCCCGCCCGCGAAGCAGCAGCTGCGCGATCTCGATTTCCGCCGCGGCAGCAATGGCGAAGGCCGCATCGTGGTGGACCTGCCGAACAGCCAGGTGGCAGTTGACGTGCGCCAGACCGCGACCGGCGTGGTTGTCGATTTCCTGAAGACCGGCCTGCCCGAAACCCTGCGCCGCCGCCTCGACGTGACCGACTTCGGCACTCCCGTGTCGCTGATCACCACCGTGCCGCAGGGCGACAACGTGCGCATGAATATCGAAGCGAAGGGCCTGTGGGAGCAGAGCGTTTACCAGAGCGATACCCAGCTGGTGGTGGACGTGAAGCCGATCAAGGAAGACCCGAACAAGCTGACCCAGGGCACGCAGGGCTACCGCGGCGAGAAACTGTCCTTCAATTTCCAGAACGTGGAAGTGCGGGCCGCGCTCCAGGCGATTGCCGATATCTCGGGCCTGAACATCATCACCAGCGACAGCGTGACGGGCAACCTGACGCTGCGCCTGAAGGAAGTGCCGTGGGACCAGGCGCTGGACGTGGTGCTGCAGGCCAAGGGCCTGGACATGCGCAAGAACGGCTCCGTGATCTGGATCGCGCCGAAGGAAGAGCTGCTGACCAAGGAAAAGCTGGAGCTGGAGCAGCGCGCCCAGATCGCCGACCTGGAGCCGCTCAAGTCCGAAATCTTCCAGCTCAATTACCAGAAGGCTGAATCCTTCAAGACCGTGTTCGGCCTGGAAGGCGGCGCCGATTCCAAGAACCGCATCCTGTCGCGCCGCGGCAGCGCGATCATCGAGCCGCGCACCAACCAGCTGTTCGTGACTGACATCGCCTCCAAGATCGAGGACGTGCGCCGCCTGATCCAGAAAACGGACGTGGCCACCAAGCAGGTGCTGATCGAGGCGCGCATCGTGGAAGCGAACGACGGCTTTACCCGCAACCTGGGCGCGAAGCTGGGCTTCGCCGACCTGCGTACCCTGCGCGGCGGCGACAGCGGCTGGGCGCTCGGAGGCGGCAATACCCGCATCGGCCTGGGCGGCAACCTGACCGGCATTGGCCAGGTCACGGGCCAGACGCCCGACAACGGCGACGGCTACACCAACACCACCATGATCGACCTGCCGGCAGCGCCCATCAACGGCGCGGCGGCGGGCAACCTGGCGGTCAGCCTGTTCAATGCTGCGGCGAACCGCTTCCTTAACCTGGAACTGTCCGCGCTGGAAGCGGATGGCACGGGCAAGATCATCTCCAGCCCGCGCGTGGTGACCGCCGACAAGGCAGTGGCCACCATCGAGCAGGGACTGGAACTGCCTTACCAGGTGGCGACCAGCAGCGGCGCCACCTCCATCGTGTTCCGCAAGGCCAACCTGCGCCTCGAAGTGACGCCGCAGATCACGCCGGACGGCAATGTGGTGATCGATGTGGACGTGAACAAGGACAGCGTGGGCCAGGAAACCCGCGCCGGTTTCGCGATCGACACCAAGCACGTGAAAACGCAGGTGATGGTGGAAAACGGCGGCACCGTGGTGCTGGGCGGTATCTACCAGCAGACGCAGCGCAGCACGGAAACCAAGGTGCCGCTGCTGGGCGACGTGCCGGTGCTGGGCTACCTGTTCCGCAATACCGCGCGCACTGACGACAAGACCGAGCTGCTGGTCTTCATCACGCCGAAAATCGTCGCCGAACGTCTCAGCGCGCGCTGAGACAAGCAGAATTCAGCTCTAACAATAAGGGTAATACGAGATGACTACCGAGAAGCACTTGTTCCGAAAACTGGGCGGCTGGCTGGGCACTTTCGCCTGCGCCGGCCTGTTGGCAGCCTGCGGCGGCGGCGGCGGTTCGCCGGGCACCGGTCCTGGCGGCGTGACGCCGGCGGCCAAGGTCGCGAGCGTGGTGCTGACGGCCAGCGCCGCCACCATGCCTTCATCGGGCCTGGACGGCACCGAAGTGACCCTGACCGCCGTGGTCAAGGACGGCAGCAACAATGTGCTGCCAAACCAGACCGTGAGCTTCAAGGCGGATTCGGGCAATATCAGCAACACCACGCGCACCACCGATGCCAACGGCATCGTCACCGAAAAGATCAACACCAAGGGCAATCCGGCACCGCGCACCATCACCATCAGCGCCAGCGCGGGCGGCGTGAACTCGAACGAAGTGAAGGTGAATGTGGTGGCGGCCAGCCAGACGCTGACGCTGACCACCGATTCCGGCACACTGCAGTCGTCCGGCGCCGCCGGTTCGGAAGTGACGGTAACGGCCCTCGTCAAGGATTCGAACAACACCGTGATGCCGAACGTGAAAGTGGACCTGGCGGCCGATTCCGGCAGCCTGACCGCCGGCACCCGCATTACCGATGCCGCCGGCCGCGTGACCGAGAAGCTCAGCACCGGCAACGACGCGCGTTCGCGCGTCATCAAGGTGACGGCAACCATTGCGGGCCTGGAGCCGGTGACGGCGCAGGTGAGCGTGGTGGGTACCCAGGTGCAGGTCAATGCCAGCAGCTCGGTCAGCGTGGGCACCAGCACGGACGTTACCGTCAAGCTGGTGGATTCCGCAGGCAATGCCCTGGTCGGCAAGGCTGTTACCTTCAGCGCAGCGCGCAACCAGCTGAGCGTAAAAGGCGGCGGTGCTGCCGTGACCAACTCCGCCGGCCAGCTCACGCTGAGCTATTCGGCCGCCACAGCCGGCGCCGACACCATCACGGTCAGCTCGATGGGCGAGACGTCCACCGCAGGTATCAATGTCAGCAATACCAACTTCACGGTGGCGGTAGTCAATGGCAGCGGCGCCGTGCAGGCGACTGCTGCAATCAACCAGTGCCACCCGGTAGCGATCCACAGCGATGCCGGCGGCACCCCGACCGGCGGCAGCGTGACCGTGAGCTCCTCGCGCGGCACCGTGTACAGCAATGCAGCCTGTTCGACGCCGCTGACGGTGGCGATTCCGCTGGCATCGGGCAATGCGACCGCCTATGTCAGCGCCACCAGCCCCGGCGTGGCGACCCTGACCGCAACCACGACCGCGAACAACGCGACGGCGCAAGGAGTCGTGGAATTTGTAGCCCCGCTGCTGGCCACCGCCACGGTGATCGCACAGGCCGATCCTTCCGTAGTGGGCGCCAATGCGCCAGGCAGCACCAGCCAGCAGGCGGCGATTCGCGCCGTGGTGCGCGACGGTACTGCGGCCAATAACCTGGTGAAAAATGCGCCCGTGGCCTTCACCATCGTCAGCGACCCGACCGGCGGCACGCTGACCCAGCCTGCGGTCGTGCTGACGGGCAGCGACGGTGCCGCCACCGTGTCCTACATCGCCGGCACTTCGTCCAGCGCCGCCGATGGCGTGAAGGTCCGCGCGCAGATCCAGGGCGGCTCCAACGCTTCGGCAATTGTCAGCCTGACGGTGGGCCAGAAAGCACTGTTCATTTCGGCCGGTACCGGCAACACGGTACTGACGCCGGACGCAACGACCTATCGCCGCGACTACACGGTGGTGGTAACGGATGCCGCCGGCAATGCGAAAGCCGGTGTGAACGTGACGGCGTCGATCCGTCCGCGCTTCTACTTCAAGGGCACCATGGCCTATGCCGAACCGGATGGACCCTGGTCGCCGGTGTTCAGCGCACCCGCGTGTGCCAACGAGGATACCGACGGCAGCGGCATCGTGTCGGCGGTGAAGGACATCAACGGCAACGGCCGCCTCGATCCGGGGATTCCGGTCACGGTGACGTCCAGCGGCACTACCGACGCCGGCGGCCGTGCCATTGTGTCGCTTACCTACCCGAAAGACCGCGCTTACTGGGTCAACGCCGACCTCACGATTACCGGCCAGACGGCGGGCACGGAAGCGCGTTATGTGGGATTTGTTCAGCTGATCGGCCTGTCGGCGGATTATACTAATAGGAACGTGAGTCCTCCGGGCGCAATCAGCCCTTACGGGACCGCAGCCACCTGTACGGATCCAAACTAAGCTGACTGAATGCAGAATGTGTACCTTGTAGGACTGATGGGGGCGGGCAAGACGACGATAGGCCGTATGCTCGCCCGCAAGCTGGGATTGCGCTTCGTCGATTCGGACCACGAAATCGAGGCGCGCACCGGCGCCTCGATTCCATGGATTTTCGAAATCGAGGGTGAAGCCAGTTTCCGCCGCCGGGAAGCGGATGTTATCCGCGACCTGTGCGCCCAGGACGGCATTGTGCTGGCGACCGGCGGCGGCGCCATCCTGAATCCCGACAGCCGCGCGCTGCTGCAGTCGCGCGGCACCGTCGTTTACCTGCGCGCCACCATCAACAGCATCCTGCACCGCACCAGCCACGACAAGAACCGCCCGCTGCTGCAGACCGCCGATCCCCGCAGAAAACTGGAAGAACTGCTGGCCCAGCGCGAGCCGCTGTACCTCGGGATGGCGCATCTCGTGGTCGATACCGGCCGGCCTAACGTACAATCGATGGTTCAGATAATCTTGAACCAGCTGGACAGCCTGGCCTGCCAGGCCGCGCCGGACTGCAGCACCAGGGCAGAACCATCGATGACCGAACAAACCAATATCCTCCTCAACGTCGAGCTGGGCGAGCGCAGCTACCCCATCGCCATCGGCCCTGCTCAGCTGGATGATCCGGCCCAGCTGCTGCGCCATGTGAGCGGCAACAAGGTTGCCATCGTATCCAACGAAACCGTGGCGCCGCTCTACCTGGAGCGCCTGCGTGCGCCGCTCGCCGCGGCCGGCAAGGACGTGATCACCGTGGTGCTGCCGGATGGCGAGGAGTACAAGAACTGGGCCAGCCTGATGCAGATCTTCGATGCGCTGCTGGCCCATAAGTGCGACCGCAAGACCACCCTGATCGCCCTCGGCGGCGGCGTGATCGGCGACCTGACCGGCTATGCGGCGGCGTCCTATATGCGCGGTGTGGACTTCATCCAGGTGCCCACCACGCTGCTGTCCCAGGTGGATTCCTCGGTGGGCGGCAAGACCGGCATCAACCACCCGCTGGGCAAGAACATGATCGGCGCTTTCTACCAGCCGAAGGCGGTAGTGGCCGATACCTCGGTGCTGCAAACCCTGCCGCAGCGCGAGCTGGCGGCCGGCCTGGCCGAAGTGATCAAGCACGGCTGCATCATCGACGCGGAATTCCTCGGCTGGATCGAAGCCAATATGGCGGCGCTGGTGGCGCGCGAGAAGGGCGCGCTGGCGTATGCGATTGCGCGCTCCTGCGAGATCAAGGCCGACATCGTGCGCCAGGACGAACGCGAGGGCGGCCTGCGCGCCATCCTCAACTTCGGCCATACCTTCGGCCACGCGATCGAGGCCGGCATGGGCTACGGCGCCTGGCTGCACGGCGAGGCGGTGGGCTGCGGCATGGTGATGGCGGCCGACCTGTCGCAGCGCATGGGCTTTATCGATGCCGCGGCGGTGGAGCGCATCCGCAAGCTGGTGGCCGCGGCCGGCCTGCCGGTCAAGGCGCCCGACCTTGGCGCCGCGCGCTGGCTGGAACTGATGGAAGTGGACAAGAAAAACGAGGGCGGGGCGATCAAGTTCATCCTGCTCAAACCGGCCGGCGCCGCCGTGGTGACGACCGCGCCGCAGGACCTGTTGCTGGCCACCTTGGCCGCCTGTGTGGAGTAAGCAATGGAAGAAGCGCTCGCCCCCTACGCCGCACATTCGGACAAAGGGCGCGGCCGCCGCTATCCCGAAACGCCGCACGCCTCGCGCAGCCAGTTCCAGCGCGACCGCGACCGCATCATCCACTCCACGGCTTTCCGCCGGCTCGAATACAAAACCCAGGTCTTCCTCAATCACGAGGGGGACCTGTTCCGCACCCGCCTCACGCACAGCCTCGAAGTGGCGCAGATCGGCCGCTCGCTGGCGCGCAACCTGCGCCTGAACGAAGACCTGGTGGAAGCCATCGCGCTGGCGCATGACCTGGGCCACACGCCTTTCGGGCATGTGGGACAGGACGTGCTGAACGAATGCATGAAGGAGCACGGCGGCTTCGAACACAACCTGCAAAGCCTGCGCGTGGTGGACCATCTGGAGGAGCAGTACGGCGCCTTCGATGGCCTGAACCTGATGTTCGAAACACGCGAAGGCATCCTGAAGCACTGCTCCCTGAACAACGCACGCCTGCTGGGCGACGTGGCGCAGCGCTTCATCGACCGCACCCAGCCTTCGCTGGAAGCGCAGCTGACCAACCTCGCCGACGAAATCGCCTACAACAGCCACGATATCGATGACGGCCTGCGTTCGGGCCTGATTACCATTGCGCAGCTGGAGCAGGTGGACTTCTTCGCGCGCCTGTGGCGCGAGGTGCAGGCGATTTTCCCCGGCCTGTCGGGCCGCCGCGCCATCTACGAAACGCTGCGCCGCCTGATCACGGCGCTGGCCGATGATCTGATCGTCACTTCGGGCCAGCGCATCCTGGAAGCCGCACCGAAGGACATCGACGATGTGCGCCGGTCGCCGCCGCTGATCCGCTTCTCGGACCAGATGCGCAAGGATGCGACGGAACTGAAGCGCTTCCTGTACGAGAACCTCTACCGCCATTACAAGGTGAACCGCATGCGGCACAAGGCGAGCCGCATGGTGCGCGAGCTGTACCAGGCCTTCACCGAGGAGCCCTCGCTGCTGCCGCCGGACTACCGCGTGGCGCCGCACGACGCCACCGCGCAGGCGCGCCGCATCGCCGACTATATCGCCGGCATGACGGACCGCTACGCGATCCGCGAACACCACCGCATCTACTCTCTCGAAGAGCTGTGAGCCTCATCAAGGCCTCAAGCGTGGCGCTTGACGCCCGCGCTTGCGCGGACAATGATGAAGCATCATGGACGACACCACTTCCGAATGGCGCAACAGCGTCGAACGCCGCCTCGGCTCGCTCGAGACCGATGTGGCAGTCATTCGTTCCAACTACGCAACAAAAGAGGATCTCGCGCGGCTGGAAACGCAGATGGCCGCTGTCGAAGGCCGCCTGATCCGCTGGTTCTTCGCGACAGCAATGGGCCTGAGCATGGTTGCATTCGCCGCCGGACGCTACCTTGGGTGAACAATGGACGACACCACCGCAGAATGGCGCAGCAGCATGGAACGCCGCATCGCCGCGCTTGAGACCGACGTGGCCGTGATTCGCTCCAATTACGCGACGAAAGAGGACATCGGCGCGCTGGAGATGCGTCTCGTCAAATGGTTCGTCGCGACAGCAGCGGCAATGTCGCTGGTCAGCTTCAGCGCCGCGCTGACGGTGGCGAGGATGCTGGGCTAGAACATGCGGGCCTGCGCATCGGCGCGGTTGCCGAGCAGTTCGAGCAGCAGTTTCTTCACCGGCGCTGGCAGGGCGGCGTCGGCGATGCGCGCCGTGTCCAGCCACATGTAGCGCGCATCGGCGGCCAGTGCACTGCGGCCCGACAGGGCAATCAGCAGCGGCGTGATGTGCAGCTTGTAGTGCGTGAACACGTGCGTCACCGGCAGCAGGCGCTCCTGCGACTCCATGATGCCGAACTGCTGCACGGCTTGCGCCACCGCCACCTCGTCCACCTCCAGCGGCTCATCCTCATCAGCCGGTGCATGGCCGCCCACTTCCGGCAGCGACAGCAAGCCGCCCCAGATGCCGGACGCTGGGCGCTGCTCCAGCAGCACTTGTCCCTCGTGCGCGATCAGCAGCATCAGTGTCTGCTTCTCCGGTGTGGTCTTTTTCGGCTTCCGCACCGGCAGCACCGAGGTGCGTTGCGTCGCGAAGGCCACGCAGCGCGGCTGCATCGGACAGCGCTCGCAATCCGGGCTGCTGCGCGTGCACAGCGTGGCGCCCATGTCCATCAGGCCTTGCGTATACGATTCGATGCCCTCGTGCGGCAGCAGGGCTTCGGCACGCCGCCACATCGCTTCCTCGGTCTTGCGTTCGCCGGGATACGTGTCGATGCCGAACACGCGTGCGAACACCCGCTTCACATTGCCGTCCATGATGGCCGCGCGCGCGCCTGCGGAGAAGGCGGCAATGGCCGCGGCAGTCGAGCGGCCGATGCCCGGCAGTTCCGCCAGCAAGGCGGGATCGGAGGGAAACACGCCGCCATATTCCGCCACCACGCGCTGGGCGCATTTGTGCAGGTTGCGCGCCCGGGTGTAGTAGCCAAGCCCGGACCATTGCGCCATCACGTCCTCTACGGGCGCCGCAGCGAGATCCTGCAGCGTGGGGAAGCGTTCCAGGAAGCGCGCGTAATAGCCCAGCACGGCCGACACCTGCGTTTGCTGCAGCATGATCTCGGACAGCCAGATGCGGTAGGCATCGCGGGTGTTCTGCCACGGCAGCGCATGGCGGCCGTGCTGTTTCTGCCAGCCGATCAGGTCGGCCGAAAAACTGGGGTCTGCAAAATCTTCGTACGACAAAACGGTTCCCTATGCTGCCGCGTCCAGCGCCACGAATTCGGCGTTGATCGCGATACTGATGGCGCCGGCCAGTTCGGCCAGCCTTGCCTTCTGCTGTTCCAGCGCCGCCTGGCTGGTCTCGAAGGCTTCGATTTTCTGTTCCAGGCTGTCCGTTGCATCATGGATGCGCTGGATCGAAGCCTGGCGGTGCTTCAGCTGGTCCTTGTGCTGGCGGATCTGCGCTTCCAGCGGCGCCATGATCACTTTCAGCCAGGCTTCCGCATCCGCATTGGCGGCCTTGTAGCAGCGCTTCACGGCGGAGGCAATCGAATCGAAAAAGCGTTCCATCAGCACCACGCGGCTCGTCATCAGCAAGGTCGCCGTGCCGAACTGCTTGTGGTAGACCGCTTCCACGTCCTCGATCTCCTCGCGGTACTTGAGCAGCGAGAAGGGCATGGGCATGGCCAGCGCAATGCCGTTCTCCGCCGAGAACTTGCGGTACATCGCATCCATCATGCCGCGGATCTCCTCGATCTTGCGTTCCGACTGGTCCAGGTCGGCGTGAATGCCGTCGAAGAAGGTGCGCACGGCATCGCGCATGCCGGTCGAGAAGCGGCTGCGCGCCATCGTGTCGCGCACGCCCAGCACATGGTCGCGCAGCAGGTCCATGCCCATGCTGGTGTAAAGGTCGGTGGAGAGCCGCGTGAACACCGATCGTGTGGCCTGCAGCTTGAACAGGTTGGCGTCGAACTCCTTCTTCTCCGCTTCCACGCGCCGCATCATGTGCGCGATCACGTTCTGGTTCTTGCCGCGCAGGCTTTTCAGTTCGTGCAGCTGCTCCACGATGCCGCGCATGCGCGAACCCAGCATGGCCTGCTGCGCCGTGTTCAGCGACTGCAGGTCTTCCGCCAGGCGCTTGCGGATAATGTCCTTCTTGGCCGGAATCAGCTCGTTGAACAGCGCATCTTCCAGCGCCCGCAGGCGGCTGCGTTCCAGCAGTTCCGCGTCGCCCGTGATCTTGCCCACCAGCGCCTTCTGCGCCGACACGGGAAACACCTGGCGCGATTCCAGGCCGAGCAGGTGCGCCGCATGCTCCTGCTGGCGCGCGATCTCGCCCGCCACTTCGGCATCGCTGCGCAACTCGTCCCACATGCTGTCGATCTTGTTCAGCACCACCAGGCGCCCGGCGCCGGCCCCGATATGGGTGCGCCAGACTTCGATATCGCTCTTCGTTACGCCGGTGTCGGCCGCGAGGATGAACAGCACGGCATGCGCATGCGGAATCAGGTTCAGCGTCAGTTCCGGTTCGGTGCCGATGGCGTTCAGGCCCGGCGTATCCAGTATCACCAGCCCCTGCTTGAGCAGCGGGTGCGGGAAGTTGATGATGGCGTGGCGCCAGCGCGAGATTTCAACGCGGCCCTGTTCGTCCAGCGTTACCGGCAGGTCCGGATCGTCCGCGTCATACAGGCCGTAGCGCGTGGCTTCTTCCACGCTCACATGGCGCGTGAGGCTCACCTGGCGGAATATCTCGTGCATTGCCTCGGCCGAATCCAGGTTCAGCGGGAACACGGTCCATGCGGCATCGTCCTCGCGGTAGTCGCTGGTGGAGAGGTTTTCGGCGCGCGTTTCAATCGGCAGCAGGCGCAGCGAAGGCGGCCAGGCCGGGTCATACAGCAGCTCCGTCGGGCACATGGTGGTGCGGCCGGCGGAAGAGGGCAGGATGCGCTGGCCATAGCCGGCGAAGAAGATGGCGTTGATCAGTTCCGACTTCCCGCGCGAGAACTCCGCCACGAAAGCCACCGACAGCTTGTCGTCGCCCAGCCGCGCCAGGGTGCGCGCCAGGCGCTGCTCGGTGGCGCCATCGGACAGCTCGGCCGCCGTCACCCAGCTGCGGTAATTCTGGAGTGCGGCCACCACGCCTTGCCGCCATGCGCTGTAGTGTTCGAGATCCCGGACCATCATGCAGTAGTTCCCCTATTTCTGGCAGCTTACGCAGTAGAAGGTGGAGCGCTGCCCCTGCTTCACCTGGCGTACCGGATTGCCGCAGACACGGCACGGTACACCAGCGCGGTCGTACACGAAATACGATTGCTGGAAGTAGCCCGACTGGCCGTTCACGCTGATGAAGTCGCGCAGCGTGCTGCCGCCCTGCACGATGGCTTCCGCCAGCACTTCACGGATGGCGGCGGCCAGCTTGTCGTAGCGCGCGCGGCTGATGCGGTTGGCCGGCGTGCGCGGATTGATCCCGGCGCGGAACAGGCTCTCCGAGCAGTAGATATTGCCCACCCCAACCACGATGTCGCCTGCCAGCAGCACCTGCTTGATGGCGGCGCTGCGCGTGCGCGATTCGCGGTACAGCAGCTCGCCGCTGAATTCGGCGCCCAGCGGTTCCACCCCGAGGCCGCGCAGCAGCACGTGTTCTTCCAGTTCGCCATCTTCGTTTGCGTGCCACAGCACGGCGCCGAAGCGGCGCGGATCCGTCATGCGCAGCACCTGCAGCCCGCCTGCATCCTCGACCACAAGATCGACGTGGTCATGCTTTTCGGCCGGTATGCCCGGCGGCAGCACGCGCAAGTGGCCGGACATGCCGAGGTGGACGATCAGCGTGCCATGTTCGAAATGAATCAGCAGGTATTTGCCGCGCCGTCCCGTGGCGCCGATGGTGCGACCCTTCAGCGCCGCCGGCAGCCCCGCCGGAAACGGCCAGCGCAGGCCGTCGCGGCGCAGCACCAGCTCGCGCACGGAACGGCCTTCGATATGGGGCGCAACGCCGCGCCGGGTGACTTCAACTTCTGGTAATTCTGGCATGTGTGGCTCAGTGGGGACGCAAATGGCGGCTTGGCGTAGAATCAGGTCTTGAGCCGAACTTTGCAGGATCAAGCCCTTGAAAAACGCATTCGCCATTGTAACCCTGTCGGCCCTGCTGTCCGCGTGCGCTGTTGCGCCGCCAAAACAGAACGCGCCGGAAGCGCCTCCGGCCGAAACGCCGCCGGCCGCCGGCACGAATGCGGCAGATTCGCTCGCCGCCACCCTGCATCCGCAGGGCGAAACCCTGCCGCCGGTCGAACTGACCAGTGACCTGTTCTACAAACTGACCAAGGCGGAACTGGATTTCAAGCGCGGCCAGTGGCAAAGCGCCTACGTCAGCATGATGGTGCTGGCGCAGCAGACGCGCGATCCGCGCCTGGCGCGCCGCTCGGCCGAGATGGCGCTGGCCGCGAAGCAGGGCAATGAGGCGCTGGCCGCCATTCGCTTGTGGCGCGAACTGGCGCCGGACTCGGACGAAGCAGCGCAATACTTCCTCGGCTTCTCGGTGCTGGGCGACGACCTGGCCGAATCGGAAGCCGTGTTTGCCGAACGCCTGAAAGCCGCACCGGCCGTGGCGCGCGGCGTGGTGATGTTCCAGATGCAGCAGTTCCTGCTGCGCGCCCGCGACAAGGCGGCCGCCTTCGCGCTGATGGACCGCGTGGTGGCTCCCTACGGCAGCACGATGGAGGCGCACCTGGTGCTGGCGCAGGGCGCTTATGCGGCGGGCGACAACGAGCGCGCCGTGGCCGAGGCGCGCCGCGCGCTGGAGCTGCGTCCCGAATCCGAGCTGGCCGTGCTGACGATGGCGCAGGTATTGCAGGACGTGGATGCGGCCAACCGCCTGTTTTCCGGCTTCCTGGAACGGAACCCGCATGCGAAGGAAGTGCGCGCCGCCTGGGCGCGCATGCTGGTGGAACAGAAGCAGTATGACAAGGCGCGCACGCAGTTCGAAACGCTGCTGAAGGAGCAGCCCGATAACGCGGGCACGCTGTACGCGCTGGGCATCATGTCCATGCAGTCCGGCGACATGGCGCGCGCGGAAGACTATTTCAAGCGCTATGTGGCCGTGCTCGAAAAGAGCCCGGACGGCGAGCGCGATCCTTCCAAGGCGCTGCTGCTCCTGGCGCAGATTGCCGAAGAAAGGCGCGACCTCGATGGCGCGCTGGCCCTGATCGACCGCATCGACAGCGATGATGCGCGGCTCTGGTTCACGGCCCGCGTCAAGCGCGCCCATCTCATTGCGCGCAAGGGCAATACGGACGACGCCATCAAGCAGCTGCACGACATCACGGCGGCCGATCCTGCCGAACAGGCGGAATTGCTGCAGACCGAAGGCCAGCTGCTGCGCGATGCAGGCCGCAGCGGCGAAGCCTTCATGCTGCTGTCCGATGCTGTGGGCCGCTTCCCCGAAAGCCCCGACCTGCTGTACGACTTCGCGCTGGCGGCGGAAAAGATGGGCAAGACCGAGGAAATGGAGCAGGCCCTGCGCAAGGTGATGGCCGTGGTGCCGGACAACCACCACGCCTACAACGCCCTGGGCTACTCGCTGGCGGAGCGGGGCGTGCGCCTGAACGAAGCCTATGAGCTGATCGACAAGGCGCTCAAGATGGCGCCGGGCGATCCCTACATCATGGACAGCATGGGCTGGGTACAGTTCCGCCTGGGCCGCCTGAAGGAAGCGGAAACCATGCTGCGCCAGGCCTACGCGCTGCGCAGCGACCCCGAAATTGCGGTGCACCTGGGCGAAGTGCTCTGGCACAAGGGCGACAAGGCCGGCGCCGAAAAACTGTGGCGCGAAGCGAGCGCAAAGGACCCGAAAAATGACGCGCTGCGCAGCACGCTGGCGCGCCTCAACACCAGCTTATGATCAAACGACATCTCGCACTCATTCCATTCACTGCTGCGCTGCTGGCAGGCTGCGCCGCCACCGGCAGCAGCAACGGTCCCGTCTCCACTGCGCCGGTCGCAGCTTATAGCGAAGCCCTGTCGCTGAGCGGCAAAATGTCCGCCACCTATACGCGCGACGGCACGCCCGGTTCCGTCACCGTGAACTTCGAGTGGCGCCAGACCGCCAGCCGCACCGATATCGAACTGTCCACCCCTCTCGGCAGCACGGTCGCGAAAATCGCCGTCACGCCGGAAGAAGCGGTGCTGAGCGAAGGCGACAACAAGCCGCCGCGCCGCGCCGCCAGCATCGACGAGCTGAGTGCGCAGGCGCTGGGCTGGCCGCTGCCGGTATCCGGCCTGCGCGAATGGCTGCAGGGCCATGCCATCGATGCCAAAGGCCAGCGCTTCACGGCCAGCGCGGCCCACAGCACCGTCACCACGCAGGATGGCTGGCAACTGAGCTTCGTGTCCTGGCAGCCGGACAGCAATCCGCCGCGCCCGCGCCGCATCGACGCCGAGCGCGCCGCCAGCGGCCCCGTCTCCGACATCACGATCCGCGTCGTCATCGATGCCGCCAAATGACTAGCCTCAAGAACTGCCCGGCCCCGGCCAAACTCAATCTGTTCCTGCACGTCACCGGCCGCCGCGCCGACGGCTACCACCTGCTGCAGACCGCCTTCCAGCTGATCGACCGCAGCGACACCCTGCATTTCACCCTGCGTGAAGACAGCCGGCTGCGGCGCGTGAACGAGGTGCCGGGCGTGCCGGAAGAGCAGGACCTGATCATCCGTGCCGCGAAGCTGCTGCAGGCCGAGGTGCAGCGCCGCACGGGCCGGCTGCCGCCCGGCGTGGATATCGAAATCGACAAGATCCTGCCCATGGGCGGCGGGGTGGGCGGCGGCTCCTCGGACGCGGCCACCACGCTGATGGCGCTGAACCGGCTGTGGAAGGCCGGACTGGACAAGCAGGAACTGATGGACCTCGGCCTGCCGCTCGGGGCGGACATTCCCTTCTTCATTTTCGGCGAAACCGCCTTCGCCGAAGGGGTGGGGGAGGCGCTGCAGCCGGTCGCCGGGCCGGAGGGCTGGTATGTGGTCATCGAGCCCGGCGTTGCCGTTCCGACAGCAAAAATTTTTACCTCCGAACATTTGACAAGAGACACCCCTGCCGTCATAATGTCGGACTTTTCCAGACACCTGCAGAGCTTCGGCAACGCAAAGGGTTTCGGGAAAAACGACTTGCAGCAGGTGGCCACCCGCCTGTTCCCGCCGGTAGCCGAGGCGGTAGAATGGCTGGGGGCTTACGGTGATGCCAGGATGACTGGCTCTGGTGCTTGCGTGTTCTGCGCCTTCGACAGCGAAGAACAGGCCGAAGCGGTACTGAAAAAAGTGCCTCCGGTCTGGACCGCATGGAAGGCCAAAGCACTGCCGAAGCATCCACTGGCCGGCATGTTGTAAGGCGTAAAAAGATTTGGCTTTGCGTTAGTTAGGCAGTATAATACTGGCCAATTGACGAAAAGCATGTCAGTTGCGTAGGGGAATCGCCAAGCTGGTTAAGGCACCGGATTTTGATTCCGGCATACCAAGGTTCGAATCCTTGTTCCCCTGCCACCCGTTTTCTCTGGATCTGTCGAGCGATGCTGCTCCAGCCAGAGTAAAGCAAAGATGCTCCCGCCGCGCCGGGGCATCCTTTCAAAAGAATCATCAATTACCTTCTTGGGACTCCCAATGGCTTACGAAAACCTGATGGTTTTTACCGGCAACGCTAACCCTGCGTTGGCAGAAGGGGTCGCAAAGAATCTCGGCATCCCACTCGGCAAAGCAGTCGTTTCGAAATTTTCGGACGGCGAAGTGATGGTCGAAATCAACGAAAACGTGCGTGGCAAAGACGTCTTCGTGCTGCAATCGACCTGCGCGCCGACCAATGACAACCTGATGGAACTGATCCTGATGGTCGATGCCCTGAAACGTGCGTCCGCTGGCCGTATCACGGCTGCCATCCCTTATTTCGGTTACGCCCGTCAGGACCGCCGCCCGCGCTCGGCGCGCGTGGCGATTTCGGCCAAGGTGATCGCGAACATGCTGGAAGAAGCCGGCGTGGAACGCGTGCTGATCATGGATCTGCACGCCGACCAGATCCAGGGCTTCTTCGACATTCCGGTCGATAATATTTATGCATCCCCGATCCTGCTGGGCGACCTGCAGAAGAAGGACTACCAGGACCTGCTGGTGGTGTCGCCCGACGTCGGCGGCGTGGTGCGCGCCCGTGCGCTGGCCAAGCGCCTCGGCTGCGACCTGGCCATTATCGACAAGCGCCGCCCGAAGGCCAATGTCTCCGAAGTGATGAACATTATCGGCGACGTTGAAGGCCGTAACTGCGTGATCATGGACGATATGGTCGATACGGCGGGCACGCTGGTAAAGGCAGCTGAAGTACTGAAAGAGCGCGGCGCCAAGAAAGTGATCGCGTATTGCACGCACGCCGTGCTGTCCGGTCCGGCGATCGAGCGCATCAGCGGTTCCTCGCTGGACGAGCTGGTAGTGACCGACACGATTCCGCTGTCCGACGCGGCCAAGGCTTGCGGCAAGATCCGCCAGCTGACCTGCGCGCCGCTGCTGGCCGAAACGTTCAAACGCATTATCAAGGGCGATTCCGTGATCTCCCTGTTCGTGGACTGATCTCCCCGGATACAAGCATTCCGGCAGCGGGCGACCGCTGCCGATTTCGGAGCCTTCTGGTCGCGGAAGGCTTCTTACTTTGCAGGGCTCTCAAGCCTTGCTTTATTTTGGAGTTCCAAATGAAAGTTGTAGCCTTTAAACGTGAACTGCAGGGCACGGGTGCGAGCCGCCGCCTGCGTAATTCCGGCCAGACCCCTGGCATCATCTACGGTGGCACCGAAGCCCCTGTGACGATCGCACTGGACCACAATGCACTGTTCCACGCGCTGAAAAAAGAAGCCTTCCACTCGTCCATCCTGGACCTGGAAATCGACGGCAAAGCACAGAAAGTGCTGCTGCGTGACTTCCAGATGCACGCATACAAGCAACTGGTGCTGCACGCTGACTTCCAGCGCGTTGACGCAAACCAGCCAGTGCACGTGAAAGTGGCGCTGCACTTCGAAAACGCTGACGTGTCCCCAGCAGTGAAACTGCACGGCGCCACCATCAGCCACGTGGCCAACGAGATCGAAATCTCCTGCCTGCCAGCCAAGCTGCCGGAATTCATCTCCGTCGACCTGTCGAAGATGGACGTCGGCACCTCCCTGCACGCTTCCGACCTGAAGCTGCCGGAAGGCGTGACCGTTGTAACCCACGGCACCAACGTGACCATCGCTACCGCATCGGTACCGGCTGGCCAGGTGTCCGCTGACGCTGCAGCGACCGAAGAGAAGAAGTAATCGGCGGCGCCTCCTGGCGCTACCGCGAAAAACCCTGCCCGCAACGGCAGGGTTTTTTTATAATCAACGTTTTTTACCTGACAGCGCGCCATGACCATCCGCCTGATCGTCGGCCTGGGCAATCCCGGTCCCGAATACGAACAAACCCGCCACAACGCAGGCTTCTGGCTGGTGGACAATCTCGCGCGCGGGCTGCCGGGCTGCTTCCTGCAGCGCGAAAGCCGCTTCAACGCGCTGGCCGCCAAGGCCTCGATTGCCGGCAAGGAAGTGTGGCTGCTGGAGCCGCAGACCTATATGAACCGTTCCGGCCAGTCGGTGGGCGGCCTGGCGCGCTTCTTCAAGATCAATCCCGACGAAGTGCTGGTGGTGCACGACGAGCTGGACCTGCCGCCGGGCGCGGCCAAGCTGAAGAAGGGCGGCTCCTCGGGCGGCCACAACGGCCTGAAGGACATCACGGCGGCGCTGGGCACGCAGGACTACTGGCGCCTGCGGCTGGGCATCGGCCACCCGCGCACGCTGTACCTCACGCAGAACGTGGCCGACTTCGTGCTGCACCGTCCGCGCCGCGAAGAGCAGCTGCTGATCGACGAAGCCATCGAAAAATGCCTGAAGATCATCCCCCTGGTGGTCGAAGGCAAATTCCCCGCCGCCACCATGCAGCTCCACACACCATGACACCCTGGGGTCAGGCACCACCTGTCAGTGACAGAGGGGGCCTGACCCCAAGGTGTCAGCGTCTGGACGGGTGGTTCTGGGGTACAATCTCGGTCTATTCGCTGCGAATTTGCGGCAACTTTATTTCTAACAAAGGTTTTCTCCATGAGTCTCAAATGCGGCATCGTCGGCCTGCCGAACGTCGGCAAGTCCACTCTCTTCAATGCGCTGACCAAGGCCGGCATTCCGGCTGAGAACTATCCGTTCTGCACCATCGAACCGAACGTCGGTGTCGTCGAGGTGCCGGATCCGCGCCTGAAGCAGCTGGCCGAGATCGTGAAGCCTGAGCGCATCGTCAATGCCATCGTGGAGTTCGTGGACATCGCCGGCCTGGTGGCGGGCGCCTCGCAGGGCGAAGGCCTGGGCAACCAGTTCCTGGCCCACATCCGCGAAACCGATGCCATCGTCAACGTGGTGCGCTGCTTCGAGGACGAGAACGTGATCCACGTGGCCGGCAAGGTCAGCCCGCTGGACGATATCGCCGTGATCCAGACCGAGCTGGCGCTGGCCGACATGGGCACCGTCGAGAAAACCATCCACCGCGAGCAGAAGAAGGCGCGCTCCGGCGACAAGGAAGCGCTGAAGCTGGTGACGCTGCTGGAGAAAGTGCTGCCGGCACTGAACGACGCCAAGCCGGTGCGCGCGCTGGGCCTGAGCGAGGAAGAAATGGCCCTGATCAAGCCGCTGTGCCTGATCACCGCCAAGCCTGCCATGTATGTGGCGAACGTGTCCGATACCGGCTTCACCAACAACCCGCTGCTGGACCAGCTGACCGAGTACGCGAAATCGCAGAACGCGCCGATCGTCGCCATCTGCGCCGCCATCGAAGCGGAAATCGCCGACCTGGAAGAAGAGGACAAGGCCGCCTTCCTGCAGGATATGGGCATGGACGAGCCGGGCCTGGACCGCCTGATCCGCGCCGGCTTCAAGCTGCTCGGCCTGCAGACCTACTTCACCGCCGGCGTGAAGGAAGTGCGCGCCTGGACCATCCACATCGGCGACACCGCGCCGCAAGCGGCCGGCGTGATCCACACCGACTTCGAGCGCGGCTTCATCCGTGCCCAGACCATCGCCTTCGATGACTTCATCGCCTACAAGGGCGAGGCCGGCGCCAAGGAAGCGGGCAAGATGCGCGCCGAGGGCAAGGAATATGTGGTCAAGGATGGTGATGTGCTGAACTTCCTGTTCAACGTCTGAGCTGTTGTATTGACGAGAGAAATCCCGCCTTGCGCGGGATTTTTTTCCGGTGGCTCATGCGGTGGTGAGTGCTGCCGAATTGAGGCAGCTTGCCGCGGCCGACCTGCTACTGACGGCCTGAACAGATCTCGCGTCCTTGCAGAGGCCCGGGTTTCTTTGATTTGTCCCAGCTGCCGCTGGTGGGGGTTTTGTTCGACGCAACGTTTTTCGTGGGAATCGGAGAGTTTTCAGCCCGAAACTATGTGCTACTCTGGCTGGTTTAAATGATAAGACACGATTCCCTTGAGCACGCAAAACATCTACGGCACGAATGGCGATGATAGTCTGGTAGGCGAGAGCACCGACGATTCGATTGAAGGCGGCGATGGCAACGACACGCTGCTTGCAGCAACTGGTGCCGACACGCTGGACGGCGGCGCCGGCAACGACCTCCTGGTGGCGGCCGCAGGCACCGCGTCAATGGCTGGCGGCGACGGGGATGACCTGCTGGTGCTTTACAACTCATGGGCAAGCACGGAATTGGTGGCCAATGGTGGAGCCGGCACTGATATTTTCCGCCCGCAGCAATCCTATATCGCCGGGCCGATCCGCATCGGCGACTTCCAGGGCGGTGCAAATGGCGATCTTATCGACCTCAGCAGCTTGCTTGAATACAGTGGATTTCGTACAGGTAATCCCTTCGCTGCAGCGAATCAGTATATCCGCCTCGTGCAGAGCGGCAACGACACTTTGTTGCAATGGGATATGGATGGCAAGGGGACAGCGAGTGGGTTCGTGACGGCGCTCCGACTTTCGTCCACAAAGGTCGGGACGCTGACATCGGCAAACTTCATCGGCGGCTTCAAGCTGGATGGATCGGCGATGAGCGGACGGCTGATGGAGGGCAGTGGCGCGGACGATGAGTTGTACGGTGGGATGCAGAACGATACGCTGCGCGGTGCGGCGGGCGATGACAGCCTGGCAGGCGGCGCCGGCAACGATGTGCTCGAAGGGGGCGATGGCCTCGATTACCTGGTTGGCCATGACGGCCACGATACGTTGCTGGGTGGCGCGGGCGACGACGAGCTCGACGGTGGTTCCAATCCGGATACACCGTTCCCCGACGATGACCGGCTTGAAGGGGGCGATGGCAACGACACGCTGTGGTCCACCTCTGGCAACGATACCCTCATGGCCGGCGCCGGCGACGACTTGATCGTTGTCGGCGGCAGCCTCCTTGGTCCCCGCGTCTCGGCAGACGGCGGAACCGGCGACGACATTCTCGATATCGCGCTGGAAATGGGCGTAACGGGCACGCTGACTGGCGGCGCTGGCAGCGACCTGTTCACGATCAGGGGGGCGTGGAGCAGCGGCAGCTATATCATCACCGATTTCAAGGCCGGAGAGGGCGGCGACCGCCTCGATTTGCTGCCTATGCTTGAGAGCAACGGCTACAACAGCGGCGGCGCGAACACCAATCCCTTCGCCAGTGGGGTGTTGAGCCTGGTTCAGAAGGGCGCGGATGTGCAAGTGGTGGTCGATCCGGACGGCAGCGCCTTCAGCTATTTCACGCCCGCGATACTGGTAACGCTCAAGAACGTGCAGCGCAGCCAGCTCACCGCCGACAATCTGGCAGGACTGGCGCCCGATGGTTCGCCGTTGCCGGTGCGGGAGCAGGCGGGCGGTGACGGCCACGATGTGCTGAATGGCACGCCGTTCAATGATGCCCTGTATGGCGGGGCTGGCAATGATACGCTGGACGGCCGTTTCGGCAACGATGTGCTGGACGGCGCGGCGGGCGACGACGTGCTGTACGACAGCCGCGGCGACGACGAGCTGCACGGTGGAGAAGGTGACGATGTCCTGTTTGCCACACAAATCGGCAACAACGTCTTGTATGGCGAGGGCGGCGATGATCTGCTGGTTTCGCGCAACGGCAATAACCTGCTCGATGGCGGCGATGGCGAGGACTTCTTCGATGTCGCATTCGCGGACAAGAGCTCGGTCACCATACGCGCTGGCGCCGGGGATGACACAATCAGCCTGGGCATTGCAACCGGCACCGCGGCGATGGGCGCAGTCGATGCGGATGGCGGCGACGGCGACGATTTATTTGTATTCAACAAGGCTCCGGGCGAGGCTGCGGCGAGCCGGTTCATCTTGCGTGGCGGCGCCGGCAGCGATACTTACCTGTTTGCGGCCGGCGTGCGCGGCACCTTTACCATTACCGATTTTGGCGCAGAGGACAAGATCGACCTCCGTGGCCTGCTGAACGAAACGCTCTACCCGGATGGCTTCGCTGGCGACAACCCTTTCAGCGCCGCGGCAAAAACGCTGCGCCTGGTGCAGGTCGGCGGCGACACCCAACTGCAGTACAGCCACGCTGACTCTACCGGCGGCACCTTCAAGCCACTGCTGATACTGCAGAATGTCAATGTGGCGAGCGTGACCGCCGCCAATTTCGTGGAGGGCCTGCGTCCCGACGGCAGTCCGGTCCCGGGCCTGCGCATCGATGGCACCGGGCTGGGCGAGCAGTTGACCGGCAGTTCCTTTAACGACACCGTGCTCGGTGGCGGCGGCGAGGACACCATCTTCGGCGGCCGCGGCGATGATTCCCTGGTTGGCGACAATGCCGATGAAGCGTTGGTCGGCGGCGAGGGCAGCGATACCCTGGAGGGCCGCGGTGGGCACGACCTGCTGTTCTCGGACGGCAACGCGAACACCGGTCGCAGCGGCAACGACAGCCTGGATGGCGGCGCCGGCAACGACACCCTGGTCGGAGATGGCGGGCGCGGCGACGACAGCCTTGCCGGCGGCACGGGTGACGACCTTATTTACGTCAGCAACGGCTATGGCCGTATGGCGGCGGATGGCGGCGACGGCAACGATGTCCTTTATCTCGGCAGCCAATTCATCCGCCTCGGCGCGGTTGCCGAGCGCAGTGTTCTGCTGCACGGCGGCAGCGGGCGCGATGCGTTCGTGCTGGGTGACGCAGCCGTCACTGCGGGCACCACCATCGATGATTTCCAGGCAGGCGCCGGCGGCGACGTGCTGGACGTGCGGGGCTTGCTCAAAGGCCTACCGGGCTACCAGGGCGGCGATCCCTTTGTGGCGGGGAAACTGCGGCTGGTGCAGGCAGGAACCGATACCCAGCTGGAACTCAACAGCGGTGCCGGCTACAGCAGTCTGGTTCGCTTGAAGAATGTACAGGTAAGCGACCTGGTACTGCAGAACTTTGGCGGCGGCGTCGGACCGGGCGGCGACCACGCCGGCGGCAGCACGCTGACCGGCAGCAACGGCAATGACGATTTGCTCGGCGACTGGTTCGACGACAGCCTCAGCGGCGGTGGCGGCAACGACCGCCTGAATGGCGCCGGCGGCGACGATACCTTGCGCGGAGGCGACGGCCACGACACCCTGATCGCGGGCAACGGTGCGGACCTGCTAGACGGCGGCGCCGGAAACGACCTGCTGGACCTGAGTCAGTTTGCGGCCGACGCCAAGGCTGTAGTGCGAGCGGTGGGCGGCGAAGGAGCTGACCGCTTCAAGCTCACTGGCGAGCTGCCGGTGGGCGTCAGTGCTGTGCTGGAGGGAGGGGCGGGGCGTGATACTTATGTACTGGGCTCCGAGCCGCGCGCCGATGTGCGGGTGCTTGACTTCGTAGCCGGGCCGGGTGGCGACGTCATCGATGTCGATGCGGCCCTCGCCAAAATCTCCTTCAATCTGAACGGGAACCCCTTTGCCAGTGGGCAGTTGCGCCTGGTACAGGACGGCAGCGACACGCTGCTGGTGCTGCCGCCTATCCAGAATAGTTACCCTTACGCGCAATATACGCTGTTGCGCCTGGTCGGCATCGACAAGGCAACGTTGACGATCGACAACTTCTCATCAGCAATAGCCCCCGATGGCTCACCCAAGGCCGGGTCGCTCATCGAAAGCAGCGACCACTATGTTTTCGCCGGGCCATACAACGATACGATTTTGGGCACCACGGGCGAAGACAACCTCGAGGGCCGGGGTGGTGACGACTATATCGATGGCCGCGCTGGGGCAGATTCAATTTTCGGCGGGGAGGGTAACGACACCCTGGTTGGCGGCGCCGGTGACGTTCTGCGCGGTGACAATGGCAATGACGTGTATATCGTCAATAGCGCCGGCGTGACCGTCAATGAATGGGGCACTGGGCTCGATAGCGTGCGCCTGAACTACCGCGCCGATAATTTCACCCTTGCCGAAGGCGTCGAAGATCTGTTTGTGGATATCGGGCAGGCCGTCAAAGCAGTCGGCAACGGCGTTGCCAACCATATGGTCGGCAATACGGGCGCCGACACGCTAAGCGGCGGTGATGGCAATGACACCATCGATGGCGGCGCGGGGAGCGATAAGCTGGCTGGCGGGCTGGGCGATGATGTCTATGTCGTCGATGATGCCGGCGACACCGTGACTGAAGCAGCCGCAGAAGGCACCGACACGGTCCACGCCAGCGCGGCCAGCTTCACGCTGAGCACCAATGTCGAACACTTGCGCTATACCGGCAGTGCAAGTTTCAGTGGTACCGGCAATGCGCTGGCGAACCAGCTCCATGGCGGAGCAGGCAACGACTCGCTGTCCGGATTCGGAGATAACGACAGCTTGCGCGGCAATGGAGGCATCGATACCTTGCTTGGCGGTGAGGGAGACGACCAGCTCTATCTCAGCGCCGGGCTGGCCGATGGTGGTGCAGGCACCGATACCGTGTACCTGGACGGCGCTTTTGCAGACTTCAGCCGCGCACGTGTCAGCGTGTCGGACCTGCGCCTCACCCATGGTGCCAGCGGCAGGGTGCTTACACTGCGCGGTGTGGAGAACGTGGTGTTTTCGGATGGCAGCCGTACCCTGGCGCAGTTGGGCACCAACGTCGCCAGCGAGTTTGCTGATTCGCTGAGCGGGACTGCCGGCAATGACCTGATCGATGGCATGGCAGGGGCCGACACCATGCAGGGCGGTGCCGGCGACGATATCTATCTTGTCGACGACGCGGCCGACCAGACAATCGAGCTGGTGAACGAAGGCCGTGACGAGGTCCGTGTCGTATTCAAGGCCGCAGGAACATACACGCTGGCGGCAAACGTGGAAGACGCAACGGCAGGCGGCAGCGCAGCGCTGGGACTGACGGGTAACGAACTGGCAAACAGGCTGATTGGCAATGGCGCAGCCAATGCGCTGACCGGCGGCCAGGGTGACGACACGCTCGATGGTGGCGCAGGGGCGGACAAGCTTGCCGGAGGCGCCGGCGCCGATCTCTATTTCGTGGACGTATCCGGTGACGTGATTACGGAAGCGGAAAATGCAGGAGCCGACACGGTTCGCGTTACCGCGGGCAGCTATACGCTCGCAGCGAACGTCGAGCATATGTTGTACACCGGTACGGCAAATTTCGCCGGCACCGGCAATCTGTTGGCGAACGAAATCACTGGCGGTTCGGGCAATGATTCGCTGTCCGGCCTTGCAGGCGACGACACGCTGCAAGGCAATGGGGGTGCGGACACGCTGCTTGGCGGTGAGGGTAACGACCAGCTTTATCTTGGTACAGGTTCCGGTGTGGCCGATGGGGGAGCGGGCACTGACACGCTGTTCCTGAATGCGGCATTGGCGGACTTCGTTCGTAGCCGCACCGGAGATACGGAGCTGCGGCTTACGCACAGCGTGAGCGGCAAGACAATCACGCTGCGTGGCGTGGAATCGGTCGCATTCTCTGATGGCAGCCGCTCGCTGGTGCAGCTGGTCGGCAACGTCCCTAGTGATTTCGCGGATATGCTGACCGGTACCGGCGGCAGCGATACGATCGACGGCATGGCAGGAAACGATACCTTGACCGGTGGCGCAGGCAACGATGTGTATATCATCGATGCCGCGGGCGACCGGGTTGTCGAGGCGTTGAACGAGGGCCGGGACGAAGTGCGCGTTGGCTTCAAGGCTGCTGGCGTCTACACGCTGGCCGCGAATGTGGAGGATGCCGCGGCTCAGGGTACGGCGGCCATTGCGTTGACCGGCAATGAGCTGGCAAACAGACTGACCGGCAACAGCGCCGCCAATACGCTGGACGGCGGCCTTGGCAACGATACGCTCGACGGTGGTGCTGGCGCCGACAAGATGGCGGGCGGTGGCGGCGACGACGTGTATTACGTTGATAGCGTGAGCGACGCCATTACGGAAGCTGTTGGCAGTGGCGCGGACAAGGTCATCACGGCGCTGGCGAAATACACGCTTGCAGCGAATGTCGAAAACGTCGAGTACACAGGTAGCGCGGCATTCGCTGCTACCGGCAATGCGCTCGACAATATGATCGACGGCGGCAGCGGCAACGACACCATCGATGGCGGTGCGGGCAGCGACACCTATATCGTGAGCGGAGCCTTTGCCGACTATGCGCGCTCGCGTCCCAATGCTACCGACCTGGTGCTCACCAAAGGCGCGCAGAAGATCACCCTGCGCAACGTGGAGAACGTGCAATTCAGTGATGCCACGAAGACGTATGCCGAACTGATTCTGAACGTCACCTCGATCGGCAACGACATCCTGACCGGCACCGCAGGCAACGATACCATCGATGGCCTGGCGGGCGTGGACACGATGAGCGGCGGGCAGGGCGACGACCGCTACGTGGTCGATGTGGAGGGCGATCTGGTAGCCGAAGAAGCGGGCGAGGGGACGGACACGGTGGAAGTGGCACTCGCGTCAGGCATCTGGCAATTGGGTGGCAACATCGAAAACGCCATCGTCACAGGCAGCCGTGCGGCCGGGCTGACCGGCAATGCGCTCGACAACCGCCTGACCGGGAACAGCGCTGCGAATGTGCTGGACGGAGGGGCCGGCAATGACACGCTTGATGGCGGCGCTGGCGCCGACAAACTGACGGGCGGCCTGGGCGACGACTGGTACTTCGTGGACAACGCTGGCGACGCGATTTCCGAAGCGGCCGGCGCCGGGACCGACAAAGTTATCACGGCACTGGCGAAGTACACGTTGGCCGCCAACGTCGAGAACCTGGAATACAGCGGCACGGCGGCCTTCGCGGGCACCGGCAACGCGTTGGACAACGTGATCGACGGCGGCAACGGCAATGACTCCATTGATGGCGGCGCCGGCAGCGACACCTACGTGGTCAGTGGCGCCTTTACCGACTACGCGCGCACGCGGCCGAACGCCACCGACCTGGTGCTGACGAAAGGCACGCAGAAGATCACCTTGCGCAACGTGGAGAACGTGCAGTTCAGCGATGGCGTGAAGACGCTGGCGGAACTGAACTTCAATATCACCTCGCTCGGTAACGACAACCTCACGGGCACCAGCGGCAACGACACGATGAACGGCCTGGCCGGCGCCGATACGATGAGCGGGGGCGCAGGCGACGATACCTATACGGTCGAGAATACAGGCGATACGGTTATCGAAGAAGGCGGCGAGGGCACGGACAAGGTCAATGTGGCTTACACGGCCGCCAACCAGACGTTCTCGCTGTCGGCGAATGTTGAACACGCCACGGTCACCGGCACGGTGGCCACTCACCTGGTGGGCAATGCGCTCGACAACATCCTGACCGGTAATGCGGCCGCCAACAAGCTGACTGGCGACGCGGGCGATGACACGCTGGACGGCGGCAAGGGCAACGATACGCTGACTGGCGGCACCGGCGATGACCTCTATTACGTGGACGCTGCAAGCGATGTGGCCATCGAGCTTGATGGCGAGGGCAGCGATACGGTGCTGAGCACCGCAGCCAGCTACACCCTGTCGGCTAACGTCGAGGTGCTGCGCTACACCGGCACGGCGGCCTTTACCGGCAAAGGCAATGCATCGGACAACGCCATCACTGGCGGTAATGGCGCCGACAAGCTGTTCGGGGAGGCAGGTAACGACACGCTGGCAGGCGGCGCAGGCAACGACGCCCTCACCGGCGGCACGGGCGCCGACGTGTTTGTGCTGTCAGGCGGCCTCGATACCATCAGCGACTTCGTCACGGGTACGGATTGCATCCAGGTCCTGCGTACGCTGGTCGGCAATGGAGACAGCGTGATCGACCATGCGCTGACCTATGGCGCCACGAACGGCTTTGCCGCCGACGCGGAACTGGTGGTGTTCACGCAGAACGCCGCCAGCCTGGCGACGGCGAACGTAGCCAAGGCAATCGGCAATGCCGCATCGGCCTACCAGCTTGGCGACAAGGCGCTGTTCGTGATCCACAGCGGCACGTCGACAGGACTGTACCTGTTCAGCAGCAGCGCGGCCGATGCGGTGGTGAGTGCCGCCGAACTGACGCAGATTGCGACGCTGACCGGTGTACCGGCCATTGCCGCGGCCGACCTCCTGCTGACAGCTTAAGCGAGCACGAAGCGCATCTGGGCCGGCAAACATTGCCGGTGCAGGTCGTAGTGCTCCACGACGGTCTGGCGCGCCGCCTGGCGCAATGCGCCAAGGCTGCTGCGCCGGCCCAGCGCGTCGGCGACGGTGTGGGCCAGCGCCTGCGGATCGAAGAAATCCGTCAGGAGGCCGTTCCGGCCATGTTCGATGACTTCTTCCAGCGGCGCAGTACGCGAACCGACGACCAGGCAGCCGGTGCTCATCGCTTCCAGCAGGGACCAGGACAGCACGAAGGGGTAGGTCAGGTAGGTGTAGACCGCCGAAACCTGCATGAGCTGCGTCAGCAGCTCATGCGGCAGTTTGCCGACGAAATGTACGCGGCGCATGTCCAGCCCTGATGCAACTTCGTCGCGGAAGATGGCTTTCCAGGTTTTTCCCGCCGGGGCCGCGGCGCCATAGCTCGCGCCATCGCCGCCGACGATCACAATGCGGGCATTCGGGCGCAAGCGCTGCAATTCGGGCAGCGCGCGCATGAAAATATGGTAGCCCCGATAGGGTTCAAGCTGGCGTGAGACGAAGGTGACGACTTCATCGCCCGGCCGCAGCGTAACGCCAGCAGCGGCGAGCGAAACACTGGCCCCTGCGTCGGGACGGAAGCGGTCCGTATCAATGCCGTCATGGATCACCGAAATCTTCTCGCGGCACCAGGCCGGATGGCGGTCGCGCTGGAAATGCGTCGGAGAGAGCGCGGCGTCGGCGTCGGACAGCGCATGCATCAGGTGCGTATTGCGCAGGCGCAGGCGCTGTAGTTCGGCCAGCGTTGGCTGCTTGCTGAACTCCGGATCGAAGAAGGAATCGCCACCCTCTGCGGCGTAGTAGTATTCCGCATACACCAGAACGCGCGCATGCGGGAACACGTCGCGCACGAAAAACGCTTCGCCCCAGCCGGGATGCACGAACACCGTATCCGGCGTGAAGCCCTGCTCCTTCAAGCGGGCCAGCGCGGCCGATGCGGACTCGCCGCGCAGTACTTTACTGAACAGGTCACGCAGTTGCGCCGGCTGTTCGCCGGCGCCGGCGGGCACCCGTGCCTGGTGCGCGAAGTAGCGGACGCCTGGCAGCGCTTCGACGTTCGAACGCATACCCAACGCAACAACTTCATGTCCCGCCGCCGCAAGGGCTGGCGCAAGATGGCGGAACTGGCCCGGAAAGTTCTGGTGGATGAAGAGGAAACGCGCCATTTACTTCTTTTGTTCCTGCTTTGCGATCATGGCAGTGAAGGAATCCAGCAGCTCGTTCGGTACGGCCAGCGACAGCTGGTAGTGCTCGATCAGGAAGCCCTTGCCGGTGTTGCGCAGCACGCCGCTGGCCTGGCAGGTGCCCATCTGCGTGTTCAGCTGCTCGTCGAACCACACATATTTTTTGTCCGGCGAAAAATAGACATTGCGTTTCTGCGCCGTGAAGGCCCAGGCCTTCTTCTTGTCCCAGTAAGGCTTGGCCCAGGCCTTGAACTGGTCGCGCGTCCACACTTCCGTTTTGTCGGTGCCGATGTACACGCCCTGGGGCGCGATCTTGTCGAAGTATTCGGGGCGGGTGTTGGCGGCATCGTCGTGCCAGCGGTCGACGAAGGCGTTCACCTGCTGGCGGAAAGCTGCATCGTTCTGCGCGAAGGCGCTGGCGGCGGCGAGCAGCAGCAGGGCGGCGGTAAACAGGCGTTTCATCTGGCGCCTTTCTTGTCGGTCTTCTGCAGGAAGGCGATCAGGCCCTTGAAGTAAGTCTGCTGATCGTCATACATGGCCATATGGCTGCCTTTCGGGCAGTAGAGATAAGTGCCCTGCTTGACCTTCTGCGACATCATCTTCATGTGCGCCGGGTCCATGGTGTCATGCTCGGCGCCGATCACGAGCGTGGGCACGGTGATTTTCGGCAGGTCCTTCACGCGGTCCCAGTTCTCCAGGATGCCGCTGGCGCCCAACTCGCTCGGACCCTGCATCGGCACGTAGACTTTCTGGTTCATGCGCGAGAAGGAGCGGTTGACGGGCTCGGGCCATTGCTCCGGCGGCATGCGCAGCACGTGATAGACGTAGTGGTTCGCCAGCAGCAGCTCCATGTAGCGCGGATCGGTGTACTTCTTCTCCGCCTCCAGCTGCTTGATCTCGGCCAGCACCTTCTGGTCCATCTTCGGCATCAGCACCTTGTTCGCATACTCGTTGTAAGCAGGGATGCTGGCCATCATATTGGAGATGATCAGGCCCTTGAGGTTCTGCTGGTATTTCAGCGCGTACTCCATTGCCAGGATGCCGCCCCAGGAGTGGCCCAGCAGGTAGAAGTTGCTGCTGTCCAGGCCCAGCGCCTTGCGCACCTGTTCCACTTCTTCCACGAAGCGCGCGGTATCCAGCAGCGAGGGATCGTCCGGCTGGTCGCTGCGCGCGGAGCCCAGCTGGTCGTAGTAGTAGTACTCGATGCCCGCGCCGGGGAAGTAGCTGTCGAAAGCCTCGAAGTATTCGTGGGTGGCGCCGGGGCCGCCATGCAGCAGCAGGACCTTGATGGTGGGGTTGTTCCCCACGCGCTTGGTCCATACCTTGAAAGCGCCTTTCGGCGTCTGGATCGGTATCAGGCGTGCGCCGCCGGACAGCACGTCGCTGCGGCCCGTGTTGTCAAAGTACGAGGGGCCGGCGTGGGCCGGCGCGGTGAACAGCGAAAATGCAGCGAGGACGGCCAGCAGGAACTTCATCTTCAGCTCTCCGGATAAGTTGAACGGTGCAGAATACACCAGACTGTATAATCCCTGGCTTGCATAATCAACACTCATCTCAATCATGGCTTCCAACGAAAATGTCAGCATGGCGCTGTTCTGCGACTTTGAAAACGTCGCACTGGGCGTGCGGGACGCGAACTACGAGAAATTCGATATCCGTCCTGTGCTGGAGCGCCTGCTGCTGAAGGGCAGCATTGTGGTCAAGAAGGCCTACTGCGACTGGGACCGCTACAAAGGTTTCAAGGGCGCCATGCATGAGGCGAACTTCGAGCTGATCGAGATTCCCCATGTGCGCATGTCGGGCAAGAACTCGGCCGATATCCGCATGGTGGTGGATGCGCTGGACCTCTGCTATACCAAGTCCCATGTGAACACCTTCGTCATCATCTCCGGCGATTCCGATTTTTCGCCGCTGGTATCCAAGCTGCGCGAGAACAACAAGAAGGTGATCGGCGTTGGCGTGAAGGATTCCACCTCCGACCTGCTGGTGGCCGGCTGCGATGAATTCATCTTCTACGACGACCTGGTGCGCGAAAGCCGCCGTCATGGCGCCAAGCGCGACCAGCGCGATGCGCCGCAGGCCAAGCGCTCGCCGGAAGAAGAGAAGCGCAAGCGCGACGAGACGGACAAACGCCGCAGCCAGGCCGTCGATATCGCCTACGAGACCTTCGATGCGCTGATGGCCGAACGCGGCGACAGCGGCAAGATCTGGGCGTCCGTGCTCAAGGAAGCAATCAAGCGCCGCAAGCCGGACTTCAGCGAGTCCTACTATGGCTACCGCACCTTCGGCAACCTGCTGGAAGAAATGAAGGCGCGCGGCCTGCTGGAATTCGGCCGCGACGAGAAGTCGGGCGCCTATGTGTACCGCAGCGCCGGCGTGCCGCTGGCCGCTGCGCAGCAGCCGGCCGCCGATGTGCAGGCGGATGCCGAGCAAGCGAGCACCGAGCAGGTGGAGGCCGGGGATAACGCCGAGGGCCGCCAGGAAGGGCGCCGTGGCCGCGGCAACCGTGGCGGCCGCAATCGCCGTCCGGGTACCGAGCGCGACAACGCGGCGCCGGCCGCCGTTGCGGAAGAAGCACAGGCGCCGGTCGCGGTCTTCCCGTCGGAGGTGGTGGAGTTCTCCACTGAGGCGGGGGCGGAGCCCGAAGCAGCTGCCGTGGAAGTGGAAGCCGTGCCGGCCAAGCGTCCTGCGCGCAAGACCCCGGCCCGCAAGACGGCGCGCAGCAAAGCCGTTCCGGCTGAAGCCGGGACCGTTGCCGAGGCGCCTGCCGCAGCAGCGGAGGCGGACAGCGCCGAGGCGCCAAAGCCGCGCCGCCCGGCACGTGCGCCGCGTGCCAGCCGCGCCGCGCCGAAGTCGGATGCCGCAGCGGCCGATGCAGCGCCAGTGGCCGATGTTCCTGCATTGGCTGAAACGGCAACGCCGGCCAAACGCGTTCCGAAACCCGGCAAGCACTCCGCGCCGGCGCGCAGCAGGCTGCCGCGCAAACCGAAAGCCAAGACAGAAGGCTAAGTCCACCCGGGACATTTAACCATCTGTGCACCCGCCGATTTACTGGCGGGCGCTTTACTGCCATACTTGCCGACATAAAGAACGAATGTCGGCAAGTCATGGCAACCCTGTCTGAAATCAACCTCTATCCAATCAAATCCTGCGGCGGCATTTCGCTGGAGCGGGCGACCATCACCCGCGCCGGCGTGATGAGCGAGCAGATATACGACCGTGAATGGATGGTGGTGGACCAGCAGGGCATGTGCGTCACCCAGCGCGAACATCCGCGCATGGCGCTGATCAAACCGCGCATCCGGCTCGATACGCTGGAGCTGAGTGCGCCGGGCATGCTGCGCCTGGAGATTCCGCTTGGCCTGCCCGACCCTTCGGAAGCGCCGACGCTGCAGGTGACGTTGTGGGAAGAAACGTTCAAGGCTTACGACTGCGACGCCACCACGGCCGCCTGGTTCTCGAACTACCTTGGCATTCCCTGCCGCCTGGCGCGCTTCCATCCGGATGTTACGCGGCTGGCGAGTGAAAAGTGGACCGGCGGCGTGCAAGCGCCAACCCTGTTCTCGGATGGCTATCCCATTCTCGTCGCCAGCACCGGCTCCCTGGAAGACCTGAACGGCAAGCTGCGCGCACAGGGCCGGGAAGCGATTCCCATGAACCGCTTCCGTCCCAACATCGTCATCGACGGCATCGAGGCGTTTGAAGAAGATTATGCCGAAACCTATCGTGCAGGCGAGCTGCTGCTCAAGCCAGTGAAGCCATGTCCGCGCTGCCCGATGCCCTCCATTGACCAGAGTACCGGCGAATTCGGTCCCGACCCGATGGATATCCTGCAAACCTACCGCGCCAAGGCGGAAGTGGATGGTGCGGTCTGCTTCGGCATGAACAGCATCGTGCTCGAAGGCGACGGCGTGCAGGTGGAAGTGGGGCAGGAAATGGAAGTCGAACTGGCATTCTGAATTCAGGCAGGTGGCAATGACGCAGAATATGACGGGCAAGGACCTCACGCACACCGAGCTGGTGGCGGAGAATCAGGCGCTGCGCGCACGCATGGCCTATATGCTGGAACAGGCCGAACGCAATCATTCGATCATGATGCGCCACCAGGCTTTCGACCTGGAGATTGTGGGCGCGTCCAGCTTCCCTGAGCTGATCGGCACCATCTTCCGTACCCTGCCCATCATCTCCGAACTCGATAGCGTAACCCTGTCCCTGATGGACGAGGATGCCGACATCCATTTCGTCATGCAGAAGCTGGGCGTGGATTTCAACGAGTTCCCCGGCCTGCTGTTTGCCACCGATGTCGAGCAGCTGGGCTTCGACCTTGGCGAGCGCAGTGCTGGCTCGGCGCCGCCCAAGCCCGTGCTGGGCATGTACGACCCCGCGCGGCATGGAGCGCAGTTTCCAGATTCCACCCAGCGCCTGCAAAGCATTGCGCTGGTGCCGCTGCTGCGCAACAAGCGCATCATCGGCAGCCTGAACCTGGGCAGCCGCGATCCCTCGCGCTTCACACCCAGCCTCGGCACCGACTTTGTCGAACACATGGCATCGATCATTGCGATCTGCCTCGAGAACGTCATCAGCAACGAAATGCTGAAGTACATCGGGCTGACCGATTCGCTGACCGGCGTGTATAACCGCCGCTACATCGACCGCCGCCTGCTGGAAGAGATCTCGCGCGCACGCCGCCAGAACTACCAGATCTCCTTCATGTACATCGACATCGACCACTTCAAGCGCGTCAACGATACAGTGGGCCACCAGGGCGGCGACGAGGTGCTGCGCGAAGTCGCCAACCGCATCAAGGCCGAACTGCGCCTGTCGGATGCGCTGGCGCGCTTCGGCGGCGAGGAATTCGTGGTGCTGCTGATCGACGCCGACCTCGACGCGGCGATGTTCGTCGCGGAGCGCATCCGCGCCGGCATCGAGGCCAGCCTGATCGAACTTTCGCACGGCCTCAAGGTGTCGATCACCGCTTCGCTCGGCGTCGCCAGCCTGGCCTGCACGGTGGACGCCAGCCCCGAGGAAACCGCGCTGGAACTGATCGCCCATGCGGACGAGGCCCTGTACCAGGCGAAAGAGGGCGGCCGCAACCGCGTGGTGCGTTACGTTCCGCAGTAAGCCGCTTACAAATCTACTGAAGTTTTTTCCAGCCGCCTTGGGATAATCGCCAGCTTGCGAATATCCCGAGGACCGCCATGAAGCTCCATCACCTGTTTTCCGCCTTGCTGCTTGCCGCCTGCGTCGCCGCTACCCCGGCCCACGCTGCCGACGATGCCTCCAACTTCCTGCTCACTCCCGCGCTGATGAACAAGATGAAGGCCATCGATGCCGAGGTCAAGAAACAGAAGGGCGGCAAGGAAGACGACGATGAGGATGCGGTGAATCCCGAAACGGTGGCCGACCTGGCGCGCGAATTCGAGAAGGACAAGGTGGCAAAGGCCGTGCTGGCGAAGCACGGCGTGAGCAGCCGCGAAATGGCGTCCGCCACCTTCGCCCTGATGCATGCCGGCATGTATGTGATGTTCGAGCAGTCGATGGACAAGAAAAAGGCAGCCCAGCTGCTGGCCGGCTACACCAAGGCGCAGCAGGCCAATGTGGCGCTGGTGCGCTCGATGAACGCAAAAAAGTAACTCAGGCCAGCAGCTGGTGTTCGGCGCGCGCCACGGCGGGCGCGCTGCCACGCAGCACCACGACGTCGCCCGATTCAAGGATGGTGGAGGAGTCCACCGGCAGCCGCACCTTGCCGCGCCGGATGGTGGTGACTTCGGCGCCCGCGCTTTCGAGATCGACTTCGCTAAGCGGCCGGCCCACGCACCAGGCGCCGCCGGCCAGCGTGACGGAGTGCAGGCGGACCAGCTCCGCCTCGTCGCCGCTGTCGCTGGCGCCGTGGAAGAAGCCGCGCAGCGAGGCATAGCGTTCTTCCCGCGCTGCCTGCACACGGTGCACCACGCGCCGCAGCGGCACGCCCAGCATCACCAGCGCGTGCGAGGCGAGCATCAGGCTGCCCTCCATCAGTTCCGGCACCACTTCCGCGGCCCCGGCTTCCTTCAGCCGGTCGAGGTCCGTGTCGTCGTGGCTGCGCACAATCACCGGCAGGGTCGGCGCCAGTTCGTGCACCAGGTGCAGCACCTTCAGCGCGGAAGGCGTGCTGGCATAGGTGATGACTACGGCGCTGGCGCGGTAGATACCCGCCGCCACCAGGCTTTCACGCCGCGCCGCGTCGCCATAGGACACGTTGGCGCCCGCTGCCTGCGCCTCCTGTACCCGCGTGGGATCGAGGTCGAGCGCATGGTATTCGATGTCTTCTTCCTGCAGCAGGCGCGCGAGGTTCTGCCCGCTGCGGCCGAACCCTGCCACGATCACGTGCTTCTTGGTGGACATGGTGCGCGCTGCAATCTTGGTCAGCGTCAGCGACTGCATCATCCATTCGTTGGCGGAGAACTTGAGCACCAGCTTGTCCGAATGCTCGATGAGGAAGGGCGCCAGCAGCATCGACAGCACCATCGAAGCCAGCACCACCTGGATCACGAACGGGTCCACCAGCTGCACGCCGCCCACCACGTTCAGCAGCACGAAGCCGAATTCGCCCGCCTGCGCCAGCGCCAGGCCGGTGCGCATCGAGGTGCCGTCCGAGGAGCCGAACAGCTTGGCCAGTCCGGCAATCAGCGCAAACTTGAGCAGCACCGGGCCGGCCAGCAGGATCAGCACCAGCCACCAGTTTTCGAACACCACCCGCACATTCAGCAGCATGCCCACGGTGATGAAGAACAGGCCGAGCAGCACGTCGCGGAAAGGTTTGATGTCTTCTTCCACCTGGTGCTTGTATTCGGTCTCGGAGATCAGCATGCCCGCCACGAAGGCACCCAGGGCCAGCGACAGGCCGGCGCGCTCGGTAATCCAGGCCGCGCCCAGCGTCACCAGCAGCAGGTTGAGCATGAACAGCTCCTGCGAGCGGCGCTTGACGACGATGGTGAACCAGCTGCGCATCAGCTTCTGGCCGATAAAGAGCAGCAGCACCAGCACGATCACGGCCTTGCCGCCGGCCCAGGCCAGGGTTTCCACCAGGTTGTCAGGATTGCGCGCCAGCGCGGGAATCAGGATCAGCAGAGGCACCACGGCCAGGTCCTGGAACAGCAGGATGCCGATGATCTTGCGCCCATGGTCGCTTTCCAGCTCCAGGCGCTCGGTCAGCATCTTCACCACGATGGCGGTGGAGGACATGGCCAGCGCGCCGCCCAGCGCGAAGGAAGCCTGCCAGCTCAGGTGGATGGAGGGCGGCAGCGCCGCGGCAATGAGCCAGCCGAACAGCATGGTGGACGCAATCGTCATGCCTACCTGCGCCATGCCCAGCCCGAACACGATGCTGCGCATGGCCATCAGCTTGGGCAGCGAGAATTCAAGGCCGATGGAAAACATCAGGAACACCACGCCGAATTCGGCCAGGGTGTGGGTGGCGTGGCTTTCTTCGGCCAGGCCCAGGGCGTGGGGGCCGATCAGGATGCCGACCGCCAGGTAGCCCAGCATCGGAGGCAGGTGCAGCATGCGGAAGGCGACAACGCCCAGCACGGCACTACCCAGTAAAAGGAGTGTCAGTTCAAGTGGCGAAAACATTGATCTGGGTCTATCCCTGGCTCTAGTCGAGTTGGTTTCAGGTCGTTTATAACATCTGGCAAGTTTTTTGCTTTACCAATTCGGCTATACTTTCGGCATGAGTGTAACCCATGAAAAAACAATGCTGAAAGATTTTGATGCCACAACCGCAACACGCGCCCTGCAACTGGCGCGCGAGGCCCTGCAGATCGAGGCCGACGCGCTGACCGAGCTGCACGCGCGCCTTGCCACGGACGAGAGCGTCGGCAAGGCCGTCACGCTGTTGCTCAATTGCAAGGGCCGCGTCGTGGTGTCCGGCATTGGCAAGTCCGGCCATATCGGCCGCAAGATCGCCGCCACGCTGGCTTCGACCGGCACGCCGGCCCTGTTCGTGCATCCGGCCGAAGCGGCGCACGGCGACCTGGGCATGGTCACGCCGGAAGACGCCTTCATTGCGATTTCCTATTCCGGCGAGAGTTCGGAGCTGATGGCCATCCTCCCGGTGGTCAAGCGCATGGGCGGCCTGGTGATTTCCATGACCGGCAACGACAATTCGAGCCTGGCGCGCCTGGCGGACGTGCACCTGAACGTGTCCGTGGCCAAGGAAGCCTGCCCGATGAACCTGGCGCCGACCGCCAGCACCACGGTTACGCTGGCGCTGGGCGACGCGATCGCCGTCGCGCTGCTGGACCTGCGCGGCTTCAAGGAAGAAGATTTTGCACGGTCGCATCCGGGCGGCGCCCTGGGCCGCCGCCTGCTGACCCATGTGCGCGACGTGATGCGCAGCGGCGACGCCGTGCCGGCCGTTACGCCGGACACCACGCTGCCGGACGCGCTGCTGGAGATTACGCAGAAGGGCATGGGCATGACCGCCGTGGTGGACGCGGAACGCCGTCCGCTGGGCGTCTTCACCGACGGCGACCTGCGCCGCCTGATTGACAAGGTGCAGGATTTCAGCAAGGTGGTGATGCGCGACGTGATGCACGCCAACCCGCGCAGCATCGGCCCGGACAAGCTGGCCGTGGACGCGGTGGCCGTGATGGAACAGCACCGCATCAACCAGATGCTGGTGGTGGACGGCGAGGGCAAGCTGGTGGGCGCCCTGCACATCCATGACCTGACCCGCGCCAAGGTGATCTGATGAGCGCCGCCTTCAACCTGGACAACGTGGCGCGCGCCGCCAAGGTCAAGCTGATGATCTTCGACGTGGACGGCGTGCTGACCGACGGCAGCCTGCATTACGGCGCCGAAGGCGAGGCGCTGAAGACCTTCAATGTGCAGGATGGCCTGGGCATCAAGCTGCTGCAGGAATCGGGCGTGCTGACGGCCATCATCAGCGCGCGCCGCTCGCCGCAGGTCACGGCCCGCGCCAGGGACCTGGGCATCGAATTCGTGCACCAGGGCGGCCATGACAAGCTCACGCCCTTCAAGGCCCTGCTGGCGCAGCTGAACCTGGCGGAAGAGCAGGTGGGCTTCATCGGCGACGACGTGGTGGACCTGCCCATCCTGAGCCGCGTGGGCTTTGCGGTGTCGGTGCCGAACGGCCGGCCGGAAGTGCACAGCCGCGTGCACCACATCACGGAGGCGGCCGGCGGCAAGGGCGCCGTGCGCGAAGTTTGCGAATTCGTGATGCGCGCGCAAAACAGCTATGACAAGATCCTGAACCAGTTCATGGCCTGAGGAAGAGCGATGCGTAACCAGAGGACAGCCCACCGCTTCCGCGTCTCTATTGCCATGGCGCTGGCGCTGCTGTTCGCGCTCGGCAGCTTCTGGCTGCTGGAGGTGATGAACCGCAGCGGCGAAGAGCTGCAGGCGGACCAGCGCCTGAATGAGCCGGACCAGATCATCGAGCGTTTCAGCCTGGTGCGCATGACGAAGGAAGGCAAGCCGAGCTACATCATTTCGGGCGACAGGCTCACGCACCGGCCGGTCGATGATTCCTCGGAGATCGAGAAGCCGGTGGTGCGCAGCCTGTCCGGTGAGACTCCGCCGATGGATATCCGCGCGAAGAGCGCGCGCATCGACGACGATAACAGCCGCGTGGTCCTGAGCGGCGATGTGCAGATAGACCGCGCCGCCTCCGCCACTTCGCAGGAATTCCGCCTGCGCACGCCGGAGCTGACCATCTTCCCGGACGAAGACCGGATGGAAACGAACAAGCCGGTGCAGTTCCGCCTGGGGAATGCAACGGCGACCGCCAACGGCATGCGCGCCAACAATGCCACGAGCCAGCTGCAGCTGTCCGGCCGCGGCACCATGGTGCTGCCGCCGAAGGCGCGTTGAGCAAAACGAATGGAACAAACCATGAAAAAAACACTTCTTGCTGCAGCCCTGATGCTGGGCGCCCTGGGATTCGCCAGCGCCGAAAAGGCAGACTCCTACAAGCCGACTGAAATCAAGTACGGCACGCTGGACGCCGACGACGTGCGCCAGATCTACACCTTTACCGATGACGTGACGCTGACGCGCGGCACGCTTCTGATGAAGGCCGAGAAGGCAGTCGTCACCTACACGCCGGACGGCTACCAGCTGGCCACGCTGACCGCCGGCGGCGGCAAGCGCGTGAGCTTCCGCCAGAAGCGCGACGGTCCCGGCGACCAGTGGATCGAGGGCGAGGCCGACCGCATCGAATACGACGAGAAGTCCGAACTCGTGAAGATGTATTCGCGCGCCAAGGTGCGCCGCCTGGAAGGCAGCAAGCCGAGCGACGAAGTGCAGGGCGAGTTCATCTCCTACGACAGCCGCCGCGAGTTCTTCAGCGTGCGCAATACGAGTACGGGCGACAGCAAAACCGGCGGCGGCCGCGGCACCATGGTGCTGCAGCCGAAACGCACCGAGCCAGCGGCGGGGAAATAAGCATGGAAGCACAAAGCTGCGGCAGCACCCTCATCGTTCGCGGACTGCAGAAGAGCTACGGCAAGCGCCAGGTGGTGCATGACGTGTCGCTGCAGGTGGAATGCGGCGAAGTGGTCGGCCTGCTGGGCCCCAACGGCGCCGGCAAGACCACTTCCTTCTACATGATCGTGGGCCTGGTGCCGTCCGATGCGGGCACCATCGATATCAGCGGCACCGATATCTCCAGCCTGCCTATCCACAAGCGCGCCACCATGGGCCTGTCCTACCTGCCACAGGAGGCGTCGGTGTTCCGCAAGCTGACGGTGGAGGAGAATATCCGCGCCGTGCTGGAGATCCAGAAGGTCAACGGCAAGCCGCTGACGAAGGCGGAGATCGACGAGCGCCTGAACACCCTGCTGGCCGACCTGCAGATCGAGAAGCTGCGCGAGAACCAGGCGCTGTCGCTGTCCGGCGGCGAGCGCCGCCGCGTGGAGATTGCGCGCGCGCTGGCCACCAATCCGCGCTTCGTGCTGCTGGACGAGCCCTTTGCCGGCGTGGACCCGATTGCCGTGATCGAGATCCAGCGCATCGTGCGCTTCCTCAAGGAGCGCGGCATCGGCGTGCTGATCACCGACCACAATGTGCGCGAAACGCTGGGCATCTGCGACCGCGCCTACATCATCAACCAGGGCAGCGTGCTGGCCTCCGGCCGTCCCGACGACATCATCGCCGACGAATCGGTGCGCCGCGTCTACCTCGGCGAGCACTTCCGCATGTAAGCCATGAAACAGTCCCTGCAACTGCGAACCTCGCAGCACCTCGCGCTGACACCCCAGCTGCAGCAGTCCATCCGGCTGCTGCAGCTGTCGACGCTGGAACTGCACCAGGAGCTCGAACAGCTGCTGACTGAGAACCCGCTGCTGGAACGGCTGGACGATCCGCTGGACCGCTCCGTGCGCCTGCTGGCGGATGGCGCCATCGGCCAGGCGGCGCCCACGGCCACTGCTGCCGAAGGCCCGGCCAACGAGAACACGCCGCCGGCCGATGCCGCGCCTTCCGAGCCGGAACAGTATGAAGGCGAGGGCATCGCGGAAAGCGACGGCGACTGGTCCGACGCGGGCCGGTCGAAAGCGCCGGACGACGAAGATGCGCGTCCCCAGCTGGAAGCCGGCCACCACAGCCTGCGCGAGCACCTGATGGAACAGATGCGGGTGACGGTGCTGGAACCGCGCGACCGCGCGCTGATGGAATTGATCATCGACGCGCTCGACGAAAACGGCTACCTGGAAGAGAGCCTGGAAGAGATCCACGCGCGCCTGCCGGAAGAACTCGATATCGAAATCGAGGAGCTGCAAACCTCGCTCACGCTGCTGCAAAGCTTCGACCCCGTCGGCGTGGGCGCACGCAATGCATCGGAGTGCCTGGCGCTGCAGATCAAGCGCATGCCCGGCGTCCCTCTGGTCACTCGCCGCATGGCCCTGTGCATCGTGGAGAAGCACCTGGCCTGGTTCGCCCAGCGCGACTTCAACAAGCTGAAAAAAGCGCTGGACTGCGACGACGAAGACCTGCGCGAGGCGCAGGCCGTGATCCGCCGCTGCAACCCGCATCCGGGCGCTGCCTTCTCTGCCGATGCGAGCGACTATGTGGTGCCCGACGTGGTGGTGAAAAAAGGCCGCAACGGCTGGGTCGTTACGCTGAACAACGACGTGATGCCGCGCCTGCGCGTGAACGCGCTGTATGCCAGCCTGCTCAAGCAGGGCAAGGGCGAATCGCAGATGAACGCGCAGCTGCAGGAAGCAAAGTGGCTGATCAAAAATATGCGCCAACGTTTCGACACAATTTTGCGCGTTGCACAAGCGATCGTTGAGCGGCAGAAGAATTTTTTCTCGCATGGCGCGGTTGCCATGAGACCCCTTGTGTTGCGCGAAATTGCTGATACACTGGGTTTACACGAGAGTACTATTTCTCGCGTAACAACTCAGAAATACATGCTCACCCCACATGGGATGTTTGAGTTGAAATATTTCTTTGGTAGCCACGTCGCGACTGAAGCTGGGGGTGAAGCTTCCTCGACTGCGATCCGTGCGCTGATTGTGCAATTCACAGGAGCAGAAGACCCGAAAAACCCTTTATCCGACAGTAAGATTGCGGACATGCTGGGAGAACAGGGCATGGTGATTGCGCGACGTACTGTTGCCAAGTATCGCGAAGCCCTCAAAATCCCTCCAGTCAGTCTCCGCAAGTCCTTGTAGTGAATGGGCTCGTCTGAGCTTTACCGAGCGTCAAGAGCCTGTTGAGTTACATCATCTTTTAGGAGTGTGTATGAATCTCACCATCAGTGGACATCATCTCGAAGTGACCCCCGCGATTCGCGAATACGTCCAGAACAAGCTGGAGCGCGTGAGACGCCATTTCGATCAAGTGATCGACATTGCTGTCATCCTGAGTGTAGATAACCTCACCGAGAAAGAGAAAAGGCAAAAAGCTGAAATCAACCTGCGCATGTCGGGCAAGACGGTGTACGTCGAAAGCCTCGCGCAAGACCTGTATGCCGCGATCGACACCCTGATCGACAAACTGGACCGGCAGGTCATGAAGTACAAAGACAAAGTCCAGAACCACAACCACGATGCAATCAAGCATCGCGCCGAGGTCTTCGAATCTCCGGCCAGCGCCGCATAAAAGAGCGGCCTCACCAAAACAAGGGCGCATCCGGCGCCCTTTTTTGCGCCCCTATTCCGCCACCGCCGCCGCAATCGTGTCCCGCAGCCACTTGTGCGCGGGATCGCGGTGCACGCGTTCATGCCACAGCATGGCCATTTCGTAGCCCTGCACGGCTACCGGCGCCTCCAGCTGCTGCAGTTCGGGCGCATCGCGCAGCAGGCGCGAAGGCAGCATGGCCACCAGGTCGGTGGAGGCCAGCGCCGAGCGCAGGAAGAGGAAATGCGGCACCGACAGCACCACGCGGCGCGCGGCGCCCGCCGCCGCCAGCGCTTCGTCCGTGACGCCGGTAAAACTGCCGCCGCCCGGCGACACAATCGCGTGCTCCAGCGCGCAGAACTGCTCCAGCGTGGGGCGGCGTTTCAGTTTGGGATGCCCCTTGCGCGCCACCAGCACATAGCGTTCGGTGAACAGGGCACGGCGGCGCAGGCTGGGCGGCGCATCGGCGCTTGTCTGCAATGCAAGATCGATCTCCCCTTGTTCCGCCTGGCGCGCTAGACGGCTGAGCACGGCAGGCACGACGGCCAGCCGCGCGCCGGGCGCCGCCGCCCGCAGCCGGGGCAGGGCGGGCAGCAGGATGGCCGACTCGCCATAATCGGCCGCCGCGATGCGCCAGGTATTGCTTGCGCCGGCGGGATCGAAGCTGCCGGCCGGGCCCAGCGCCTGTTCCAGCGCCTGCAGGGCCAGGCGCAGCGGCTCGCGCAGCTCTTCCGCCCGCGCCGTGGGCTGCATGCCGCGCGGACCCGGCAGCAGCAGCGGGTCGCTGAAGATATCGCGCAGCTTGGCCAGGTGCACGCTGACCGAGGGCTGGGACAGGTGCAGGCGCTGGGCCGCGCGCGTTACGTTGTGCTCGCTCAGCAGCACGTCCAGCGTGAGCAGCAGATTGAGGTCGATCTGCCGGAGATTAATCATGCTAATACCTGCAATATTGGGAATTCATTTCCAATATACCTCAGGAATCCATAAGCTGGCTTCTTCTCACTAATGAAAGCCAGCCATGAATATCCTGATCGTTTATGCCCATCCCGAACCCACTTCCCTGAACGCTTCGCTGCGCGACTTCAGCGTGCAGCGCCTGCAGGCCGCCGGCCACAGCGTGCAGGTCTCGGACCTGTACGCCATGCAGTGGAAAGCCACGGTGGACTCGGGCGATAACCTGGCCCACGAGCCGGGCACGCCCTTCCATATCTCGCCCGAATCGAAATACGCTTTCGAGAACGGCCTGCAAAGCCCGGACATCGCGGCCGAGCAGGCAAAGCTGATGTGGGCCGATGCGGTGCTGTTCCAGTTTCCCCTGTGGTGGTTCTCCATGCCGGCCATCATGAAAGGCTGGTTCGACCGCGTGTATGCCTACGGTTTCGCCTACGGCGTGGGCGAGCACTCGGACCGGCGCTGGGGCGACCGCTACGGCGAGGGCAAGCTGGCAGGCAAGCGCGCCATGCTGATCGTGACCACCGGCGGCTGGGAGCAGCATTACGGCCCGCGCGGCATCAACGGCCCCATCAACGACCTGCTGTTTCCGATCCAGCATGGCATGCTGTACTACCCCGGTTTCGATGTCCTGCCGCCCTTCGTGGAATACCGGGTGCGCGCCATGGACGAGGCGCGCTTCGCGGAGGTCAGCGGGCGCCTCGGCGAGCGCCTGGACACGCTGGCGACCGCTACGCCCATCGCCTTCCGCAAGCAGAATTTCGGCGACTACCTGATTCCGTCGATGGAGCTGCATCCGGAGGTAGCGCCGGGCCAGACGGGCTTCGCCGCACACATCGCATAGACGGCGCGGCAACGTTACAATGGACGATCTTAATTTTTCGGCATTGCGCAATGAGCGAATTCGTCCAGACCCATGTAGCGAACGGCACCGGCTTTATCCTGCTGGACCGTCCCAAGGCCCTGAACTCGCTGTCGCTGGACATGGTGAGGGCGCTCACTGCTGCATTGCAGCAGTGGCGCGATGACACAAATGTGGCGGCCGTCGTCATCCGTTCCAGCAGCGGGAAGGCGCTGTGCGCAGGCGGCGATATCCGTTTCTTCCACGAGGCAGGGCATGCCACGCCGCGCGGCGGCAGCGCCCTGCTGGAAGATTTCTTCACCGAGGAATACGCGCTCAATCACCTGATCCACTTCTATCCCAAGCCCTATATCGCGCTGATGGACGGCGTGGTGATGGGCGGCGGCATGGGCATTGCGCAGGGCGGCCCGCAGACCGGCGTGCGCATTGTCACCAGCCGCACGAAGATGGCCATGCCGGAAGTGAATATCGGCCTGTTCCCGGACGTGGGCGGCAGTCATTTCCTGTCGCATGCACCGGGCAGGCTGGGCGCCTACCTTGGCCTCACCGGCGTGACGGTGGGCGCGGCGGACGCGCTCTACCTGCAGCTGGCCGACCATTTCGTGCCGGAAGCCGAGCTGCCCGCACTGGCCTCGCTGGTCGATGCCACGCCGGGCCATGAACTGCGCGCCGCGATCGCATCCTTCAGCAAGCCGCTGCGCAATGGCGCGGGCGCCAGCGAGCTGGAAGCGCAGCGCGCGCTGATCGACCGCCACTTCGCCGGCGCCACGGTCGGCGCCATCATGGACTCGCTGCGCGGCGACGATGCGCCTTTTGCGCAGCAGGCGCTGAAACTGATGGAACAGCGCTCGCCACTCATGATGTGCGTCACGCTGGAGATGCTGCGCCGTGGCGCGTCGCTGGACCTTGCGGAGTGCCTGCGCATGGAACGCAACCTCGTGCGGCGCAACTTCGAGCACGGCGAGGTGCTGGAAGGCGTGCGCGCGCTGGTGATCGACAAGGACAACCAGCCGAAATGGAACCCGCCCACGCTGGCCGAGGTCAGCCCCGCCATGGTGGAACGCTTCTTCGAACCGGCATGGCCCGCCTGGGCGCATCCGCTGCGCCATCTGGCATGAAAGAGCTGGACCGCATCGACCGCGAAATCCTGAACATCCTGCAGGAGGACGCGGCCACGCCCCTGCGCGAAATCGCCGAGAAGGTGCATTCCTCGGTGGCCACCTGCCAGCGCCGCATCGCGCAGCTGCGCGCCGGCGGCGTTCTGCTGAAGGACGTGGCGCTGGTGGACCGCGTGCTGGCGGGCATGCCGCTGACCGTGTTCGTGTCGGTGGAACTGGAGCACCAGAACAGCGCCATCCTCAAGCTGTTCGAAGCGCGCATGCGGGAGGAGCCGCTGGTGATGTCCTGCTACGAAGTGGCGGGCGAATTCGACTTCATGCTGATCGTCACGGCGCCGTCGATGGAGGCCTACCACGAGTTCACGCGCCGCGTATTCACTTCGAATAACAACGTCATCAACGTCAAGAGCCTGTTCGCCATGAACTGCTCCAAGTTCGAGACCAAGCTCACGCTCTGATAAAACTTCCCGCCCCGCTCCCGCATTTCGGGAAATCGTTCCGGACGCGCCGATTAAGATGGTCCTCCCATTGAAAGGAGCATCATGATCGATCACGTCTCACTAGGCACCAGCGACCTGCCGCGCGCGCTGGAATTCTACAAAGCCTGCCTCGAACCGCTCGGCTACTCGGTCCAGCACCAGGACGCGGGACAGGTGATTTTCGGCGCGGACGGCGCATGGCGCTTCGCCATCTACCCTTCGCAGAACGATGACCCCCTGAACGGCCACCGTACCCACGTGGCCTTTGCTTCGCCATCGCAGGAGGCGACGCGCGCCTTCCATGGCGCGGCGCTTGAGCGCGGCGCCGCAACGTTGCGCGCGCCGGGCCTGCGGCCGGATATCAATGACGAATATTTCGGAACGATGATCAAGGACCCCGACCAGCACGTGATCGAGGTCGTGCACTGGATGCGCTAGGACTGCTCGCGGTGGCGCAGCACCACGCGCTCATTGGCGTGGAAGTATTTCGCCAGGCGCTCGGCCATATACACCGAGCGGTGCTGCCCGCCCGTGCAGCCGATGGCTACGGTCAGGTAGCTGCGGTTATCGGTTTTGAATGAAGGCAGCCACTTCTCCACGAAGCCTCTGATGTCCCTGAACATCTCTTCCGCCGTCGGCTGCGCATCGAGGAAGGCGATCACCGGCGCATCGCGGCCCGTGAGGGGGCGCAGGTCCAGGTCGTAATAGGGGTTGGGGATCGCGCGCACGTCGAACACGAAGTCCGCATCCAGCGGCACGCCCAGCTTGAAGGCGAAGGACTCGAAGAACAGCGTGAGCGGCGCGTTCTCGCTCTGCACCAGGTCCTTGATCCAGCCGCGCAGCTTGTTCGCGCTCAGCTCCGAAGTATCGATCACATGGCCCAGCTGTTCGATGGCCGACAGGCGCTCGCGCTCTTCCTGGATGCACTCGATCAGGGTGCGGCGCGCGGCGGGATTGGCGCCGGGACGCAGTTCGTGCGACAGCGGATGGCTGCGCCGCGTTTCCGAAAAGCGCGCCACCAGCGAGTGCGTGTTCGCGGTCAGGAACATGACCTTCACGTCATGCCCCAGTTCCTTGAGCTTGAGGATATCGGCCGGCAGGCCTGCCAGCGAGGCTGCGCTGCGCGCATCGACCGCCACCGCCAGCGCTTCCGTGCCTTGCTCGGCCAGCGTGGCAACCAGGTTCGCCAGCAGGGCGGGCGGCAGGTTGTCGACGCAATAGTAGCCGGTGTCTTCGAGAACGTTCAGCGCTACCGACTTGCCGGAGCCTGAAATACCTGTGATGAGAACGATGCGCATGCGGGCATGATACCGTAATTCCCGGGTCGGCAATTGTGTGACATTGTTGGCGTATCCCACTACAATTCTCAGCGCTGCAGTACTCAATTTCATTGACTCCAACAGGTGCCGCACCATGGGTCGTCTACGCTACAGGGCCGGTATCGGCACATATCTGGCCCTCGGCTTCTGCGGGCTGGCTACGGCGCTGAGCATCATTCTTGCCGTGATTATCGGGAACCTGGCTGCCGCCCAGGCCAAGAACGATATCGGCAGCGCGCTGGCCAACCTGGCGCGGCAAACGGCCGATAACCTGGATCGCGGCATGCAGGAGCGCTACCGTGAGGTAGAACTGATGGCGCGCCGGCCTGACCTGACGGCGCCGGGCAGCAGCGGCGCGGTACGGCGCGCCGTGCTGGACGAGCGCCAGGCCACTTTCCCCCATTACGCCTGGATCGGCATGGCCGGGCTTGACGGGCGTGTAGTGGCCTCCACCCAGGGCATGCTGGAAGGCGCCGACGTCTCGGGCCGCCCCTGGTTCCGCAATGCGCTGGCCGGAGTCCACGTGGGCGATGTGCACGAGGCCAAGCTGCTGGCGAAACTGCTGCCTTCGGTGAACGGGGAGCCCAAGCGCTTCGTGGACATCGCTTTCCCCTACAAAGGCGGAAACGGCGAGGCAGCGGGGGTGCTGGGCGTGCACCTGTCGTGGGAGTGGGCGCGCGAGGTGCGCGATTCGGTCATCCAGCCGGCCGCCGGCAGCCGCTCCCTGCACGCGATGATTGCCGACGCGCAGGGCGAGATCAAGCTCGGGCCGCCGGGCCTCGCCGCGCTGGCGCCGGGCACCGTGCAGGCCCTGCGCCGGCAAGCCGGAGGCTACCTTGTCGAAGATGGGCCGGACGGTGGGTTCCTCGTCGGCTATGCGCGCACCCGCGGCCGAGGCGATTATCCCGGACTGGGCTGGAGCATCGTGGTGCGGCAGGACGTGCAGGAAGCGTATGAACGCGTGCGCAGCCTCCAGCAGCGTGTGATGCTGGCCGGGATCGCCGCGGCCGTGCTGTCCTCCCTGCTGGGCTATTTCCTCGCGCGGCGCCTGGCGCAGCCGCTGCGCGAGCTGGCGGCGTCGGCGCAGCGCATCAACAATGCGGAGGCGCGCTCCATCCCGCTGCCGAAGCGCGCCTATGCCGAGGTACAGGCGCTGGCCCTGGCGCTGAATGGGCTGGTGTCCGGCTTGCTGCAGCGGACTGGTGAACTCGATGAACTGAACCAGACGCTGGAACAGCGCGTTGCCGAACGTTCCAGCGAGCTGGCGCGCGTCATGGCGCGCGCCCATGCCGACGAGCTGCGGGTGCAGACCATTATCGACAGCGCGCCGGATGCATTCATCTCGGTCGATCTCGAAGGCCGCATCCGCGACTGGAATCCGGCGGCCCAGCGCACCTTCGGCTGGCGCCACGAAGAGGTGGCGGGCCGCAATTATGTGGAGCTGCTGATACCGCCGCGCTTCCGGGACGGGCACGCCAGCCTGCTGCGCGCGCTGGACGGCGATGCCGCCACGCTGCCGCGCCGGCGCTTCGAATGGCAGGTGCTGGACCGGCGCGGCGCCGAGATCCCGGTGGAAGTGACGGTGGGCGTGGCCGAAACGGTGGACGGCAATTTCCTGGGCGCCTTCGTGCAGGACATCTCCGAGCGCAAGCGGGTGGAGCGGATGAAGGCCGAGTTCATTTCCACGGTCTCGCATGAACTGCGCACGCCGATGACGTCGATTAATGCATCGCTGTCGATGCTGTCGCAGGGCATGGCAGGGGAACTGGCGCCGGATGTGCGCATGCTGATCGATATCGCCAGCCAGAGCAGCGAACGCATGGTCCGCCTGGTCAACGACATTCTCGACATGGAGAAGATCGAGTCCGGCAAGATGGATTACGATCTGCGTGCGCAGCCGCTGGCTCCCCTGCTGCGCCAGGCGCTGGATGCGGTAGCCGGCAACGCGGCGGCGCGCCGGGTGCGTACCGTGCTGGACGACCAGGCGCCGGATGTGCTGGTGCTGGCCGACCATGACCGCATCATCCAGGTGTTCATCAACCTGCTGTCGAATGCCATCAAGTTCTCCCTGCCCGAAGGCGTGGTGACGATGCGCGTCGAGCGCAAGGCGCAGCGGGTGTCCATCGCCGTATGCGACCAGGGCAGCGGTATTCCGCCGGCCTTCCATGACCGCATCTTCCAGAAATTCGCCCAGGCCGACAGTTCGGACTCGCGCAGCCGCGAGGGCACGGGACTGGGGCTGAGCATCTGCAAGGGCATTGTGGAGCAGCATGGCGGCGCCATCTTCTTCACCTCGCAGCCGGGCGCGGGCACCCGGTTCTTCGTCGAGCTCCCGATGCCGCCGGAAGCGGCTTAGCGCAACTCGTGCAGCGCCATGCCGCCGAAGGAAGGCCATGCCGAGAAACGGCGTTCCAGCGTGGGCAGCAGCTGCAGCAGCGCCGCCTCGCGGCCGTGGAAGGTGGTGGCGCTGCCGTCCAGCAGGCGCTCGTACTGCAGGCGGTAGGCTGCACCCGCCGGGTTGGCCCGCGCGGAGCGCAGCAGCACCAGCACCGGCGTGCCGCCGGCATCCACCTGCCATAGTTCGCCTTCGGCGGCGCGCGTATAGCGCCGCTGGCGTTCCGCGCCAATGGTTCCCGCTTCCAGCGCAATCCGCACCTGCTTGCCGTGCCGGACGCCCCAGTCAAGGAAAGGCTGGGCGAAGCCGGCAATCTGTTCGGGATCGGTGCGGTAGTCCATCACCGTTACCGACGTGGCCGACCGCGCCAGCGCTTCCAGCAGGGGCAGCTTGTCGTCCCACCAGAACGGCACCACGAAATCCAGCGGCAGCGTGCCCGCGGCTGCGCGCAGCGCACCGGCCAGCTCGCCGTAGTGCCGGTCCATCTGCGCGGCCGCCGCACGGTAGCCGGGCAGCAGGTAGTGCTCCACATCGAACTGGGCGCCGGCCAGCCGGCTGCCCGCCGGCATGGCGCTGTTGTAGGCTGCATAAGCCTTCACCAGCGCGGCGGCCGCCTCCTGCTGTTCGCCGGGCAGCACCATGCGCGGATCGCCATCCACCGCCCAGACGGCAATGCCGGCCGCGCCCGCACGCCGGATAAAGGACGCCAGCTCCTGCGGCGCCTTCACCGCGCCGCGCTGCACGGGCACCGAGATAAACAGGGTGCGGATGGCGTGCGCCTGCGCATGCTGCAGGACCTGCTGCGCGCCCGAGCGCCACGCGGCGGAGGACCACACCCAGGTGGAACGGGGCGGCGCCGTAGCCGGCTCCATCAGCAGCTGCAGGCTGTTGAGCCGCAATGCGCCGCCCTGCGGCGGGCAGGCCAGCACGAAATGGCGCCAGGCAGCGGGATCGAAGGCGCCATGCGGCAGCGCGAACTGGCCTTCGCCTGCGCCCACATCGCCCAGCGCCACGCTGGCTTCGCGCCGGGACTGGGCCGCATCGGCGAGGGCCAGCGAAAAAACACCCTGGCCTGCCGCCTGCCACTGCAGGCGGGCCTGCGCCCGCGTCATGAACCACGGTGCGGAGAGCAGCACCCCCGCCGCACGGTTGCCGGGCGCGCAGCGCAGCACCAGTGCATCGCCGTCGCGCGACACTTCGGTCCGGCCTTCCACGCCGAAGGGCCGCGCCGCGAGCTGGGGCAGCAGTTCGCGGCCGTCGGGAAACACGCTGCGGCCCGGCGTGCCGCCGTCCGCGCCATGCGCTTCAACGGAGCTGATGCCGAATGGCCCTTCCGCGCCGCGGCCGTACAGCAGCAGGGTGGCAGCGCTGGCGGCGCTTGCATCCGCCAGCGGATACACCGACAACACCTCCTGCGGCGGCACCGGCAGCGTGGCCGCGCTGCATCCGGGCTTCGGCGCGCCTTCGGCCAGCCGTACCTGCGGCCCGCCCTCGCCGGGGCAAATATGCAGCGTCGCCGCGGGGCTGCTGGTCATGGTCAGTATCGTCAGGAAGAACAGCAGTGCCGGCCGCATGGGCTACACCTTGCGCTGCCAGTTGCCCTTGCGCGTCATCGCGCCCCAGGTCGATTCTTTCTGGCGCAGCCAGCGCCACAGGCCGACGAGGCGCCACCAGCTGTTCAGCTGGCGGTAGCCGAAGTTCTCGACCACGACAACGAGGCCCAGCATCAGCAGCTGGCGGCGGCGCGGGTAGATGTGGAAGGACATTTCTTCCAGCAGCAGGCCGGAAGCGGACAACAGGATGCCCAGCCCCACCGCAAGGAACAGGAAGGTGCCGAAGGCTTCCCACGAAATGGCGCCCAGCACCCAGGCAAACGCCATGAAGAAGTAGCCGCCCAGTTCCACAATGGGGCCCAGCCATTCGAACAGCATCATGAAGGGGAAAGCCAGCCAGCCCGGGACGCCGCCGCGCCGGCTGAACATCAGGCCCCAGTTCGACGCCAGGCTTTCGGCCAGGCCGCGCTGCCAGCGGATGCGCTGGTTGCGCAGCGTGGCCCGGTCCTCGGGCGCTTCGGTCCAGCAAACCGGATCGGGCACGAACTCGATGCGGTAGCGCTGTCCGCGCTGGCGCAGAACACGGTGCATGCGGACCACCAGTTCCATGTCTTCGCCGATGGTGTTGGGCCGGTAGCCGCCGACATCGATCACGGTCTGCTTGCGGAACAGGCCGAAGGCGCCGGAGATGATCAGCATGCCGTTCACCACGGACCAGCCCAGGCGGCCGAACAGGAAGGCGCGCAGGTATTCCACCACCTGGAACAGCGCCCAGGGATTGGATGGCAGCCCCACCCTGGTAAGGAAGCCGCCGGAGACCGTGCAGCCATTGGCCACGCGCACCGTGCCGCCGGTGGCCACCATGGTGACGTCGGTGAGGAAGGGGCGCACCAGTTTCTGCAGGCTGTCGCGCTGCAGGATGGAATCCGCGTCCACGCCGCAGAACAGCGGGTAGCGCGAAGCATTGATGCCGGCGTTCAGCGAGTCCGCCTTGCCGCCGTTGTCCTTGTCGATCACGCGCAGGTTAGGATAGCGCAGCGAGCGGTACACCGTTTTGACAGGCTTGGTCGCAATCTGCACGCGGTAGGCTTCCGGGAAGGGCCGCAGGCCGAATTCCTCGATCAGCACGGCCAGCGTGCCGTCCTTCGAGCCGTCGTTGATGACGATGATTTCCAGCTCCGCATACGATAGCTGCAGCATCGAGCGCACCGAGGCCGCGATGGTGGCTTCCTCGTTATATGCCGGCACCAGCAGGCTGATAGGCGGCTCCAGGCCGGAATACACCTGCGGCAGGCTGTCCAGGATGGCTTCGCGGCTGCGGCGCTGCAGGGCCACGATCGACAGCACGTTGAGCGCCAGGTAGGCGCCGTTGAGCAGGATGAAATAGACCACGATGACCGGGGTCAGCGTGTGCACCATCAGCAGGTAGAGCGCCATGCCGCTCATGCCGCCGCCTGTTCAGCCAGCACCTGGCGCATGATGTCGGCCGCGAAGCGGTCGCCCGCGGCCAGCGATTCCAGTTCGGCCGGCCGCAGGAAGGGCAGGCTGGCCAGTGCCTGCGCGGCCCGGTAGCGTACCCACCATTGGCGGTCGGCCAGCAGTTCCTGCAGGCGTGGCACGTCTTCCCGGTTGCCCAGCGGGCCGAGCGCGCGTGCGGCCTGGACGCGCACGCGCCAGTCGGCGTGCGCGATGTGGGCGCGCACCTGGGGCAGCGCTTCCGGCGATGTGGCCAGGCGCAGCGCGGCGGCCACTACATCGGGATCGTCGTGGGCCAGCATCTGCTGCAGCACGGCCTGGGGCAGGTCCAGCCGCAAGGCGGCCAGCAGGCGCAGCGCATCGGGCAGGCGGGCCGGTTCCACCGTGCCTAAAGCCCGGGCCAGCGCAGGCTCCCAGGTACTGCGCTGCTCCTGCAGGATCGTGGCCAGTTGCGCCAGCGGCCAGTCGGTGCGCCGCAGCAGGGGCAGCGCCAGCGTCTCGGCGGCCTGCGCGGCATCGATCTGCACCAGCGCCCACAGGGCGAGAATGGAGGCGGCGCTGTCCAGCTGCCGCGCTTCGCGCAGCAGCGCGTCCCAGGCGCTGCGGTCCCGCATGTGTCCCAGCACGAGCGTGGCCACCACGCGCTCCGCGCGGTTGCCGCGCTGGAGCAGCCGCCGCGACAGCGCATCGCAATGCAGTGTGTAGGCGATGGTATTGAGTTCCTGGCCGGCGGCGCCGCGCACGGACTGCTGCAGGTGCAGCCACAGGGTGAGAAAGGACATCATGTCGCGCGCGGCAAGGCGCGGCAGGCTGGCGGGCAGTTCGCCCAGCATGGCGGCATTGAGCACCGGACGCCAGGCCTGCGTCATGGCCTGGTCGCGCACCTGGCGGCGGCGCGCCGCCATGCGCAGCACGATAATCTGGAGGGCGATCAGCATCGTCAGCGCCAGGGCGCCGACGCCGACCCACCAGGCGACTTCGAGCCAGAGCTCAGAAGTGGTGCGCAATCCCGGCGAAGGCATGGTAGTTGGCGCGGCGGTTCAACTTTTCTCCTTCAGGTAGCGGCGTACGCGGGCCAGCAGTTCGTTGGGCTGGAACGGCTTCACAATATAGTCCGAAGCGCCGGCGTCGAGCGCACGGACAATGTCCGGTTCCGTATTTTTGGCGGTGAGCATGACGACCGGCACGTCTTCCCAGCCGGCGCGCGCGCGGATCAGGCCAACGACTTCGAAGCCGTCGATATAGGGCAGCATCACGTCGAGCAGCACCAGCTGCGGCGGCTCAGGCAATTCCTCGATGGCCTGGCGCGCGGCCAGCCCGTCGTTGGCCATATGGGTGCGGTAGCCCTGGCGCTCGAGCATGAATTGCAGGAGCTGGCTGATATGCTCATTGTCCTCGACGATCAGGATGAGCGCGGATTGGTCCGTCATGGGTGAAGGCGGTGGCAAGGAAACAGCTTGATCTTATAGAAATCAGCTGGCTTTGACCAGCTTGTCCTGGTCAATCGCCGCTCATGGCCTGCCGCTGGCGCTCCATGAACTCCTGCAGCGTGTCGATGCCGCGCAGCTGAAGGATGGTGTTGCGCACGGCGGCTTCCAGCAGCACCGCGATGTTGCGGCCGGCCGCAACGGGGATGACCACCTTGCGGATTGGAAGTCCCAGCACGTCTTCCGTCGGGAACTGGAAGGGCAGGCGTTCCACTTCCTCCTCCAGCGCCGAGCGGCGCACCAGGTGCACGATGAGCTTGAGCCGCATCTTGCGCCGCACGGCGGTCTCGCCGAAGATGGCCTTGATGTCGAGCAGGCCCAGGCCACGCACTTCCAGCAGGTTCTGCAGCAGGGGCGGGCAGCGGCCTTCAATCATGTTCGGCGCAATGCGCGAGAACTCCACCGCATCGTCGGCCACCAAGCCGTGGCTGCGCGAGATTAGTTCCAGGCCCAGTTCGCTCTTGCCCAGGCCGGAGTCGCCGGTGATCAGCACGCCCACGCCCAGCACGTCCATGAACACGCCATGCATGATGATGCGCTGGGCCAGCTTCTTGGACAGGTAGACGCGCAGGAAGTCGATCACCTGCGCCGCCGGCAGCGGCGTGGAGAACAGGGGAATATTTTTTTCGTCGCAGATGGCGAGAATGTCGGGCGGCGTTTCCAGGCCCTGCGCGATGATCAGCGCCGGTGGTCCGCCCGCAATCAGCTCGCCGATCACGTGGGCGCGCGTGAGCGACTTGAGGCGCTGGTAGTAGTTGATTTCCTGGTGGCCGAACACCTGGATCCGGCCGGGGTGGATGGTATTCAGGTGGCCCACCTGGTCGGCCGCCGAGGCCACGTCGCCGGAAATCAGGCGCTCGCCGCCGGGGAAACCGGCGAACCAGCCCAGCTGCAAAGTCTCGCGATTGTCGTCGTAGAGGCGTTGAATCGTCAGCGGGGTCTGCAGCATGGGCGTTGCCTAAGGAGAATATTGACGCCTTAGTTTAACCCGCCGCCTGCAAGCTGGGTTGCCAATTCACGATGCGGCTGTGCACGGACTGGGGATCCGTATCGGTGCTCAGCGCATTGCGGAAGGCATCGTCCGAGAACATTTCGGCGATTTCGGACAGGATTTCCAGGTGCTGCTGGGTCACGTGATCCGGGATCAGCAGGAAGAACAGCAAGTTCACCGGCTTGCCGTCCGGCGACTCGAAGGGAATCGGCTCGGCCAGGCGCACGAAGGCGGCCAGCGGCGATTTCAGGTTCTTGGCGCCCTTGATACGGCCGTGCGGAACTGCAACACCATGCCCCAGGCCGGTGGAACCGAGGCGCTCGCGCGCGAACAGGTTGTCGGAAACGGTGGAGCGGGCGATGCCGCAGTTATTCTCGAAGATCAGGCCGGCTTGCTCGAAAGCGCGCTTCTTGCTGGAAACTTCTAGATCCAGCTGGACGTTCTCGAGCGAAAGGATTTTACTCAGGTTATTCATATGGCGACTTGAATGATGCGACGCACAAAGATTGGCATGCGAGCCGAATTATAGGCCTGTTTGAGGCCGCTGTAACCCGAATTCGCTTGCTTCCGGGCCACGCTGGCGGGGCGTGGCATGGCAAACAGCAAGTCCTTTCGCCGAAAAAGCTATTTCCGTACAAAAAAGGCCTGAAGCGCCGGTTTTTCGCCAGCGCAAGCGCCTCTCCACCAATTTTTGCGCGTTTTCCTGAACGGGAGTTGATATCCCGCAAAACCTTATTGCCGCGCGTTGCGCAGATTGGACGGCCGCTGCGCACCACTAAAATTGGTACGCCAGGGATTAATATCAAGGCCACCTCGGCGGGTATACCGCGCATAGACGGTGAGGTGCTGGGGTTTGCACTGGCGCAAGATGTCGGTAAAGATGCGTTCCACGCACTGCTCGTGGAATTCGTTGTGCTCGCGGAAACCGATCAGGTACTTCAGCAGGCTTTCCTGGTCGATCTGGGGGCCGGCGTAGGTGATCTGCACGCTGCCCCAGTCCGGCTGGCCGGTGACGAGGCAGTTCGACTTCAGCAGGTGGGATACCAGGGTTTCCTCGACGGGCAGCTCCTCGAAGTTTGCCTTCAGGATATCCGGCTGGGGCGCGTAGTTATCGACATCGATATCGAGGCGGTCCAGCAGCAGGCCTTCCAGCTCACCCATTTCCAGCTTGCCGAAATCCTCCTGCATGGTGAGCGCCACGTGCACATTGGCGCCGGCGGCGGCCGACAGGTCCTGCTGCAGCAAGGTGCGCAGGGCGTCGGGCCCGCCGAGGCGGGTCTGGTTGAAGGAGTTCAGATAGAGCTTGAACGATTTCGACTCGATGATATTGGGCGAATCGGCCGGCACGGTAATGCGCGCCACCGCCACCTGCGGCTTGCCGCGCATATTAAGCCAGGAGATCTCGTAGGCGTTCCACACGTCCACGCCGAAGAAGGGCAGGGTGCCCTGCAGCCCCAGCTCATCGCGCTTCGCCTGGCGCGGAATCGGAAACAGGAGCTCCGGCGCATAGTCGGTACGGTAAGCCGAGGTCTTGCCCAGTGGCGATTGATCAGGCGAGTTATTCATAACAACAGTAAATCTTTCTTAGAAATTGGGGACAGACCCTAATTTCCAAAATCCGGGTCTGTCCCCAATTTTAAAGAAACAATTTGTAGACCGGGTTCTGGGTTTCGTCCCAGTAGCGGTAGCCGAGGGTGGTGAGGAAGGCGGCGAATTCCTCCATCTCTTCCGGCGGCACCTGCAGGCCGATCAGGATGCGGCCCACGTCGCCGCCTTGCGAGCGGTAGTGGCACAGCGAGATGTTCCAGTTCGGCGACATGCTGTTCAGGAAGCGCATCAGCGCGCCCGGCCGCTCGGGGAACTCGAAGCGGTACAGCAGCTCGTCCTTCGCCTGCGCGCTCTTGCCGCCGACCAGGTGGCGCAGGTGCGTCTTGGCCAGTTCGTCGTGCGTCATGTCCAGCGTGCTGAAACCTTCTTCCTCGAAGCGGCGTGCTACCGCCCCCGTCTCGGAACGGTCGGCTATCTGGATGCCGACGAAGACGTGCGCCTGCTCGCCGTCGCTGATGCGGTAGTTAAACTCCGTCACGTTGCGCGGGCCGACCAGGCCGCAGAAGCGGCGGAAGCTGCCGCGCTGTTCCGGCATCGTCACCGCATACAAAGCTTCGCGCGATTCGCCCAGCTCCGCGCGTTCGGCGACGAAGCGCAGGCGGTCGAAATTCATGTTGGCGCCGCTGCACACCGTCACCAGAGTTTCGTTCTTGATCGGGTTCTTCGTCAGCTCGGCGCGCTCCACATAGGCCTTGGCGCCCGCCACCGCCAGTGCTCCGGCCGGTTCGAGGATCGAGCGCGTGTCGGTGAACACGTCCTTGATCGCGGCGCAGATGGCGTCCGTATCGACCACGATGATTTCGTCCACAAACTGCTGCGCCAGGCGGAAGGTCTCTTCGCCCACCAGGCGCACCGCGGTGCCGTCAGAGAACAGGCCCACATCCGGCAGCGTCACGCGCTCCTTGCCCTTGATGCTGCGCGCCATCGCGTCCGAGTCCAGCGTCTGTACGCCGATCACGCGGATGTCGGGACGGATCTGCTTCACATACGCCGCAATCCCGGCCAGCATGCCGCCGCCGCCGATCGGCACGAAGATGGCATGGATCGGACCGGAGTGCTGGCGCAAAATCTCCATGCCCACCGTGCCCTGGCCCGCAATCACATCGGGGTCGTCGAATGGATGCACGAAGGTGAGCTTCTGTTCCTGCTCCAGCGTGATGGCGTGGTTGTAGGCGTCGGTATAGGACTCGCCATGCAGCACCACTTCCACATTGGCGCCGCCGCGTGCTTTCACGGCGTCGATCTTCAATGCCGGCGTGGTGGTGGGCATCACGATCACGGCGCGCACGCCGAGCTTTGCTGCCGACAGGGCCACACCCTGCGCGTGGTTGCCGGCCGAGGCGCAAATGACGCCGCGCTTCAATTGCGCGTCGCTCAGATGGGCCATCTTGTTGTAAGCGCCGCGGATCTTGAAGCTAAAGACGTCCTGCATATCCTCGCGCTTGAAGTAAATCCGGTTCTGGATGCGCTGCGACAGCGTCGGCGCCAGTTCAAGCGGTGTTTCGGAAGCGACGTCGTAGACGCGCGCGGTCAGGATTTTTTTCAGGTAGTCGATAGTCATAGTCTGCAAACAGTGTGAATCGGGGGACTTGCTTATCAACGGCGGATAACCGAGGTGGGAGGCACGCCGGCGCCGCGGGTCTGCGGGCTACGGACTGTTCATTCGTGCGGTAGGTGCCTGGTGCGACTCATTATAATGGACAGCACTAGCCACCTGTGAAATCCCTGGATGATCGAATCCGCTATCAACTGGCTGCTGGGCGTTCTCGCGGCGCCGGAAGTGGGGCTGACGTCGGTTTTCATCATCAGTTTCGTTTCCGCTACCCTTGTCCCGCTCGGCTCCGAACCCGCCGTATTTGCCGTCGTCAAGGCCAACGAGGCCCTGTTCTGGCCGGCCATTGCCGTGGCCACCTGCGGCAACACGCTGGGCGGCATCGTGGATTACTGGATCGGCTATTACGCCAAGGCTGCCTTCGCCAAGGAACGCCAGAGCCGCTGGTTCGGCTGGCTTGCGCATTACGGCGCCAAAACCATGCTGCTGTCCTGGGTGCCCGCCATTGGCGATCCCCTCTGCACCCTCGGCGGCTGGCTGAAGCTGCCTTTCTGGCCTGCGGTGTTCTATATGGCGATCGGTAAGTTCGCTCGGTATCTGACCATGACGAGCGTTTTGCTGTATGTGCCGGACGGCTTCTGGAAGTCTTTAGCCCACTTTTTGGGCGGTTAGCCAAATAATATTTAGTTGGCTGGTGCATAAATTACCCTTCCATGCTGTAAGGCTGTTGGGCATTGTGCGGCGCAATACGCTAGAATGGTTCCCCCATAGCGTCACCCATTGTCTTTCGTATAATGAACGCCCCAGCCCAAATCCAGGCCTTGCTGGCCGATTCGCCAGACGGCCACGCCCCAACGCGCTTGCGCGAAATCCCATACAACTACACGTCGTTTTCCGATCGCGAGATCGTGATCCGTCTGCTGGGTGCGGAGTCCTGGTCCCTGCTGGATGAGCTGCGCGGCGCGCGCCAGACCGGCCGTTCGGCGCGCATGCTGTACGAGGTGCTGGGCGATATATGGGTGGTGCGCCGCAATCCCTATCTGCAGGATGACCTGCTGGATAACCCGAAGCGCCGCCAGGAACTCATCGATGCCCTGCAGCACCGCCTGACGGAAGTGGACAAGCGCCGGCTCACCGTCGATGCGGCGGATGACGACGCATTGGCCGTGAAGCGCCGCGAGAACGTGGAAAAGCTGATCAAGGCTGCGCGCAAGGCCGTCGCCGATTTCGGCGAAGAATTCCGCCAGATGTACGACCTGCGCAAGCGCGCGGTGAAGGTGCTGGGCCGCTACACCGACAAGCACAATATCTGCTTCGACGGCATGAAGCGCATCTCGCACGTTACCGATGCCACCGACTGGCGCGTTGAATATCCCTTCGTCGTGCTCACGCCGGATACCGAAGAGGAAATGGCAGGCCTGGTGAAAGGCTGTATTGAACTTGGCCTCACCATCATTCCGCGCGGCGGCGGCACCGGCTATACCGGCGGCGCGATTCCGCTGACGCCGATGTCGGCCGTCATCAACACGGAAAAACTGTTGACGCTGGGCGCCGTGGAAATGAAGGTGCTGCCGGGCCTCGACCGCGAATATGCCACCGTGTTCTCGGAAGCGGGCGTCATTACCAACAAGGTTTCCGAAGCCGCCGAGAAGGCGGGCTTCGTATTCGCCGTGGATCCGACTTCGGCCCACGCTTCCTGCATCGGCGGCAATATCGCGATGAATGCAGGCGGCAAGAAGGCCGTGCTGTGGGGCACCGCGCTCGATAACCTCGCTTCGTGGCGCATGGTCGATCCGAACGGCGACTGGCTGGAAGTCACGCGCCTGGACCACAACCTGTCGAAGATCCACGATACGCCGCTGGCCCGATTCAAGCTGGAATGGACGCATCCCACCGCGCGCGGCGAAGCCAAGGGCGAGCCGTTCAAGACCGAGATTCTCGAAATCGAAGGCCGCCGCTTCCGCAAGGAAGGCCTGGGCAAGGACGTGACCGACAAGTTCCTGGCCGGCCTGCCGGGCATCCAGAAGGAAGGTTGCGACGGCCTGATTACCTCGGCGCGCTGGATCCTGCACAAGATGCCGAAGCACACGCGCACCGTCTGCCTCGAATTCTTCGGCCAGGCGCGCGATGCGATTCCTTCGATCGTGGAGATCAAGGACTACCTGGACAGCCTGCCCGCGCAAGGCGAACAGTTCTCCACGCTGCGCCTCGCCGGCCTGGAACACCTCGATGAACGCTACCTGCGCGCCGTGGGCTACGCCACCAAATCGAAGCGCGGCGTGCTGCCGAAGATGGCGCTGTTCGGCGACATCGTGGGCGACGACGAAAACGCCGTGGCGCTGGCCGCGTCGGAAGTGGTGCGCCTGGCGAATACCCGTGTGGGCGAAGGCTTCGTGGCCGTGAGCCCCGAAGCGCGCAAGAAGTTCTGGCTGGACCGTGCGCGCACCGCCGCCATTGCGAAGCATACCAACGCCTTCAAGATCAATGAAGACGTGGTGATTCCGCTGAACCGCATGGGCGAGTACACGGACGGCATCGAGCGCATCAATATCGAACTGTCGATCAAGAACAAGCTGCAACTGTCGGCGGCGCTGCACGGCTTCTTCGCCGCAGGGAATCTCCCGGTCGGCAAGAGCGACGATGCGTCCGACGACAAGGTCGGCGACGCCGAAATGCTGGGCGACCGCCCGCAACAGGCGCTGGCCCTGCTGGAACAGGTACAGGCCCGCTGGACCTTCCTGCTGGAGAACCTGGACAAGCCGCTGGCCGAAGTGCGCGAGCCGCTGTATGAGCTGGGCCTGGGCGAACTGCGCGCCGCTTTCGACGAGCGCCTGCAGCGCCAGCCGAACGCCACCCTGTTCGACGTGGTGCAGGACCGCACTGTGCGCGTGAGCTGGAAGCAGGAGCTGCGCGCGCCGCTGCGCCAGATCTTCAACGGCGCCGCCTTCAAGCTGATCCTCGATGAAGCGACGGCGCTGCACAAGCAGATCCTGCGCGGCCGCGTCTTCGTCGCGCTGCACATGCACGCCGGCGACGGCAACGTGCACACCAACCTGCCGGTGAACTCGGACCACTACGAAATGCTGCAGGATGCACACAAGGCCGTGGCGCGCATCATGAAGCTGGCCCGTTCGCTGAACGGCGTGATCTCGGGCGAGCACGGCATCGGCATCACCAAGCTGGAATTCCTGACCGAGGAGGAAATCGGCGACTTCCGCGACTACAAGCTGCGCGTGGATCCGGAAGGCCGCTTCAACAAGGGCAAGCTGCTCAACCTGCCGGGCATGGAAGCGGACCTGCGCAATGCGTACACACCGTCCTTCGGCCTGATGGGCCACGAATCGCTGATCATGCAGCAGAGCGATATCGGTGAAATCGCCAACAGCGTGAAGGACTGCCTGCGCTGCGGCAAATGCAAACCGGTCTGCACCACGCACGTACCGCGCGCGAACCTGCTGTATTCGCCGCGCGACAAGATCCTGGCGACGTCCTCGCTGATCGAAGCCTTCCTGTACGAAGAGCAGACCCGCCGCGGCATTTCGATCCGCCACTGGGAAGAATTCGAGGACGTGGCCGACCACTGCACGGTGTGCCACAAGTGCGTGACCCCATGCCCGGTCAATATCGACTTCGGCGACGTGTCGATGAACATGCGTAACCTGCTGCGCAAGATGGACAAGCGCAGCTTCAATCCGGGCAAGAAGGCGTCGATGTTCTTCCTGAACGCCACCGACCCGAGCACCATCAACGCCACGCGCCAGACCATGATCGGCTGGGGCTACAAGGCCCAGCGCCTTGGCCATGAGGTGTTCAAGAAAGTGGCGCGCGCGCAGACCAAGGCGCCGCCGCCGACCACGGGCAAGGCCCCGGTGCGGGAGCAGGTGATCCACTTCATCAACAAGAAGATGCCGGGCAACCTGCCGAAGAAGTCGGCGCGCGCGCTGCTGGATATCGAAGACAACAAGATGATCCCCATCATCCGGGACCCGAAGAAGACCAATGCCAATACGGAAGCGGTGTTCTACTTCCCGGGCTGCGGCTCCGAACGCCTGTTCTCGCAGGTGGGCCTTGCCACGCAGGCCATGCTGTGGGAAGTAGGCGTGCAGACCGTGCTGCCGCCGGGCTACCTGTGCTGCGGCTATCCGCAGCGCGGCTCCGGCGACTATGACAAGGCCGAGAAGATGATGACGGATAACCGCGTCCTCTTCCACCGCATGGCGAACACGCTGAACTACCTGGACATCAAGACTGTGCTGGTGTCCTGCGGCACCTGCTACGACCAGCTCTCGACTTACGAGTTCGAGAAAATCTTCCCCGGCTGCCGCATCATGGACATCCATGAATACCTGCTGGAGAAGGGCGTGAAGCTGGAAGGCGTGACCGGTACTCGCTACATGTACCACGATCCTTGCCACACGCCGATGAAGCTGCAGGAAGGCACGAAGACCGTCAATGCGCTGATCCAGACCGTGGATAACGTGAAGATCGAGAAGAACGACCGCTGCTGCGGCGAGTCCGGCACCTTCGCCGTGGCCCGTCCGGATATCTCGACCCAGGTCCGCTTCCGCAAGGAAGAGGAAATGGTGAAGGGCTCCAGCAAGCTGCGCGCCGATGGCTTCAATGGCGACGTGAAGATCCTCACCAGCTGCCCATCCTGCCTGCAGGGCCTGTCGCGCTACAACGACGATTCGGGCACCTCGGCCGATTACATCGTCGTGGAAATCGCCAGGCACCTGCTGGGCGAGAACTGGCTGCCGGAGTACGTGAACCGCGCCAACGACGGCGGCATCGAACGCGTGCTCGTATGACGTGCGACCTGTGCAAGCTGCTCGCCGCGCCCACCGATGCAGTAGTGTGGCGCGACGATAAACTGGCCGTGGTACTGGTCGATGAGCCGGGCTATCCCGGCTTCACGCGCGTGGTGTGGAATGGGCACGTGAAGGAAATGACCGACCTCGCGCCGCAGGACCGCGATCACGTGATGCAGACCGTATGGAAGGTCGAGCAGGCACTGCGTGGCACGATGGCGCCGCACAAGGTCAACGTGGCCAGCTTCGGCAATATGACGCCGCACGTGCATTGGCACGTCATCCCGCGCTACACTGACGATGCGCATTTTCCGAACCCGACCTGGGGCGCGAAGCAGCGCGACGCATCGCCTGAATCGGTCGCCGCGCGCGCGGCGCTGCTGCCGCAGCTGCGCGCCGCACTCGTCACATCACTGGAGTCCTGACGCCATGGCAAATCCTACCGGCCTCACTGTCCACAGCAAGTCCCGCTACCTCGAAGTCAGCTACGACGACGGCAGCAGCTTCAACCTGCCTTTCGAGCTGCTGCGCGTCTATTCGCCGTCGGCCGAAGTGAAGGGCCACGGTCCGGGCCAGGAAGTGCTGCAGGTCGGAAAACGCGACGTCGGCATGAGCGACCTGGAACCGGTCGGCAATTACGCCGTGAAGCCCATCTTTACGGACGGCCACAGCTCCGGTCTCTATACCTGGGACTATCTGTACGATCTTGGCGCGCGCCAGGAGCAGCACTGGGCCGACTACATGGCCCGCTTGCACGCGGCCGGTTTCGAAGGCGACAGCGGCCGCGCGCCGGGCGCCGAGCTGCCGGGCGGCGCGAAGAAAGCGCACGCCTGCGGCCACCATCACTGATACTTCCACGACAATTTCAGTACAGACTGAAAGCAGGGAGCCATGTTAACTTCGGCGTTTTTCGTTCGAGGTTTCCATGTTCCTTGCCCGCCTTTCACTCATGGCCGCCGCGCTTGCCGCCGCGCCTTCCGCCCTCGCTGCAGACCACTACGGCCGCCTCACCGTTGACGTGAAGGTGGACGGCACCGGCTACGCCCAGCGCAACAAGGACTACACGAAGTCCGTCATCTCGCAGAGCATGCACCTCGCCTACACGGTGATGCGCTCAGGCGACGGCGATGACCGCAATTTCCTTGACCACGCCGGTACCTCGGCGGCGATGCAGAAGCAGATGGCGGCTTCCCAGGCGCGCGCGCCTTCGCAGGCAAAGCAGCAGGAGGTCATGATGCAGGCGCAGAAGGCGATGGCGGCCTGCAATAACAATATCGCCTGCATGCAGAACATCGCGGTGAAACTGGGGCAGCAAACCGCGGCGTGGTCCGCGCCCATGCCGGATACGTCGGCGGATGAGGGCCGCTACCTGAACTACATCCAGACCGAGCCCGCGGTCTGCAAGGCCGAATTCACCGCGCGCATCAACGACAGCACCGAAGGCGCCTATGCCGACGTGGCGGGCATGCGTCCGTTCACGACGAAAACGACGGCCGATTTCAAGGCCGGCGAGATGGAGAAGGCAAGCGTATGCATCGGCGGCGTCAGCATAGACAAGCGCACCGGCAAGATCATGGCGCAGATTACCGTGCCATCCGTGAAGGGCCGTTTCGTGAGCACGGACGCGGGCCATGTCACGAGCGATTCGGCGAATTCGCAAATGGACCTGAACGCGGATGCGCTCAAGTGGGCCTTCGCCCAGATCAATGGCGGCGCACGCTCCGGCAGCCAGCGCACCACGCTCAAGCTTCCAACGCCTTCTTCCATCACGGGCAAGGGCGAGCAGACGCTCAATGTGGAAGTGCGCTGGAACTTCGACGGCAAGTGAGGCTTATGGTGCGTAAGGCAGGATGGCCAGCGCCACCAGGTAGCGCGCCGGCTTGCTGCCGTGGTTGGCGTAGCTGATCGGCTGGTCTTCGCGCATGGCCAGGCAGTCGCCCGGTTTGAGCTGCCAGCTCTGATCGCCCAGCGAGATTTCCAGCTCGCCTTCCAGCAGCCACACCTGCTGGTACACATCGTTCTCGCGCAGCACCTGGTCGTAAGTGACGCGCTGGCCGGGCGGGAAGCTCACTTCCACCAGCTGCATCGGCGAGCGCGCGGCCGGTGACAGCTGCCGCCGCACATAGCCGGAGGCGGGATCGGTCCATACCGCCTGCATGGCTGCGCTGCTGAGCGGCGATGGCTCGGCTATCGCCGCCGCATCCGTTTCGAACAGGGAGCCGAGCGTCACGCCCAGCGCGCCGGCCAGCTTGTCCAGCACCGTGGCCGTGGCGCTGCTTTCGCCGCGTTCGATCAGGGAGATATTCGAGCGGCTCACGCCGCTGCGCTCGGCCAATGCCGTCAGCGATAGCTGGCGCGCCTCGCGCAAGGCCAGCAGGCGGCTGGCGATATGTTTGTTAATGTCCATGAAATCCATTATACTGGATTTAGTCGTCCATTAAACTGTCCGCCATGAATATCACCTTCGAATCGCCGAACCAGCCTGAAATCATCGCCTTGATTGCCGAACTCGATGCCTATCTGCTGGAACTGTATCCGCCGGAGTCGGTCTATGCGCTTGATATCGATACGCTGGCCCAGCCGCATATCAGGTTCGCGGTCGCGCGCAACAGCGAGGGCGCGGCGGCGGGTTGCGGGGCGATTGTGCTGACGCCGGAATACGCCGAGGTGAAGCGCATGTTCGTGCACCCGGCCTCGCGCGGCAGCGGCGCGGCGAAACGGCTGCTGGCCAAGCTGGAAGAGGCGGCGCGCGAGGCGGGCTGCCCGGTGATGGTGCTGGAAACCGGGCCGGACCAGCCGGAGGCGCTGGGCCTGTATGAACGCCTGGGCTTCGCGCGGCGCGGGCCCTATGGCGGCTACGCCGACGATCCGCTCAGCGTATTCATGGAGAAGCCCCTGAAGTAGAATATTTTTTGCGGCAGCTGTCGAAAATCGTCGCGCCCTGCGTCGTAGGAATGCCCGGCTTTGCGGGTAACTTCTGAGGAGACTGCCATGGAATACATGATCCTGATTTACGCCGACGAAAAAATCTACAGCGATATGCCGCAGGCTCAGATGGCCGCCATGATGGAAGAGTACGGCCGCTACACCGAGGAACTGGAAGCGGCCGGCGTGCTGCGCGGCGGCTCCGAGCTGGCGCCCGTGCACACCGCAACCACGGTGCGCCTGCGTAACGGCAAAGTCGTGAGCACCGACGGCCCGTTTGCCGAAACCAAGGAGCAGCTGGGCGGCTACTACCTGATCGACTGCGCCAACCTGGATGAAGCGTTGCACTGGGCCGCGAAAGTGCCGTCGGCAAAGGACGGCTCAATCGAAGTGCGGCCGCTGGTCACGCACGGCTAAGCCATGCTGGCGAAAGCCATCGAACAGCTTTGCCGCCGCGAAGGCGGCAAGGTGCTGGCCGGACTGATACGCCGCTTCGGCGATATCAGCCTGGCCGAAGACCTGCTGCAGGAGGCCTACCGCAAGGCGCTGGAATGCTGGCCGCGTGAAGGCCTGCCGCACAATCCAGCCGCCTGGCTCACCACCGTCGCCCGCAATGAGGGACTGGACCAGCTGCGCGGCCATGCCGCGCTGTTGCCCGATTCCGCCGAGGTGCTGGCGCAACTGGCCGGCAGCACGGACGAGGAGGCCGCGCCGCAGCCCGCACCGCTTGTCTCCGGCTCGGCGAGCGTGGACGACGACCGCCTGCGCCTGATTTTCATCTGCTGTCACCCGGCCCTGGCGCCCAATGTGCAGGCCCCGCTCGCGCTGCGCATGCTGTGCGGCCTCTCCACACGCGAGATTGCCCGCGCCTTCTGCGAGGCGGAAGCGACCGTGGCCCAGCGCATCGTGCGCGCCAAGCGCAAGATCGCCGAGGCGAATATTCCTTTTGTGGTGCCGCAGCGCGCCGAACTGCCGCAGCGGCTGGCGCTGGTGCTGCAGGTGATCTACCTGGTGTTCAATGAAGGTTATGGCGCTACCGAAGGCCAGCGCCTGGTGCGCACCGAGCTGTGCACCGAAGCGATCCGCCTGGGCCGTCTGATGGAAGAGCTGATGCCGGACGAAGCGGAGGTGCTCGGCCTGCTGGCGCTGATGCGCCTGCAGCATGCCCGCAGCGGCGCACGCGTGGCCCCGGATGGCGGCCTGCTGACCCTGCCGGAGCAGGACCGCTCGCAATGGGATGCGGCCGCGATAGGGGAGGGCATTGCGCTGCTGGACCGGGCCTTGCGCCTGGCCCGGCCGGGGCCATACCAGATTCAGGCAGCCATCGCTGCCCTGCATGGCAAGGCGCAACGGGCCGAGGAAACGGACTGGGCGCAGATTGCCGCGCTGTACGGCGCCTTGCTGCGCCACCTGCCCACGCCGGTGGTCGAGCTGAATGCGGCGGTGGCGCAGGGCATGGCGCATGGCGCGGCCGAAGGGCTCGCGCGTTTACAGGCCCTGGAGGAGAGTGGGCGCTTACCGGCGAGCCACTACCTGCCCTCGGCGAAGGCCGAATTCCATGGTCGGCTGGGGGATTTCCGGGCGGCGCTGGCCGAATATGACCGGGCGCTGGCGCTGGCGGGGAATGCGGTGGAACACCGCTACCTGAGCCAGCGCCGGATGGCGGCGGAGAGGGGACTTCTTAGTTCGTCACACGCTTGCGGCGCATGAATTCTTCGTAGGAGCGCTGTTCGCGTTCCCAGATATAGCGGAACACGGCGCGGGCCGGAGGCGGCAGGCGGCGCACGGCTTCGGCGTTGAATTCCATCGGGTGCGGCTCTTCGTTCAGCGCGTGGCGCGACTGAGCGTGAGTTGCATCAATGAAATGTTTGGTGGCTTCATCAATATCAGGGAAATAAATATCCGCTGGCAGTTTGTGCTGAAGATCCATTACTTGCTCCGTGTGTTGACCAATCTCAGCCAATAACGCAGGCCTGAGCGATCCGGTTGACAGGTTTTTTTTAAGCTAATCCTCAAACTCCCGCTTGTATAATGCTGTCAATCTTTAGAGGGGCTGCCTGAATAATGAGCAATACCACCCATTTCGGCTATAAAACCGTGGCCGAGGACGACAAAGTCAAGGAAGTCGCCAAGGTCTTCCACTCGGTCGCCGCCAAATACGACGTGATGAACGACGTGATGTCGGCCGGCCTGCACCGCCTGTGGAAAACTTTCACTATTGCTAACGCGGCCGTGCGTCCGGGCTTCAAGGTGCTGGATATCGCGGGCGGCACCGGCGACCTGGCCAAGGTGTTTGCCAGGCAGGCTGGCCCGACCGGCGAAGTCTGGCTCACGGACATTAATGAGTCCATGCTGCGCGTGGGGCGCGACCGCCTCTTGAACCGCGGCCTCGTGACCCCCACATTGCTGTGCGATGCCGAGAAGCTGCCTTTCCCGGACAACTACTTCGACCGCGTCAGCGTGGCCTTCGGCCTGCGCAATATGACGCACAAGGATGTTGCCCTGTCGGAAATGCGGCGCGTGCTGAAACCGGGCGGCAAGCTGCTGGTGCTGGAGTTCTCGAAAGTGGCGGCGCCGCTGCAAAAGCCTTATGACGTGTACTCGTTCTCGGTGCTGCCGTGGATGGGGCAGAAAATCGCCGGCGATGCCGAGAGTTATCGCTACCTGGCCGAGTCCATCCGCATGCACCCGGACCAGGAAACCCTCAAGACCATGATGCAGGCAGCGGGTCTTGAACGCGTGGAGTATTACAACCTGACGGCAGGTGTGGCCGCTTTACACACTGGTATCAAACTTTAGGAATAGCCATGAACTTCAAGAAGTTTCTTGTCGCAGCAACCGTAGCCCTGGCGGCCATGAGCATGACCGCCGATCTGATGGCGCGCCCGATGGGCGGCGGCAAGTCCTTTGGCCGCCAGTCGTCCAATGTGAGCCGTATGGCGCCGCGTCCGGCTCCTGCGCCCGCGCCAACCCAGGGCGCGCAGCGTCCTGCGGCATCGCCTGCGCCGGCTCCGGCCACGCCGCCTGCCGCCCGCCCTAGCCCATGGAAGGGCATTCTGGGCGGCGCACTGCTGGGCCTTGGCCTGGGCGCACTGTTCTCGCACCTCGGCATGGGCGCCGGCCTGGCTTCCGCGCTGGGCTCGATCCTGACCGTGCTGCTGGTGGTGGGCGTGATCTTCTTCGTCATCAACCTGATTCGCCGCCGTTCGCAGCCGCAAGCGGCTCCGGCAGGCTTCAGCAATGGCGGTTTCGGCGGCGGCAATTTCAATGCCCCTGCGCCGCAGAGCACCGGCTCGGCCACGCCCGAAATCGGTTCGCGCCTGCAGCCTTCGGCCTTCCAGCCTGCTGCACAGCCTGAGCCGGCGGCCGCGCCTGCGCCGGTGGCTCATCAGCAATGGGGCGTGCCGGCCGACTTCGACCAGGCTTCCTTCCTGCGCCACGCGAAGAGCAACTTCATTCGCCTGCAGGCTGCCTGGGACAAGAGCGACGTGAACGACATCCGCGAATTCACCACGCCGGAAGTATTTGCCGAGCTGAAGATGCAGATCCAGGAACGCGGCGGCAAGGCCGACTATACCGATGTGGTCAGCATCGAAGCCGAACTGCTGGGTATTGAGAACAACGGCAGCGAATACCTGGCATCCGTGCAGTTCAGCGGCCAGATCAAGCCTGCGCCGGACGCGCTGGCCGAGCCCTTCAACGAGGTGTGGAACCTCGTGAAGCCGGTCAACGGCGCCGGCGGCTGGATGCTTGGCGGTATCCAGCAGCTCGCCTGATAACCGTTGTGCAGGGCGTTTGCCCTGCGAACTGGTAAGATCGAAGCCGCCCAGGATTTTCCGGGCGGCTTTGTTTTGTGCGCCTCTTATCGCTAACGACCATGTTTCCATTTCCATCTTCGCTGCCCACGCTGAGCATGCCCGCCGCGGCCACCGTCAATCACCTGCTGGCGCAGGAGCCGTGGGCCCGCCAGGAGCTGAAGCAGTACGCAGGCAAGGTAGCGGCCATCGAAGCCACGCCTGCGTCGCTGCGCCTGCGCGTGGCGGCGGACGGCATGGTGGAAAGCGCGCCCTCCGGCGTGGAGCCTTCGGTGACGATCCGGCTCAAGCTGTCCGACCTGCCGCTGATTGCGCAGAACCGCGAACGTGCCTTCTCCTACGTGCAGATCGAGGGCGATGCCGAATTTGCGAATGCCATCTCGCGCCTGAGCCAGTCGCTGCGCTGGGAAGCCGAGCATGACCTGGAGAAGTGGTTCGGGCCGATCGCGGCCGTGCGCATGGTGTCCGGCGCCAAGGCGGCGGTGGAGTCGCTGAAAGCCGGGCAGCGCAAGCTGGGCGAGAATGTGGCTGAATACCTGCTGGAAGAGAAGCAGGTGCTGATCCGCCCCCTGGTGGCGGAAGAATTTGCCGGCGACGTGACCCGCCTGCGTGACGACGTGGAACGCTTCGCCAAACGACTGGAAAAACTGGAACGCAAGCTGGCCGCTGCGCCCCAACCGACGGACAATCAATGATTCTGAAATTTTTGCGGCTGGTCCGAATTCTTCGCGTTCTCGTCAAATATGGACTGGACGAAATTGCCATCTCCGGTTTCGATAAACCGGGCATCAGCCGTCTCCTCGACCTCGCCTTTTTCTGGCGCGACCTGTCCACCCCGCGCGGCGTGCGCCTGCGGCTGGCGCTGGAAGAATTAGGGCCGATCTTCGTCAAGCTGGGCCAGGTCCTGTCCACCCGCAGCGACCTGGTGCCGCCGGACATCATCTACGAACTGTCCAAGCTGCAGGACCGCGTGCCGCCGTTCGACTCCGACCTGGCCATTGCGCAGATCGAGCGCTCGCTGGGCGCGCATCCGGACCAGCTGTTCGCCCGCTTCGAGCGCATTCCCGTCGCTTCCGCCTCCATCGCCCAGGTGCACTTCGCCGCGCTGCCGGATGGCACCCAGGTAGCCGTCAAGGTGCTGCGCCCCGGCATGAAGAAGCTGATCGACGAGGACGTGGCCCTGATGCATATGGCCGCCAACTTCATCAACCGCGTGTGGGAAGACAGCAAGCGCCTGAAGATGAAGGAAGTGGTGCACGAATTCGACAAGTACCTGCACGATGAACTGGACCTGATGCGCGAGGCGGCCAATGCGGCCCAGCTGCGCCGCAACTTCGCCGATTCGAAAATGCTGATGGTGCCCGAGATGTACTGGGACTACTGCTCCAGCAGCGTGATCACGATGGAGCGCATGCACGGCATTCCCGTGTCGCAGACCGACCGCCTGCTGGAAGCGGGCGTGGACCTGAAGAAGCTGTCCAGCGACGGCGTGGAGATCTTCTTCACGCAGGTATTCCGCGACGGCTTCTTCCACGCCGATATGCACCCGGGGAATATCCTCGTGTCCATCGACCCCGCCAGCTTCGGCCGCTATATCGCGCTCGACTTCGGCATCGTCGGCACCCTGAACGATTACGACAAGGACTACCTGTCGCAGAACTTCCTCGCCTTCTTCCGCCGCGATTACAAGCGCGTCGCCGAGGCCCATATCGAATCCGGCTGGGCGCCGAAAGAGACCCGCGTGGACGAGCTGGAGGCCGCCGTGCGCGCCTGCTGCGAACCGATCTTCGACCGCCCGCTGAAGGACATCTCCTTCGGCCAGATCCTGCTGCGCCTGTTCCAGACCTCGCGCCGCTTCAATGTGGAAGTGCAGCCGCAGCTGGTGCTGCTGCAGAAAACCCTGCTGAACATCGAAGGCCTGGGCCGCGCGCTGGATCCTGACCTCGACCTGTGGAAGACCGCCAAGCCCTACCTGGAGCGCTGGATGGCGGAGCAGGTAGGCTGGCGCGGCCTGCTGGAGCGCTTCAAGGCCGAAGCGCCACGCTACTCGCACATCATTCCGCAGCTGCCGCGCCTCACGCACCAGGCCCTGACGGCGATTGCCGACCGCGACACCTCCAGCCACGAGCTGCTGCGCGAGCTGGCCGAAGAACAGCGCCGCACCAACCGCCTGCTCAGTTTCCTTGTCTTCTTCGTGGGCGCCTTCGTCGTCGGCGTGGTCGGCTTCCAGGCCTGGATGCGCTATCACGGCGGCGCCTGATGCCGGAATTCCGCACCCGGGACCCGCTGTCGCCCGAGTTCTGGGACGAGCGCTTCGACCGCGCCTTCACGCCCTGGGACATGGGCGGCGTGCCGCAGCGCCTGCAGCGCTATATCGCCGAATGGCAGGGCGCCAAACCATCCGTACTGATCCCCGGCTGCGGCAGCGCCTACGAGTTGGTGGCCATGTGCGAGGCTGGCTGGGACGCCACCGCCATCGATTTTTCTCCTGCCGCCGTGGCGCAGGGCCAGGCCACCGCGGGCCCCTGGAGCGCCCGCGTGCAGGAGGCCGATTTCTTCCGCTGGCAGCCCGCCGCGCCGCTGGACCTGGTCTATGAGCGCGCCTTCCTGTGCGCCATGCCTCCCGCCATGTGGCCCCAGGTCGCAGCGCGCTGGGCTGAACTGCTGCCGTCCGGCGCCACGCTGGCCGGCTACTTCTTCTGCGGCGACAAGCCGAAAGGCCCGCCCTTCGGCATCGCCCGCGCGCACCTGCTCCAGCTGCTGGAGCCGCACTTCCACCTCAAGGCCGAGGAAAGCGTGGCCGATTCCCTGAGCGTCTTCGAAGGCCAGGAATACTGGTTTGAATGGCAACGCCGCTGAAACGGCCGCCGCCAGCGCCGAAATCGCCTTATCCCCGCAAAAAAGCTTTATAATTCAGGGTTTTTGTAGAATTTTGCGGAGAGACAGATGCCAATCTATGCTTACCGCTGCGAGGATTGTGGCTTTACCAAGGACGTGCTGCAAAAGATCTCCGATCCGCAGCTGACTGATTGCCCATCCTGCGGCAAATCCACGTTTAAAAAGCAGTTGACCGCGGCTGGTTTCCAGCTGAAGGGCACCGGCTGGTACGTGACCGACTTCCGTGGCGGCAGCAATGCCCCAGCCACCGGCGTGGCGGGCGGCGCGAAAGCCGACGCCCCGGCAACTGCGCCTGCACCTGCGCCAGCCCCGGCTCCATCGGGCGGCGACTCGAAATAAGTTGGCAAGGGACGCGATGCGTAAATACTTCATCACCGGTCTGCTGATCCTGGTTCCCCTGGCGATTACCGCCTGGGTGCTGAACCTCGTCATCAGCACCATGGACCAGTCGCTGCTGTTCGTGCCCGAACGCTGGCAGCCGCGCACCCTGATCGGCTTCGATGTGCCGGGCCTGGGCGCCATCCTGACCATTCTCATCGTGTTCCTGGTTGGCCTGCTGGCCAATAACCTGATCGGCAACTACATCGTTCGCCTGTGGGAAAAGCTGCTGAACCGGATTCCGGTGGTCAGCTCGCTGTACGGCAGCGTGAAGCAGGTGTCGGACACCTTGTTCTCCTCGTCCGGCAACGCCTTCCGCAAGGCCGTGCTGATCCCGTATCCGCACGAGAATTCGTACACCATCGCCTTCCTCACCGGCACGCCGGGCGGCGATGTGAAGAACCATCTGGTGGGCGACTACGTGAGCGTTTACGTGCCGACCACGCCAAACCCAACGTCGGGCTTCTTCCTGATGATGGCGAGAGACAAGGTGGTGGAACTCGACATGAGTGTCGATGCCGCCCTGAAGTACATCGTTTCGATGGGCGTGGTTGCGCCCGAATGAACCAATTTAACCTGAACTGAGAAATAACCATGTCAATGCGTACTCACTACTGCGGCCTCACCACCGAAGCACTGCTGGGCCAAACCGTCAGCCTGTGCGGCTGGGTGCACCGTCGCCGCGACCACGGCGGCGTGATCTTCATCGACCTGCGCGACCGCGAAGGCCTGGTGCAGATCGTCTGCAATCCGGAGCAGGCCGAAGTCTTCAAGGTGGCCGAATCCGTGCGTAACGAGTACTGCCTGCGTGTGACCGGCGTGGTGAAGGACCGCCTGGCCGGCACCGTGAACGCCAACCTGAAGTCCGGCAAGATCGAAGTGATCTGCTCGCAGCTGGAAGTGCTGAACGCCTCCGTGGCCGTGCCGTTCCAGCTGGACGACGACAACCTGTCCGAAACCACCCGCCTGACGCACCGCGTGCTGGACCTGCGCCGTCCGCAGATGCAGAACAACCTGCGCCTGCGCTACAAGGTGACGATGGAAGTGCGCAAGTACCTGGACGAGCTGGGCTTCATCGACATCGAAACCCCGACCCTGACCAAGTCCACGCCGGAAGGCGCGCGCGACTACCTGGTGCCATCGCGCGTGAACGCGGGCCAGTTCTTCGCGCTGCCGCAGTCGCCGCAGCTGTTCAAGCAGCTGCTGATGGTCGCCAACTTCGACCGCTACTACCAGATCACCAAGTGCTTCCGCGACGAAGACCTGCGCGCTGACCGCCAGCCGGAATTCACCCAGATCGACTGCGAAACCTCCTTCCTGAACGAGCAGGAAATCCGCGACCTGTTCGAAGACATGATCCGCAAGGTCTTCAAGAACACGCTGGAAATCGACCTGCCGAACCCGTTCCCGGTGATGAACTTCTCCGAAGCCATGGGCAAGTACGGTTCGGACAAGCCGGACATGCGCGTGAAGCTCGAATTCACCGAACTGACCGACGTGATGAAGGACGTGGAGTTCAAGGTGTTCTCCGGCGCCGCCAACATGCCGAACGGCCGTGTGGTGGGCATGCGCGTGCCGAAGGGCGCCGACATGCCGCGTTCCGAGATCGACGCCTACACCCAGTTCGTGGCCATCTACGGCGCGAAGGGCCTGGCGTACATCAAGGTCAACGAGAAAGCCAAAGGCCGTGACGGCCTGCAGTCGCCGATCGTGAAGAACATCCACGACGCAGCACTGACCAAGATCCTGGAACTGACGGGCGCGCAGGACGGCGACCTGATCTTCTTCGGCGCCGACAAGGCGAAGATCGTCAACGACGCGATCGGCGCGCTGCGCGTGAAGATCGGCCACTCCGAGTTCGGCAAGGCCAACGGCCTGTTCAACGACGTGTGGGCGCCGCTGTGGGTGATCGACTTCCCGATGTTCGAGTACGACGAAGAAGACGACCGCTGGACCGCGACCCACCACCCGTTCACCGCGCCGAAGGACGGCCACGAGGACATGCTGGAAACCAATCCGGGCGCCTGCATCGCCAAGGCCTACGACATGGTGCTGAACGGCTGGGAACTGGGCGGCGGTTCGATCCGTATCCACCGCGAAGAAGTGCAGTCGAAAGTGTTCCGCGCACTGAAGATCGGCGCCGACGAAGCGCGCCTGAAGTTCGGCTTCCTGCTGGACGCGCTGCAATACGGCGCGCCGCCGCACGGCGGCCTGGCCTTCGGCCTGGACCGTATCGTGACGCTGATGACCAAGTCCGATTCGATCCGCGACGTGATCGCCTTCCCGAAAACCCAGCGTGCACAGGACCTGCTGACGCACGCTCCATCGGAAGTCGACGAGAAGCAGCTGCGCGAGCTCCACATCCGCCTGCGCGCCGCCGAACCAAAAGTCGCCGGCTAATCCGTCACTCCCGCGAAGGCGGGAGTCCAGGGGTGTTTCGGCGCCGCATGCCCACCCCTGGGTCCCCGCCTTCGCGGGGACGACACGCGCGCCATGTATAAGATTCCCGAATCCGTCCTTGTTGTGATCCACACGTCCGATCTCGACGTGCTGCTGATCGAACGCGCCGCCAATCCCGGCTACTGGCAATCCGTCACCGGCTCCCTGGACACCGAAGACGAGCCCCTACTGACCACCGCCACCCGCGAACTCTTCGAAGAAACCGGCATCGTGGCCGACGGCGAGCGCATCAAGCTGCGCGACTGGGGCATGAGCAACATCTACGAAATCTACCCCGTCTGGCGCCACCGCTACGCCCCCGGCGTCACGCAAAACACCGAGCACATCTTCAGCGTAGAAGTCCCGCGCGGCATCCCGATCGTGCTCAGCCCCCGCGAACACACCGCCCACATCTGGCTCCCCTACCTGGAAGCCGCCGACAAATGCTTCAGCCCCTCCAACGCCGAAGCCATCCTCCAGCTCCCGAAGCTTCGTTGATTAAGTCAACATGCCGGACCACTGTACTTCCGCGCGAATTATGCCAGTCTCGTTGCGTCGACTGAACTCAGACATAATCTGACTATCAATTCGCGCCCCGCCATCGTCTGTGAAGAGAAGAAATCGCTTGTAGCTCGTCACTAAAACATTGGCTGTTATGTGCGAAAGACCGCACTGGATTAAAATTATCTGATCCGAATTAGTCGTCCCATACTTAACTTTGTTATAAAGATCGGCAGACACCAGCGACAAATCGTTGAGGATCTCGAGAAATTTTATTAGCTTATTGTCGATGAAATCTTGCTCCTCCTTGATCCGCACGATAGCCAAATTTATCAGCTCATATTCGGTCTTTTCGCGCAAATTCACATAATTTGCAACGTGTCCTTCACGCGCTATATCTCCCCATTTTCCCACAAATACTTGAGCGACTTCTGTGGGGTCTTCAATCAACTTCTTCCAGTATGCAAAGAAATTACCGACCATTCGACGATAGTTGACTTGATTGATGCGCCAGTCGAAAAACATTGCATAAAATTTTCGTGCAGGAGCATTTCGCAATCGGGTCAAGCTGGCTATCTCACGATCATCTTCGTCGTCAGCAATATTCGATATAAAAATTTTTTCAATAAATGTCATTAGGTCTGCCGCATCCAAAATCAGTGCATTATCTTGTCTGCGTTCATCCACTATTCGCGACAGATGGTGTTCGACTCCGAGGATGTCGAATTCATAGACGTTATGAATGAAACATAGCCGACCGAATTCTGTTTGTGCCAAATTACGGTCGGGCCGAATTTTGGCGTCGGGTTCAATATTTTCTATGAAAGTGAAGTCTTCGTTACGCTTTATGCCTATGGAGGGGGCATCGATATCCACAAGTTTTAATAAGGGATTATCGATAGAATCTTTCAATGCCGCATCGACCTTAGCTACCTCTTTGATGTATTTTTCAAGGTTTAGATCCTTCCGTGAATATTCACAACCGATCAAATGCACAGGCGGCATCAATTTCGCTATGTCGCCGTGTTCGGGGTGGAAAATATCGCTGAAGCGATTAACCCGACCGACCAAGTTTCGAAATTGTGCCAGCGTCAGTTTTCGATTCCCTTTGCGTGGATCTAAGACAAATAGGCTCGACGCAGGAATATTAACTCCTTCTAGCAACGTCGAGTTGGTGATGATCCATTGGTTGCCTTTGGCAGACCGAAAATAGTCCTCAATGTACGACCGTACAGTGTCGGGGACCGATCCATGATGGTATGCAACCCCGTGATGCAAGCAACGCAAAAGCCGATAGCTGGGATGTACGAAGTCGCCGATTTCTTTAAGCAGATGGTCAAGATCCGACTCACGGAGCGCCGGCTCAGTGGCAGCCAATTCTACGGCCAGCTTCTCAATGGCCAATGGTTTATTGAGGTAGACAATGTTTTTTTCGGTCTTATATTCGTGCAATAGTTGGACTACGGTTTTAGGCGATTTTTTTGCTACCGGGAAGAAATCATTTAAATATTGATCGTAAAGCCGGGTGATGCCGTCTGTGCGAAGGTCGGTAACGTAATATAACTCCGATTTCAGTTTCTCATCGATTACTATTTCATGTATTTGCGCTTGTTCGACAACCAGATTTAAACTATCGCTTGAGACTAGGAACGGAGTCAAATACTTCACAGCTACTGAAGGATTCCGTATACGCGATATGATAAGCGTGCTGGCCAGAAGTCTTGCACGTTTGTCGCCAGCCAAAAGATTATGAGCCTCGTCTACTATGATTGTTCCGAAAGTTAGATTTGAATGCTTTTGACAGAGCCTCAAAAAACGCTCTTGAGTGACCACAGCTATAAGCGGGTCCGTATCACTAATGGCCATGTCGTGATGAATGATTATTCTTTGCTTTTGAACTTGCTCAGCGATGGCCTCAGCAACGCGTCGCCGAGTTTGAGTGATTAGTGCTTTCGATGGAACTATGATTGCCAAATTATGCCGATTTTGGCGCGCGGCTTCCTCGATTAACTGGGATTTTCCATAGGATGTTGGCGCCACGACAGCAAGAGTTTCATCGCTGCGCTTTTGAAACTCCTCAAACAACGCGCCTTGTTCTTCGGTTTGGAACGTATCGTTATATCGAAAGTTAGCGAAATATGCCTCGGTCAACGTAAACACGAGGTTGGTTTCGTTGCGAACCTTCCCTTGCCTTATTAGTAATGCAGCCACTGGAATGTAGCCTTCATGTGTTGCTATGTCGAAAAGCGGAACATAATATTTATTCTCGATTGACACTTTAAGTATTATTCTGTATCCGAATTCACGAATTGTGGCAACCTCACTGTTCATAAGAATTAGGCCGATTTCCAGGGCACGATGCATTTCTTTGGAACTCAGAGAGCCTGAGTGGAGTTTGCCCACCACCTTGCTTAGTTGCGTATTTCGGATCTTTCTCAGCGTTAAATCACTCATGATTACCCGCCTCATCTCGAAGGAATGATTCAAGTTTTGTCAGAGTTGATTTCTGAATAGCGAAGATGGTGCAGCCAGAGAAAGGCATGGCTGCGATGATACTGTTGAATTTTTCAGATAAAAACGTAAGGTCTATTTGATTAGCGACCGTTTCAAATAAAACTGGCACTAAAAAGACATGGACTTTGTTCATCTGTGCTTTAAGGTCTAGGTCGTCCGCGAGAAATTCTTCTATTTTGTCGACCAAGAGTTTTTGTTCGGCATTAGAGGCATTGAAGGATAGCTCCACATTATTTACTGCAGAATACCATAGCGTTGGGCACGCCGAACTCGAGATGCGCGTGATTAAGTCGTTCTTGGCAAGATCAATTAGGGCGCGAGTTTTCTCTTTGAGGTTGAGTTTGCCAAGTTCTCCGCTCTTCACTTCAGCTAAGCAAAGCGCGTTGTTGTCTGAATTGGAAATGATGAGGTCGAATCCTTTTTTGATATTGGCCTCTTCCATATTGAAATAAGGGCTGGCCGCTTTCAGATTTGGATGGCATTTGAAAAGCAGAGTATGACATAAAAGCTCGCCTAGCATACCGGTCTGCATCAGATCAGCTTTGCTATTGTAGCGGTCCATAAACTCCTTGATCGTATTTTTATACGAATAAATCTTTGGGTTTCGATTTACCTTTTTTGCGCCATGACAGATCTTAGCTAAGTTGCTCCGCACCTCATTTTTGAGGCTATCTGTTAGGTTTTGGACTACACAGATTGCTGACGTCTCATCCGCCGTCGCGCTATAGAAAAGTCCATCGATCATTATCTGTCCCTCGGGGTTTCATGCAAGTTGCAAGTAACTGTTGTCTTTTGGTTACATGAGTTTATTGAAGAACAATGCCATCCAGCAAGAGGTTTTTGGGGCTGCGCAATTGAAAGGCGTATGAAGTGGCTTGGCGCTACAATAATTCCATGAAGATTCGTGTTGCCACCTATAACATCCACAAGGGCGTGTCCTACCGCAGCCATCCGCGGGTGCACGCGCTCAAGCAGGCGATTATGGCCTTCGAGGCCGATTTGATCTTCCTGCAGGAGGTGCAGGGCCAGCACGACCGCATTGCGGCGCGCTACGGCGAGGAGCGGCATGGGCACCGCCACTGGCCACAGAACGCGCAGCATGAATTTTTCGCAGGTGAATCGCACCAGTCCGTGTATGGCCTGAATGCGCAATACGACCACGGCCACCACGGCAACGCACTGCTGACCCGCTTCCCCATCCAGAAGTGGACCAACACCGACATCTCCGACCACGCCTACGAGGCGCGCGGCATCCTGCACTCCATCGTCGAAACGCCGAAAGGCATCGTGCACTGCTACGTGATCCACCTCGGCCTGTTCGAGAAAAGCCGGGTGCGCCAGGTGGAGGCGCTGATCGACGCGGTGAACCTGTCCGCCCCGAACAACGAGCCGGTGATTATCGCCGGCGACTTTAACGACTGGCGCAATACCCTGAGCGCCAAACTGCGCAAGGCGCTGGGAGTGGTTGAGGTGTTTGACGAGATCGGCTCCGGCTCCAGCCTGGGCGACCTGGTCCGTACCCTGGCCCGGAAGCAGGCGGCGGTCCGTCCAGCCCGCACCTTCCCATCCGCCTTGCCCTTCTTCCGTCTCGATCGCATCTATGTGCGTGGCTTCAAGGTAGAATCTGCCGAGGTCCTGCATGGCCAAATGTGGGCCAGGCTGTCCGACCATGCGCCGATTGTGGCAAACCTCAAGCTCTAGCGAAATGCGTCCTGTCGATTTCATCGCCGATAACGAAGTCAAGCTCCTGCACTGCGGTACCGACTACTTTCCCGCACTGGTGGAAGCCATCGACGCCGCGCAGTACGACGTGTACTTCGAGACCTATATCTTCGCGGACGATGAAACCGGCCAGCGCGTGCTCAAGGCACTGATGGAGGCGGCAAAGAGGGGCGTTACGGTGCGCATGATCACCGACTGGTTCGGCACCGGCCGCGGCCGGGTGAACCGCATGCATGCGCAATTGCTCGAAGCAGGTGTCGAGCACCGTATTTTCAATCCGTGGTTCCTGCGGGGCGTGACGCGCACGCACCGCAAGATCTGCGTGGTGGACCGGTCGGTGGCATTCGTCGGCGGCATCAATATCAACGACGATATGTTCTGCGATTACGACCACAACGTGCCGCTGGACGCGCCGCGCTGGGACTTTGCGGTCGCAGTGCGCGGCCCGCTGGTGGCGGCCATCCACAAGGAAGCCTGCACGCAATGGCTGCGGCTGGGGAAGATGTCGGTCGCCAAGCGCATCGGCCTGTTCCGCGACATGCGCAAGGTGGACAAGATCACGCACGACGCGGCGGTGCAGGCCGGCTTTGTGGTGCGCGACAACCTGCGCAACCGCATGACCATCCAGCGCGCCTACCTGAAGGCGCTGGGCCATGCGCGCAAAAGCGTGCTGATCGCCAATCCCTATTTCGCACCGGGCCGCAAATTCCGCCGCGCGCTGTCGCAGACGGCGCAGCGCGGCGTAGAGGTGGTGCTGCTGATCGGCGTGGGCGAGCACTGGATGCAGGATGCGGTGGCGCACTCCTTCTATCCCAAGCTGCTTGCCTCCGGCGTGAAAGTGGTGGAATATCACAAGACCCAGCTGCATGCGAAGGTTGCCGTGATCGATGATGAGTGGGCCACGGTGGGCTCCAGCAATGTGGATGGGCTGAGTCTGTTTTTGAACCAGGAAGCGAACGTCGTCATCAAGGACGCCGCCTTTGCGCGCAGCCTGCGCCGGCATATCGAGCAGGCCGTGGCCGAGGGCGTGGTGATCTGCCCGCATGAATATGAGCACGTCGGCCGCTTCCGCCGCATCGGCTATGAAGTGGCCTATCTCTTCTATCGCACGCTGATGCGCATTTTTGCAGTAGGAAAATACGCTTGAAAGACAACGTCAGGATCGACAAATGGCTGTGGGCGGCGCGCTTCTTCAAGACGCGCCAGCTGGCCATCGACGCGGTGGACAACGGCCGCGTGAAGATCGGCGGCGACCGCATCAAGCCTTCGCGCATCATCAAGCTGGGCGAGCGGCTGGACATCGACAACGGCTCGGACGAATGGGAAGTGCTGGTGGTGGGCATCAGCGACCAGCGCCAGTCGGCGCCGATTGCCCGCACCCTTTATGAAGAAAGTGAAGCCTCGATTGCGCGCCGTGAGAAAGAGCGCGAGCGCCGCAAGTTCTTCCACGAACCCGGCACCGACATCAAAGGCCGCCCCACCAAGCGCGACCGCCGCCTCATCGACCGCGCCGGCGAATAAAGTTGCTTAATCCGGGTCTGACCCCGATTAAGAAATTGTTGCGGCGCATCAATAGAACCTCGGCTCTAACAATCCCGTTTGACATTTATCCAGCTCTGGATAATAGTACGAGCGTTCGTAATTTTTTTTCACACGAAGCCGGTCCGTGGAGCGAGAATAAGTTTCTTGTTTTACCAGATGGGTTCTAACGTGGGTGCCATTCTTATTAATACTTCGACAAAATTCATGCGCAAGGGCGAAATGACCCGCGCCGCCATCCTGGACGTGGCTCTGGAACTCGCCAGCCGTGACGGGCTGGAGGGCCTCACCATCGGCCTGCTGGCGGACAAAATGAACATGAGCAAGTCGGGCGTATTCGCTCACTTCGGTTCGCGTGAAGATTTGCAACTGGAAGTACTGAAGCTGTACCACCGCCGCTTCGAACAGGAAGTGTTTTATCCCAGCATCAAGGAGCCACGCGGCCTGCCGCGCCTGCGCGCCATGTTTGCGCACTGGGTGAGCCGCGTCACGGTCGAAATTGCGTCGGGTTGTATCTATATCAGCGGCGCAGTGGAGTATGACGACCGTCCCGGTCCTATCCGCGAGGCGCTGGTGGCCATGGTGGGCGCCTGGCAGCAGGCGCTGCTGCGCGCGGCCCAGCAGGCCATCGACTGCGGCCACCTGAAAGCGGATACCGATGCAGAGCAGCTGGTGTATGAGATGTATGGCCTGATCCTCGCCGTCCACCACGATGCGCGCTTCCTGCGCATTCCGGGCACGGTGGAGCGGGCCAGCGTCGGCTTCAACCGTCTTATCGAGAACTACCAATCCTAATGTTGCGCGCGATCCGCGCAGCCTTTAAATCACGTTTCGTCAGGAGATAAACATGGGTCAATACGTCGCGCCAATCCGGGATATGCAGTTCATTCTGCACGAGTTCCTGAAAGTGGAAGAGCAGCTCAAGGAACTGCCGGCTCACGCTGAGACCGATGCCGATATCATCAACGCCGTGCTGGAAGAGGGCGCGAAGTTCACTTCCGAAGTCCTGTTCCCGCTGAACCATTCCGGCGACCGCGAAGGCTGCCACCACGATGCCGCGTCCAAGACCGTGACCACGCCCAAAGGCTACAAGGAAGCCTACAAGCAGTACGTGGAAGGCGGCTGGGCGGCGCTGGCCTGCGACCCGGAATACGGCGGCCAGGGCCTGCCTGTGGTGCTGAACAATTCCTTCTACGAGATGTTGAACTCCTCGAACCAGGCCTGGACCATGTATCCCGGCCTGTCGCACGGCGCCTACGAGTGCCTGAAGGAGCACGGCACCGACGAACAGAAAAAAACCTACCTGCCGAAGCTGGTGTCCGGCGAGTGGACCGGCACCATGTGCCTGACCGAACCGCACTGCGGCACCGACCTGGGCCTGCTGCGCACCAAGGCCGTTCCGAACGACGACGGTTCCTGGACCATCACCGGCGCCAAGATCTTCATCTCGGCCGGCGAGCACGATATGTCCGAGAACATCCTGCACCTGGTGCTGGCCCGTGTGCCGGATGCACCGGAAGGCTCGAAAGGCATCTCGCTGTTCCTCGTGCCGAAATTCCTGCCGAACGCTGACGGTTCCGTCGGCGAGCGCAACCCGATCTTCTGCGGCGCCATCGAAGAGAAGATGGGCATCCACGGCAACTCCACCTGCCAGATGAACCTGGACGGCGCCAAGGGCTGGATCATCGGCCAGCCGAACAAGGGCCTGAACGCGATGTTCGTGTTCATGAACGCGGCGCGCCTGGGCGTTGGCATGCAGTCGCTGGGCCTGACCGAAGTGGCTTACCAGAACGCGCTGGCCTACGCGAAAGACCGCCTGCAGATGCGTTCCCTGTCCGGCGTGAAGGCGCCGGACAAGCCAGCCGACCCGATCATCGTGCACCCGGACGTGCGCCGCATGCTGCTGACCGCGAAGGCCTACGCTGAAGGCGGCCGCGCATTTACCTCCTACGTCGCGCTGCAGATCGACCGCGAACTGAATCACCCGGACGAAGAAGTGCGCAAGGAAGCCGCTGACGAAGTCGCGCTGCTGACGCCTATCGTCAAGGCCTTCATCACCGATAACGGCTGGGTCGCTACCTCGGAAGCGATGCAGGTATTCGGCGGCCACGGCTACATCTCCGAGTGGGGCATGGAGCAGTATGTACGCGACGCGCGCATCAACATGATCTACGAAGGCACCAACACCGTGCAGTCGCTGGACCTGCTGGGCCGCAAGATCCTGATGGACAACGGCGCCAAGCTGCGCGCCTTCGGCGAGAAGATCAAGGCCTTCGTGGAAGAACACGGCACCGATGAAGCGATGTCCGAGTTCATCACCCCGCTGGGCGACCTGGGCGACAAGGTGGGCAAGCTGACCATGGAAATCGGCATGAAAGCCTTCCAGAACCAGGACGAGGTAGGCGCTGCCGCCGTGCCTTACCTGCGCGTTGTCGGCCACCTGGTGTACAGCTACTTCTTCGCGCAGATGGCGAAGATCGCACTGGAAAAGCAGGACTCCGGCGACAACTTCTACAAAGCCAAGCTGGCCACCGCGCGCTTCTACTTCGCACGCCTGCAGCCTGAAACCGCAATGCTGATTCGCCAGGCCCGTTCGGGCGCCGCTTCGCTGATGGCGCTGGAAGCTGACCTGTTCTAAGAGATAGAGGAAAACATGAGCAATTTCACCGTGAAGAAAGTCGCCGTGCTGGGCGCGGGCGTGATGGGCGCGCAGATCGCCGCCCATTGCGTGAACGCCAAAGTGCCGGTCGTGCTGTTCGACCTGCCTGGAAAAGAGGGCACGCCCAAGAACGGCATCGTCCTCAAAGCCATCGAAGGCCTGAAGAAGCTGTCGCCTGCGCCGCTGGGCGACAAGGCGGACGCTGAGCTGATCCAGGTTGCGAACTACGAAGACAACCTGGACCTGCTGGCCGGCTGCGACCTGATCATCGAAGCCATCGCCGAGCGCATGGACTGGAAGCATGACCTGTACAAGAAGGTGTCGCCGCACATCGGCCAGAACGCCATCTTCGCGTCCAACACCTCGGGCCTGCCGATCAACAAGCTGGCCGAAGGCTTCGACGCCGACCTGAAATCGCGCTTTTGCGGCGTGCACTTCTTCAACCCGCCGCGCTATATGCACCTGGTGGAACTGATCCCGACCCCGGCCACCAAGCCTGAGATCCTGGACCAGCTGGAAACCTTCCTCACCTCCGTGCTGGGCAAAGGTGTGGTGCGCGCGAAAGATACGCCGAACTTCATCGCCAACCGCGTGGGCATCTTCGGCATGCTGGCCACCATCCATGAAGCCGCGCAGTTCGGCCTGTCCGTGGACGTGGTGGACGACCTGACCGGCGCGAAGCTTGGCCGCGCCAAGTCCGGCACCTTCCGCACTGCGGACGTGGTGGGCCTGGACACGATGGGCCACGTGATCAAGACCATGCAGGACAACCTGGCCGACGATCCATTCTTCAGCGTCTACAAGACCCCTGAAGTGCTGGCGAAGCTTATCGAGAAAGGCGCGCTGGGCCAGAAGACCGGCGCGGGCTTCTACAAGAAGGTCGGCAAGGACATCATGCGCCTGGACTTCGCCACCGGCGAATACGTTGCCGGCGGCGCCAAGGCTGCGGACATCATCGGCCGTATCCTGAAAGAGAAAGACCCGGTCAAGAAATTCAAGGCGCTGCGCGAATCGACCAACCCGCAAGGCCAGTTCCTGTGGGCGATCTTCCGCGACGCTTTCCACTACATCGCCTACCACCTGGACACCATCGCCGACAACGCGCGCGATGTGGACTTCGCCATGCGCTGGGGCTTCGGCTGGAGCGTGGGCCCGTTCGAGACCTGGCAAGCCGCAGGCTGGACCCAGATCGCGCAGTGGGTGAAGGAAGACATCGACGCAGGCAAGGCGCTGACCAATGCGCCGCTGCCGGCATGGGTGTTCGAAGGCCCGGTTGCCGAGAAGGGCGTCCACACCCCTGAAGGCTCCTGGTCCGCCAGCAGCAAGACCTATGTGCCGCGCTCCGACCTGCCGGTGTACAAGCGCCAGGAATTCCGCGCGCCGGTCATCGGCAGCGGCGGCGCCGATGCGAAGACCGCAGGCACCACCGTCTTCGAAGACGACTCCGTGCGCCTGTGGCACTCCGGCGACGAAGTGCTGGTGATCTCGCTCAAGACCAAGATGCACGTGATCGGCGACGGCGTGATCAAGGGCCTGCAGCGCGGCCTGGCCGAAGCCGAAAAAGGCTACAAGGGCCTGGTGATCTGGAATACCGACGCAGCCGAAGGCGGCGCCTTCTCGGCCGGCGCCGACCTGCAGTCCGCACTGCCTGCCTTCATGGCCGGCGGCGCGAAAGCGGTCGATCCGATCATCCGCGAACTGCAGAACACCTTCATGGCGATGAAGTATTCGAACGTGCCGGTGGTGGCTGCCGTGGCAGGCCTGGCGCTGGGCGGCGGCTGCGAAATGGCGCTGCACGCCTCGAAGCGCGTCGCCGCGCTGGAATCGTATATCGGCCTGGTGGAAGTGGGCGTTGGCCTGATTCCTGCAGGCGGCGGCCTGAAGGAAGCGGCGGTGCGCGCCGCCAAGGAAGCCAAGGGCAACGACATCCTGCAGTTCCTGAAAGTGGGCTTCACCAATGCCGCTACCGCCAACGTCGCCAAATCGGCGCTGGAAGCGCGCGCCATGGGCTACCTGAAGGAAGACGACGTAATCGTGTTCAACCCGTATGAACTGCTGCACGTGGCGAAAGTGGAAGCCCGCGCGATGTTCGACGCAGGCTACCGCGCGCCGATCCAGCGTCCGGTGCCGGTGACGGGCCGCTACGGCTGGGCGACCATCCGCGGCCAGCTGGTGAATATGCGCGACGGCGGCTTCATCTCCGCCCACGACTACAAGCTGGGCGACATGATCGCCGAGATCGTAAGCGGCGGCGATATCGACCAGGGCAGCGTGGTCAGCGAGCAATGGCTGCTGGACATGGAACGCAAGGCTTTCCTGGAGCTGCTGAACAATCCGAAATCGCAGGAACGGATCATGGGCATGCTGCAAACCGGTAAGCCGGTGCGCAACTAAGACAGCCCATGTCTGTCCTGGCGCTGGCCTTCAAAGTTCTTCTTCGAGTGAGACCGAGCATGGTGTATGAACGGATCAAGCAGCAGATGATGGATACCCTGCCTTTCGTGAGGCTGCTCGGTATCCGCATCGACAGCATCGGCGCCGGCACCTCCGAGGTGTCGCTGCCGGACGATCCGAAGCTGCACAACCATCTCGGCACGCAGCATGCCGGCGCGCTGTTCACGCTGGCGGAAACCGCCTCCGGCGCTGCCATGGCCGGCGGTTTCGCGGACATGATCGTGGACCTGCGTCCGGTGGCGAAGGAGTCGCGCATCCAGTACCAGAAGCTGGCCAAGGGCGCCACCCGCGCCAGCGGCCGCGTGCCGGGCGACCTGGATGCGTTGAAGGCGCAACTGAAGGCGGAAGGCAAGATTGCTTTCCCTGTCGAAGTCGATGTGTTCGACGCGCAGGGAACGCTGGCAGCGCAGGTGCAGGTGGACTGGTATCTCTCTCCGCGGCGCTGAACAGGACAGTTTCGAACGGTATCGACCCAATATACGAGAGCACAAAATGAGCAAACAACTTCAAGACGCATACATCGTCGCCGCAACCCGTACCCCGATCGGCAAGGCGCCACGCGGCTTCTTCAACAAGACCCGTCCGGACGACCTGCTGGTGAAAGCCATCCAGGGCGCCATGGCCGCCGTGCCGAACCTGGATCCGAAACTGATCGTCGATGCAATCATCGGCTGCTCCTTCCCGGAGGCTGAACAGGGCTTCAACGTGGCGCGTAACTCCGTGGTGCTGGCAGGCCTGCCGAACACCGTGGGCGGCGTGACCGTGAACCGCTACTGCGCGTCGGGCATCACCGCGCTGGCGATGGCAGCCGACCGCATCCGCGTGGGCGAAGCCGACGTGATGATCGCGGGCGGCGTGGAATCCATGTCCATGGTGCCGATGATGGGCCACCACCCGTCGATCAATATGGACGTGTTCAAGGACGAATCCGTGGGCCTGGCCTACGGCATGGGCCTGACCGCCGAGAAAGTGGCGCAGCAGTGGAAAGTATCGCGCGAAGACCAGGATGCCTTCGGCCTGGAATCGCACCGCCGCGCCATCGCCGCGCAGCAAGCCGGCCAGTTCAAGGACGAGATCACCCCGGTTGAAATCACCACCCGCACGCCGGACCTGTCCACCGGCGAGATCAAGGTATCGAAGCGCACCGTGGACCTGGACGAAGGCCCGCGCGCCGACGCGTCGATGGAATCGATGGCCAAGCTGAAGCCGGTCTTCGCCGCCAAGGGCTCCGTCACCGCCGCGACCTCCTCGCAGATGTCCGACGGCGCCGGTGCGCTGATCGTGGTGAGCGAGAAGATCCTGAAGGAACACAACCTGACCCCGCTGGCCAAGTTCTCTTCCTTCGCCGTGCGCGGCGTGCCGCCTGAAATCATGGGCATCGGTCCGAAGTTCGCCATTCCGGCAGCGCTGCAGGCTGCAGGCATCACCCAGGACCAGCTGGACTGGATCGAACTGAACGAAGCCTTCGCCGCACAGGCGCTGGCCGTGATCCGCGACCTGAACCTGGACACCAGCAAGGTGAACCCGATGGGCGGCGCTATCGCCCTCGGCCACCCGCTGGGCGCCACCGGTGCGATCCGCGCCGCGACCGTGGTGCACGCACTGCGCCGCAACAACCTGAAATACGGCATGGTCACGATGTGCGTGGGCGCCGGCATGGGCGCCGCAGGCATCATCGAACGCGTGTAAACTACGCGCTGAAGCGATAACAAAGGGCGCCGCGGATTCGCATCCCCGGCGCCCTTCACATATCTGGAGAGACAAATGGACATCCTCATCACCAAATCCAACGGCATCCTCACGCTGGAATTCAACCGCCCGGAACGCAAGAACTCGATCACTACCGTGATGTACGACGTGATGGCGAACGCCATCTTCGACGCGGAAGCTGATCCCGCCGTGCGCGTGATCCTCATCCAGGGCAAGCCCGAGCTGTTCACTGCGGGGAACGACCTGGAAGACTTCCTGAAGAATTCCGGCACGGCCGATGGCGGCGAGCGTCCGGTGTTCAAGTTCATGCGCGCCCTTGGCGGCGCCACCAAGCCGGTGGTGGCAGCGGTGGGCGGCTACGCCATCGGTATCGGCACCACGCTGCTGATGCACTGTGACCTGGTGTACGCAGCGGACAGCGCCAAATTCTCCGTGCCGTTCACGCAGCTCGGCCTGTGCCCGGAATTCGGCTCCAGCATGCTGCTGCCGCTGAACGCAGGCCATGCGCGCGCAGCCGAAAAGCTGATGCTGGGCGAAGCCTTCAGCGCGCAGGAAGCCTACGACATGGGCATCATTTCGAAAGTGCTGCCGCCGGCGGAAGTGATCGGCCACGCGCAAGCGCAGGCAGCCAAGCTGGCCGCATTGCCGCCCGCCTCGATCCGCGTCACCAAGCGCCTGATGAAATCCGGCCGCACCGAATCGCTGAACAACGCCATCGCCACCGAGAGCACCCTGTTCTCCGAGATGCTGCAGGCGCCGGAAGCGAAAGAAGCCTTTACCGCCTTCTTCGAAAAACGCAAACCGGACTTCAGCAAGTTCGCCTGAGCATGGTTTGAGCCCGGCACAGGGGCGGCGGGCGCGGCCTATATAATGCGGGGCTGCGCCTTTTCTTTATCGAGATGAAGAGACACCTCTTTGCGTTCAATGCCGGACTGCTTCGTCCGGCGATACTGCTCCTCACCGTCGCCGTGCTGACGTTCATCTTCGCCGATAAGGTGTGGAGCGGTTCGGTCGACCTCGCGCATCACTACGCGCTGGTGGCGAGACTGATGGAGCATGGCCACGCCGCATTTGCTTTCGATCCCAGCCTGGCCGAGATGAACAGCTACCCCCGGCTGTCGCACCAGTTTGCGGCGGCCGCAGGCCGTATCACGGGCTCGCCGCTGGCCGGGATGCAGACCGTGGCTGTGGCGAGCCTGGTGCTGCTGTGGGCCGCCTTCGCCAGTCTGCTTGGCGGCTTGCCACAGCGGATGGCGCTGGCCGCTGCGCTCGCGTGGACAGCGCTGCTGGCCATCAACCATTATCTCTTGCACATGCCGCTGCACGGCGATGAGCTGATCGGCAATTTCTTCTATGCGCAACTGGCCGGGCAGGCGCTTTGCCTGTGCGGGGTGCTGCTCGCTTTCCACCTTGAGAAGAGGGGAGCGCCTTTCTGGCTGCGTTGCGCACTGCTGGCGCCTGGCGCCTGGCTGCTGACCGGCGTGCATCTCCTGCCCGCGCTGGTGTTGCTGCTGACGGGCGGCCTGGCGCTCGCAATGGAGCTGCTGGTGCTGTGGCGCGCGAAGCGCGGCCGGCCTGCGGCGGCAACGGCGATTGCAGCGGCCTCCTGCCTTGCGGCGCTGGCCGCGGTGCTCAGTCATCCGGCTTTCCGCGCCATGAGCGAAATCAGCACCCAGAACGGCGGCATGGTGCTGCCTTACCTGGATAACACAAAGACGCTGCTGTGTTTCAGTGCGGCGATGGCGGCAGTGTCGGCGGCCCAGATGGTGTTCTGGGCGCGGCGCCGGCACGATGAGCGGCTGATGGTCGTCAAATACATTGGCGCCTACGGCCTTGCGGTGTCGGGCCTGTGCCTGTTGCAAGCGGTGGCGCTCGTGCTGGGTTTCGGCTCGGAATATGCGATGCGCAAATATGCCTTTGCACTGGATACGGCCGCCCTGGCCGCCCTGTCGCTGATCCCGGCAATGCTGGTCTACCGCAGCGAGTGTGCAAAAGAGACGCGCCTGCTTGCCGTACTGCCGGCCTTCCTGACCGTGGTGGCGGTCTGTGCGGTTGCCGCACCGGCTCCGGTGTTCGATATGCGCAAACTGGAGGAGCTTGAACGGAGCGTGATGGGATTGCGCGCACAGGCCAAGGCTGCACCCGGAAAATTCAGCTATGTTATCGAAGCGGCCGATGGCACCGCGCTGACCGAATACATGATGTCGATCGCGCACCTGCACATTCCACGGATGGAGAACGCCAATGCGGCGAGCCTCCTGTTCCAGCGCGCCCTTGTTGACTGGCCGGCCGTTGGCGCGATCCTTACAGCGCAAGGCGGTGCGCTCGACCACGCGCCAGAATGCAGAAAAGGCACGCCATTCGGCGGCATGGTGGCACTGGATGGCGCGTGCCTGCTGAAACGCGCGGCCGGTATGGACCGCATCGCGTTCACACAAGCCAACAGGGTCTTCCCCTGCATATTGCAGGGATTCAGCGCACGCGAGGCGAACGGCACCTGGACTGAGGGACGGCAGGCATCGCTCAGATGCGCGCTGGCGGCGCGTGACAAAGCGGAGGGCCGCGTGGAGATAGCAGCGTCGGCATTCCATGGGCGCCAGCGTGCGATATTGACCGTGCAAGGGCAGCCGCCGCAGGAGTTCGTCTTCGGTGCGGATACGCAAACCATATCGCTGCCGGCCGGCGCAAGCATGCCGGGCGAAATCGTGATGCAGCTCGCCCTGCCCGACGCGGTATCGCCGCAGCAACTGGGCCTGAGCGCCGACAACCGCGTGCTGGGGCTCTTTGTGCAGGCACTCGAATACAAGTAACTGGTGCCGGTATATTTCCCGACCGCCGGCGCCGGTAGTGAAGGCTCGCGCCTCCAGAGAAGTCCTATTCTGGCGCGCGAATATGACAGGCGTTTGACCTCTTGTGATGTAATACGGCCATGACATTCTCAACTTCCGCCGCCCTGCAGCAGGCGGTCGCGCTGCACCAGCGCGGCGAGCTGGCGAAGGCCGGCCAGCTGTATGCGGCCGTGCTGCAGCACGAGCCCGATCATCCCGAAGCGCTGCACCTGAGCGGCGTGCTCGCGCGCCAGCGCGGCGATGCGGAACAGGCGGTGGAACTGATCGGCGCTGCGCTGGAGCGGGCGGGCGACAAGGCCATCATGCTGTGCAACCTCGGCGCCGCGCTGCAGGACTTGCAGCGCCACGAACAGGCGCTGGATGCCTATGAGCGCGCCATCGCACTGCAGCCCGATTATGCGATGGCGCTTTGCAACCGGGGCAACGCACTGCGTAAGCTCGGCCGTTTCGATGAAGCGCTGGAGAGCTATGCGGCGGCCCTGCGCAAGAAGACGGACTACCCGGAGCCGCACCTGAACCGCGCCCTCGTGCTGCAGCAGCTGGCGCGCCATGAGGAAGCCCTCGATGCTTTCGGCGCGGCCCTGAGCCTGCGTTCCACCTGGCCGGAGGCCTTGCATGGCGCCGCCGTATCGCTCGCAGCGCGCGGCGACGCAGAGTCGGCGCTGGAGGGTTTCGACCGCGCCTTGCAGCGGCGTCCCGATTACGCGGAGGCCTGGTGCGGCCGCGCAGCGGTGCTGATGCGTGCACAGGAACTGGAGGCCGCGGCAGAAAGCTACCGCAACGCGCTGGCGGTACGGCCGGCCTACGCACGCGCGCAACTGGGCCTTGCGAATGTGCTGCGCGCGCAGGGCAAGCGCGAAGCTGCGGCCGAGGCCTACGGGCATGCCCGCACACTCGGCGCCGATGCGGCGACGGTCGGCTATATGCTGGCAACGCTTGGCGTACAGGATGCGCCCGGTGCGGCGCCCGGCGCTTACGTGGCCACGCTGTTCGACCAGTACGCGGCCCAATTCGACCATCACCTGCAGCAGGTGCTGCATTACCGCACACCCGGCTTGCTGGTGGACGCACTGCGCGCGCACCTGCCGCAGGCGCATGGCCTCGATGTGCTGGACCTGGGCTGCGGCACCGGCCTTTGCGCACCGCTGCTGCGGCCTCTCGCGGCAAGGCTGGAGGGCGTGGACCTGTCGCCGCGCATGCTGGACAAGGCGCGCGAACTGGACCTGTACGACGCGCTGTATTGCGGCGAGCTGACAGCCCTGCTGCGCACCCGGCCGGCGGGCTATGAGTTGCTGGCCGCCGCCGACGTGATGGTCTACCTCGGCGATCTCGCGCCGGTGCTGCAGGCGGCGCATGCCGCACTGCGGCCGGGCGGCGTGCTGGCCTTCTCGGTTGAGGACTCGGCCGAAGCGCAGGGTTTCACGCTGCAGGACTCAGGCCGCTATGCACATGCGCGCGGCTATGTGGAGGCGGAAGCATCGCGGCACGGTTTCAGCATCGCTGCAATGGAAACCAGCGTGCTGCGGCAGGATGCCGGCAGGGACGTGAACGGCCTGCTCGTGGTGCTGAGGCGCTCAGCCTGAAACCGCCAGCATGGCGCGCGCGAGGCGCGGCGCAGCTTCGGTGAAGCCGTAGCGCTGCGCATCCGCGCGCAGGGCGGCGAAGCGCTCGCGCACTTCCTCGTTCGGCGACGCAGTCCATTCCGTGTAGGCGCGGATCATGGCGACGTGGTGGCCGATCCAGGTGCAGGGCTCGGAAGCGGCGCTGGCTTCCAGCTGCTCGGCATAGAAGCCCGCGGAGACGGCATCGCCGTCCAGCAGCGCCACTTCGGCGGCATTCAGGTAGAAGCGGAAGCTGTTGTGCGCGAGGCAGTCGCGCGTGAGGTAGGAGGCGCCCTTGAGCAATGCGCGCTTGCGGGTGGCAGCGTCGCCCGCGAACAGGGCCAGTGTGCCCATCACCCATGGACCGATGAAATTCTGCAGCTGGTGCCGTTCCACGTCTTCCGCAATCGCGCGCATCTTGCGCTCGGCATCGGCGTGGTCGCCATTCAGCCAGGCGAGGCGCGCTTCACTCTCGCGCAGGAAGGTTTCGAAACGCGAACTGCCCAGCGAGCGCGCCAGCTCAAGGCCGGTCTGCACTTCTTCGTGCGCGCGCTGCAGCTCGCCGCTGGCCACCAGGGCCCAGCCGGCGGTCATGCGCGCAAAGGTTTCGGCGCGGCGGTTGCCCACCTTGTGCGCAATGTCGGCCGAGGCCAGCGCGTCCTCCACCGCACCGGCCGATTCGCCGAGATAGATGCGGGTGGAGCCAAGCGCAGAGCGGTTCGAGGCTTCGATGTGCAGGTAGCTGTGCTGCGAGCACATGGAAAGGCATTCGCTGAACAGCTGGTGCGCCTTGCGCATATGGCCTTGGGCGTAATACGAATCGCCAACGCCGCTCAGCGCACGCGCCTGCGTTTCCGCCATGTCGCTGGCCTGGGCGTAGCGCGCGGCGTCTTCGTGGAAGCGGCGGCATTCGCCGTAATTCCCGCGCGGGAAATAGATATTCCCCTTGAGGTAGAGCAGCTTGCCCAGCGCCGAGTCAGCGCCGATGGACATGGCCAGCGGTATCGTTTCGTCCAGCAGGCGCTCTTCCTCGGCCAGCTCTTCCAGGATGTTCAGCGTGGTGGCCAGGCCGATCACGGCCTCGATCTTGTCCGACGGCTGGCCGGCCAGCATCATGGCGTGCTGGTAGTACTGGCGTGCGTTCGCCATGCTGCCCATGCCCGCCGCGGCGTGGGCGCGCAGCAGGGCCAGGGGGAAGCTGCTGAAGCTAGTGGAATCGGCGCGGTTGCATTCCGCCGTGAGGTTCAGTGCGGCCTCGTATTCATGCGCGTCGAGCTTGGCGCGAATCGCTGCAAGCATCATCTCCAGCGCGCCGCTGTCCTTCGCTCGGTAGAGGTGGTGGGCGCATTGCGCGGCGTCGCGCCCGCGGAAGATTTCCGCCACCTTCGCATGCATGCCGCGCAGCGCGCCTGCCTCAATGCTGTCATAGATGCAGTGCATGACAAGGTCGTGCACGAAAGCATAGCTGTCCTTGCCGGCAGGGCGCAGCAGGCTGTTGCGGCCTCCCGCAGCCACTTCGTAATCCGGCTGCTCCAGCGCTTCGCGCAGCAGCGCCAGTTCGAAGCGGTTGCCGAATACGGAGGCCATGCGCAAGGCGGCCGCCTGGTCCGGCGGCAGGCTGTCGATGCGGGTCTGGATCACGTGCCGCAGGCTGTCCGGCAGCAGGTGCTCGGGACTGGCCAGCAGCTGCGTGAGGAAGAGGGGATTGCCCTGCGCCCGTTCCACGCACTGGCGGCGGTAGGCGGCATCCACATCGCCGAACTGGTCGGCCAGGGCGGCCGCTTCGCGCGGGCTCATGGGGCCCAGGTCGAGCACCGTCAGCGCCATGTCGTAGAGCTGCGGGCGCAGCGACTGCTCCAGCGGGTCGTCGTCGACGCGCGAGGTCAGTACCCAGAGCACCGGCGCATCGCGCGTTCCGGCCAGCAGGGCGGCCAGCGCATCGAGCATCTGCTGTCCGGCCCAATGCACGTCTTCCACGGTGATCATCAGCGGCGCATTCAGCGCCAGGCGCACGATCAGCGCTTGCAGCGCGTTGGCGAAGCCCCGTTCGCGCACCTCATGGCTCATGGCCGCGAATACCGGCGCCTGCGAATCGCGCAGCGGCGCCCCGCACAGCGTGCGGTAGAACATGGCGGAATCGGCAGGCAGGTGCAGGCGGGCCACAGTCTGGTCGATCTGCTGTTCCGCCGGCACCGCGCTTTGCGCATCGATGGCGAACAGGCTGCGCGCCAGCTGCTCCAGCGGCGCGCGCCAGCTTTCGCCGCCCGCATCGAGCACATCGCACACATGGCAGGCAATGCTGTCCTGCCGTGCAATGTCGGCGAATTCCTGCGCCAGGCGGCTCTTGCCCACGCCCGCCATGGCGCGCAGGTAGACGATATGCCCGCCCTGCGCTTCCAGCATGGATTCGGCAACGGCCTTGAACTGGCGCGTTTCCGCATAGCGGCCGATCAGTGCCTGCAGTTCGCCCGTCTCGCCTGCGGCCACGCGCTGGAAGGCGGCATAGCCGGGCAGCGCATTGCTGTCGAACAGGAAGCGGTCCTTCAGGTGCGGCAGCAGGTTGTTTGCGACATAGAGCGGCAGCCGGATCGGCTGCACGCCGGGCGCCGGAGCATTGGCGCGCAGGTCAGGCAGCGCGTCGCGCGAGGGCAGGACCTGGCCGTTCTGCCAGCGCACGAGGCGGATCGCCATGCCGCGCAGGCCGTGCGTCAGCAGCAGGCGATTGAGTTCGATGGCGCAGCGCATGCAGCGTTCGGCATCCGAACGGTAGGCTTGCGGCAGGCCGAAGACGGCGCGCAGGCCGGCGCCTTCAGGCGCTTCCAGCCGCCCGCCGAATTGCAGCACGAGGTTGCCCGCTTCCCGCAGCAGCGCTTCGCCTTCCGGCAGAGCGGCGGCCAGATCGATGTGCAGCAGGATCACATAGCGCAGGATGTCATCGGCAGGCGGCTGCAGCGCGCTCAGCTGGCTGGACAGGGCCGGCGGCAGCACGGCAGCCGGCACCGGCACCTTGTCGAAACTGGACTGGCCGAGCAGCTGTTCGATCGATACGCCATAGACCTGGGCCAGGTGGCGTGCGGTGCGGTACAGCACCACATTGCCTGTTTCGGCGCGCTTGATGGAGGCCACCGACACGCACAGCTGCTGGCTGAAGCACAGCTCGGCCAGCGCCTCCTGGCTCAGGCCGCGCCGCTTGCGCAGCTGTTTTAACAAAGTGGCATCGAGCAGGACGCGGCCGTCTGCGGCAGGAGTGTCGGCAGGAGCGGCTGGTGGGACGGAGATCATGGCCGGACCACTATAGCATTGCCTGCAGGAAGCTGTCTGCTGTGGACCGTCCAAATCGCCGCAGTGCGGCGAGGGTGCAACGTAAAGTTGCGGATTATAAATTTACGGCAGGGCTTGCAGTGCGCGTTCGGTGCGGCGGGTGCTTTCGCCGGACTGCGCCACGAAACTGGCGGTCAGGCTGTGCGCATTGGTGCCCATGAAGGCGCCTTTCAGCGGACCGACCACGCAGGCGCCGGACTCGAAGCGCAGCATGCCCAGCATTACATACGGCACGGCGATGGTGGAGTAGGTCACGGCAATGGCGGCGCGCACCGTGCTGTTGGGCGCAATCTCCACCGGCGTATCGAAGCCCCAGTTCCGGGTGCTGGTGTGGGCGCCGTTGGGCAGGAAGCGGGTGCCGGCGCTGCTCAGGCGGACTTCATCGCCATCCACTTGCGGCACGGCGGAGATAAAGGGCGTATCCGGGGTGTAGCGCGCGGCCGTCGAATTGGTCCAGGCGGTTGTTTCGGTGATGGCGATGGCGCCCACCAGCTTGTGGATTTCGGCAGCTTCATGGGGATTGTTGATGGTTTCGCTATACAGGCTGGCGGGACTGGTGCGCAGCACGCAGGTGCCGGCGAGGTCGTACTCGATATGCAGCACTTCGGCGATGCTCTCCACGCGGTCGGTGGCGCCGCTGGCCCAGATCAGGCCGCAGCTGTCGGCCGGGCCTTTGCCCTTGCGCACCGAAAAGTTGCCATCGTCCTGCATCGCCGCGTAAAAATCGCCGCCTTTGGCAGTGATCTGGCTGCCCCAGTGCCAGCCCTCGTTGTGTTCCAGGTCGCTGCCCTTGTAGATGCAGAAATTGCCGTCGCTCTGCACCAGGGCGAAATAGGCGCCGGGGGTATCGGCTTTGCCGGAGCTCCACAGCATGGCGCCGGCATCGCTGACATCCACGCCGCGGAAGACGGCGAAGGTCCCGTCCTCGCGCAGGGTGGCCATGAAGAGGCCGTTGTCCGAGCTCAGGTAGTCGCCGACGGCCAGGATGCTGCCCATCGGCAGTACGGCGTCGTAGCGCTTGCCGCCCGGACGCACATGGAGGGCGGTGGGGTTCACGCCCGCTTTGGTGGAGGAATTGGGAGAAGACATGGGATCAGGGGCGAAGTTCGTGTTGCAGCCAGTATCCGGGGCCGTGTCGTATTGCAACAGTCCAGTGCCGTCTCAGTTCAGTATCAGATGCGGCGTACAATGCCGAATCGTCAAGTTTGAACGGGAGAAACGTCTTGGTAACACCGCTGGAGCTGTCTGCCAATGCCGTGATGACGGTGTCCATCCTGCTGGCTGGACGCAACAATGTGCACTCGTGGTGGCTGGGCGTCATCGGCTGCACCATGTTCGCCGTGCTGTTCTACGGCGTGCAGCTATATGCCGACGTGGCCCTGCAGCTGTTTTTCGTGGCCACCTGCCTGCTGGGATGGCTGCAATGGCTGCGCGGCGCGGGCGGGGCGGCGCTGCCGATTTCCTCGGCCCGTTTCGGCACGCTGCTGTGGATGGCGGCGGCGGGGCTGGCGGCGACGGCGGCCTACGGCCTGATGCTGAAGGAGTTCACCGACGCCTATGCGCCCTTCATCGATTCCGCCGTGCTGGTGTTCTCCATCATCGCCCAGCTGCTGCTGATGCGGCGCCAGGTCGAAACCTGGCCGGTGTGGCTTATCGTGAATACGGTCGCCGTGCCGCTATATGCCAGCCGCGGGCTCACCCTGACGGCGGTGCTGTATGCGGCCTACTGGGTGAACGCCGCCGTATCCTGGTGGTGGTGGCGGCGCCAGATGGCTACTGCAGCCTGAAGATGGCGTTCACCGACTGCGCAAAGGGGATCGAGGGCGGCACATCGTAGCTGGAGGCCGGAGTGCGCGGCGGCCGCGGCATGGCCGTGCTGCTGCTTTCGATGAAGGGAGCGGCGATCCTGCCCAATGCGCCCCGGCTGACGGCGACGGCCGGGCCCAGTTTGCGGCCAAAGGCTTTCGCCAGCAGCGCCGCATTTTTCCGGGCGTCGTCCGCTGCGCCGGTCATCAGCTCCCGGTTGAGCTCATCGCTGTCGGTGCGGTCGAAGGACGTGCCCACGCTGTCGATATGGTCGATGGCCAGCAGCGCGGCAATAATCTGCGGCCACAGCTTCAGGTCACGCACATTGATGCGGAAGTGGCGGGCCAAGGCCCATGCCTGCGTTTGCCCGTCTGCCGCCGGTTTCGACAGCGCGACGCTTTTCCGGCTCAGCTCAAAGCATTCGATATCTTCCGCAGGAATGCCCTGTTCCGCCAGCATCGCCAGCACCGTATTGCTGACGGTTTCCAGCGCTTTCGCCGCTTCGGCTGCGTCCACATGCTGGGCGCCGGTGTCGAACTGCAGTTCGCCGATGTCCGGCGCCATCCAGGTCTGCGCCTTGCCGCTGGTGCTGACGAAGGGATAGGCTGGCAGCGGTGAAGCTGCCGCTGCAAAGCCGAGCGATGCGAGCAAGGCAAAAAGGGCGAGGCGTTTCATCTGGGTTCTCCTTAGAATTTGTGTTCAAGACTGAGGCGCAGGCGCACGTAGCCCCGGTTGAAAGTGCTGCGGTTCACATCGGCGTAGCGCCGCGCCGAGAGCTCATCGCTGCGCAGCAGGTTGCCGAGAAAGATGCGCAGCTGGCTTTGCGCATCGATTTTCCACAGGCCGTAGACATCGAGCTCGCGGCGCGGTGCGCGGTAGCTGCTCTCCAGCAGCGAGCGGCGCGTCCAGCCGCCCTCTCGGAACACGAAGCTGGCGCCGCTGGAAAATTTGCCGCTGCTGCGGTCCACCGAGAAGGTGGCGGACAGCGGAATCTGCTGCGCCAGCCGGTTGTCCGGCCCCGGAATGCTGTCCACGCTGGACCAGTTGCGCGCCAGGCTGGCCTTGATGTCCATAGCCGGGGCATGCGGCAGCAAGGTCCTGAGCGGAAAACGGGCCTCCAGTTCGAGCGAGCGCACATGGGCCTCGCCGGCGTTGAAGGGCATGCTGACCCAGCGGCCATCTTCTTCCAGTATGGTGCGGTTGACCGTCGCGTTGCCGATGCGGCGGAACGAAACGGCAGCCGACAGCATGGCGCCTTTGGCCCAGTAGTACTCGTAGGAGGCGTCGATGCCGGTGGCCAGCTCCGGCTGCAGGCCGGGATTGCCCCGGCTGTCGGGATTGCTGGCCGTGTTGTCCACCGAGCGGATGCGTCGAGGCACCAGGTCTTCCGTGTCCGGCGCCTTGAAGGTGCGGGTCAGCGCAAAACGCAGCTGGTCGCCGGCTTCCGGCCGCAGCTTGTACAGTGACTGGAGAATCGGGCTCCAGATGCGCGCCTGGGACTGCGATGTATCGAAGCTGCTGCCGCTGGCGGCCGTGCGCAGGGACTCCATGCGCGCTCCGGCATAGACCGACAGCTTGGGCGTGACGGTCCATTCGTCCTGCGCGAACAGCGCCACGCGCCTGGTTCTGGCGCTTGAGTAGTCATCGCTGCCAGTGAAGGAGGGATCGAGCAATTCGCGTTCAATGCGTGCTTCGCGGCGCGTCAGCTCGCTGCCTTCAAACCCTGCGGCCAGCGCATGGCCGTCACTCAGCGTTTCCACATACTTCGCTGCGCTGCTGAAGCCGGGGTTGGAGGCTCGCGTGCGCACTGTGTTGTCGAGCGCGCGAGCGGGGGCGTAGCCCAGGCGCTGCAAAGTTCCATCGATGCTGCCGTTCTGGCGGCTGGCTTTCAGTTCCAGGCGGCTGCCGCGTTCCAGCCGGTGCGACCATACGAGGTCGGTCTTCCACTGCGTGTTTTCGCTTTCGGCGTGCTGGTTCAGCAGGGGATATCCTGGCGGCGTGCCGAGCGATGTCTGCGTCGCTTCGTCCGAATCGTAGCGGGAGCGAATCACGTTGTAGTAAGCCTGCAGCACGAGCTGGCTGCCCGGCGCGAGCTGCCATTGCAGGTGCGGTATGGCATTGAACAGCGCCATGCGCACGCGCTGGTGCGCTGCCGTTTTCCGGTACAGCGCGGGGCCTTCCTCGACGGTTTCCGCATCCCGGTCGATCCAGGTATGGCGGGTGCGCGCGCTCAGCGTCCATGAGAAGGCGCCCGATTTGTCCGCCAGTTGCAGCAGCGAGCGTGCCGTGCGGTCGACGGCATCCTTTTCCGCATTGAGCTGGATCTCGCGCTGGGTTTTGCTCACGGCCTTCTTCAGCACCACATTGATGGTGCCCGCGATGGATTCCGTGGTGTACTCCGCGCTGGCGCTGCGCAGCACTTCGATACGCTCCACCTGCGCAGGCGACAGCGAGTCGAGCGAAAGCCCCATCGGCGCGCGCTCGCCGTTGACGAGGATGCGGGTGTATCCGGCGCCGAGGCCGCGCATGCGGATGTCGATGCCGCGGCCGTTGGTGACGACGGTAACGCCCGGCACGCGCTTCAGCGCATCGGCCACGGATGGATCGCCATACTTCGCCAACTCGGCCTGGCTGATCACGATCTTGCTGGCCGTATCGTCCCGCCGCGGGTCGTATGCTTCGCTGCTGCCGGTGATCTGCACCGACTGGATCGGCGCCGACTCCTGCGCACAAGCGTGGCCGGTCCAAAGCGCGGGGACGAGCGCTGCCAGCCTTCCTGTTCGGGAAAGTCGCATTTACAAACCTTGAAATGATTTGGGCGGTACGCCCGGTGCAGGCTGCGATGCCCGGCGCGAAGGCCGGGCGATAATGCTTAGTGCAACACCCAAACGTATTGCATCTTCATCCAATGCGCCACCGGTGCGCCGCCGCGGGTGGCGGGGTGGAAGCTGCACTTCATGATGCCGGTGCGCGCCGCTTCATCGAGCAAGGGATCGCCGCTTGAGTTGACGATCTTCGATTCCACCGGCTTGCCTGCTTCGCTGATGAGGAAGCTCAGGGTCACGGTGCCGGTATGCTCGGCTTTCAGCGAGGATTCAGGCCAGACAGGCTTTTTGCAGCTGGAGAAATCGGCGATGGCTGGTTTGTCCACGGGTGCATTGGGGTCGCCCGCCGTGGCGCAGCCTGCGGCGGTGAGGCAGAGGGCTGCCAAGACCATGGCGGGAGCGGCCGTCTTCCAGCCGGAACGTTGTGGGGCAGGGCGCAGCAGATGGGTAATACGTTGCATCAAATCTCCTCCATTGGCCGCAATGGCCGTTCGTTGATGGGAGAACTGGAGTTTTTCCAGTTCGGATAGAGCGAGCGCCAGGCGGTGCGCACCGCCGGCGTGGGCACTTGCAAGTTCGTCGGCGATCAGTTCACGCTCGGCGCGGATGCGGCGCGACAGCCACCACACCACCGGGTGGTAGAACAGCACCGTTTCAATCGCGTTCTGCAGCAGGTTCACCAGGTAGTCGAAGCGGCGCACGTGGGCGAGCTCGTGCGCCAGCAGCGCTTCCAGCAGGTCCGGCGGCATGCCCGATACCAGTGAAGCGGGCACCAGCACCACCGGCCGCCACCAGCCCGCAGTGACGGGACTGGCGAGATGAGCCACGATGCGCAGGCGCACGCTGCGGGCGATGCCCAGCGCTTCGGCCAGGCGGTCGGTGCGCTGCTGCAGGCCGGCGTGAACGGCGCCATGGCGCGCGGCGCGCTGGATCCATAGCAGGCCCACCATGGTGCGCAGGCTGAGCGCGCCGATGCAGGCAGCCCACGCGGCCACGACCAGGCCCATATGCTGTGACATCAGCGGCCGCCATTCGTCGCGCGATACGCCCAGCTGCAAGTCATTGGCGCTGGCCGCGGCGCTGGCCGCAGCATTGGCGTCGAGGCGGGTCATGAGGTCGAAGGCCGGCCAGGCAATGCACAGCAGCAGCGCGCCGCAGGCCACCAGGTAGCGGAGCTGCGGACGCGCTCCGCGCAGCGCGTGCAGCGCCAGCGCGGCGGCCAGTCCGATCAGCGCGCCCTGCCACAGGAAGTGCAGCAGGGTCCAGCCCAGGGCGTCGATGATGGCGCTCATTCCTTGTCCTCCTTCAGCATGCGTTCGATCTCTTCACGTTCCTTGCGCGAGATGCCCGTGCGCAGCGCGGCCAGCACCAGGGCCTTGGCCGATCCGGCAAAGGCGCGCTGCAGCAGGTCCTGCAGCAGGTTGGTCTGCAGCGCGTCCTTCGGCTGGGCCGGCGCATAGATATGCGAACGCTGGCTTTCGTCGCGGATCAGCAGGCCCTTGCCGTGCATGATCTGCATCAGGCGCAGCACGGTGCCGTAGGCCAGGTCCGGTTTCCCGGACAGCATGGCTTCATGCACCTGCTTGGCCGTGGCGGAGCCGAGCGGCCACAGCGCCTGCAGCAGTTCCAGTTCAGCGGGAGTAGGTTTGGGTAGTGGCGTATTCATGGTTCATCCTTGTCGATGAACCTAGAATAGTATGTCTAGACAAAGATGTATACTTGAATCTTCAACGGCAGTTTTCAGCTGTTGCGTAAACTAGACAGCTTTGTATAGTTAACTGCGATTGCGCAGCAGATGGGTATGGATGCGCGCCGCCAGGGCGCCGGGCGTGAAGGGCTTGGTGACAAAGTCGGCGGCGCCGACGGAGAGGCCCTTGACGCGGTCTTCCATCGCGTCCGCACCGCTCAGGAAGATGATGGGAATCGATTGCGTCAGCGGGTTGGCTTTCAGCAGCCGGCAGCAGGTAAAGCCATCCATCGACGGCATGCGCACATCCAGCAGGATCAGGTCGGGCTGCTGCGCGATCGCTTCGCGGTAGCCGTCCTCGCCATTGAAGGCCACCGACACGCGGTAGGGCAATTCGCTCAGCAGGTCGACCAGCATGCGCTGCTCGAAAGCGGAGTCTTCCACGATCAGGATGTGACGCACACTGGTATCGCTGGTCAGGTACATGCTTATCTCGCTGCTAACAATCTCCCCATTATGCCTGCTTTCTTTATCAAAACAACCATTCAAAAAAAATAGTCATATTGCTGTGCATTGTGATTTTTGGTGAGTCTCCTCGCTTGTTTTTTACGGTAAAACAGGAGCTGTGTTGAGTAGCGATGAAGCAATGCTGCCGGCGGCGATCCGGCGCACCTGAAAGGGCAGCACGCTGTCCAGACAAGAAAATTTTTGGGAGGTATTATGAAGCACACTGATTTCGGTCAGATGCCGTGTCCGATCGCCCGCAGCCTCGGCAAAGTTGGCGAATGGTGGAGTATCCTGATTCTGCGGGACGCGTTTTACGGGTTGACCCGGTTCGATGAATTCGAGAAGAGCCTGAAGATCGCGCCGAACATGCTGACGCGCCGCCTGGCGGGCCTGGTGCAGAGCGGCCTGATGGAGAAGCGCCTGTACAGCACCCGGCCGCCGCGCTATGAATACCTGCTCACCGACGAAGGCCGCGCCTTCAAGCCGGTGCTGCTGTCCTTTATTGCCTGGGGTAATCAGCATCTTGCACCGGAAGGCGCCAGCCTGCTGGTGGTGAGCCGCGAAACCGGCAAGCCGGCCGACCAGGTGCTGGTGGATGCCAACAGCGGCCTGGCCATCAATGACGAGGACTATATGTTCGCGCCCGGCCCGGCAGCCAATGAAGTGATGCGCATGCGCCTGAGCGAAGTGGGCAAGCGCGCCCACGTCTGATTCAGGGTTCCAGCTGCCGGTAGACGGCGTTCGCAATGTCGCCCAGCGCCGCTTTCGGCACGCTGGCCGACAGCGCATAGCCGAAACTGCCGTCTATCCAGTAGAACACGCTGACCGGCCCTTCCTGCGCGAAGCGGAAGCCGGTTTCCTGCTTTCCCTGCTGGCCTGAACTCACATAGAGCGTCAGGCGCTGGCCGCTGGCGTCCGCATACATGAACTGCGCCACCGGGCCGTTGTCGCCCGGCAGCAGGCGTCCGCCCACCAGCTCGAATCCCTGTTGCGACAGCAGCGGCGGCCTGAGCTGGGTGCCCAGCCGTTTCGAGAGCCAGGCCACCAGGTGCTGCTGCTGGTCGGCGCCCACTTCCACCGGATGCCGCACTTCCGGGCTGTACACGGCATGCGCCAGCGCCGCCTGGCGCGGCAAGGCGGTGCGCAGCTGTGCAGCCAGCAGCTCATCGGTCTGGTGCATGCGCCCGTGCAGCATCCAGCCGCCCGCGCCGCCCAGCAGGCCGGCGCCGATGGCAATGGCCAGCGTGGCCACCATGCGCGGCGTGGGCAGCCAGCTGCGGCGCGGCGCCTGCTGCAGGGCTTCCGGCAGCGTTTCGTCCAGCACGGGATTGAACAGCGCGCGCAGGCTGACGTTCTGTTCGCGGTAAGCACGCAGGCGCTCGGCCTGCTGCGGATGGGCTGCCAGATAGTCATCCACCGCGGCGCGCCGCGCGGGTGCCAGGCGGCCGTCCACCCAGGCCTGCAGTTCGGCTTCGCTGACGGTATTCATTTCACCACCTTGAGGGGAGCGGGCAGGGGATGGCCCAGCATCAATAGCCGCAGCCGTTCCCGGCCGCGCGACAGGCGCGACATCACGGTGCCGGGCGGGATGCCCAGCGTGGCCGCCACTTCCTGGTACGACATTTCTTCCAGCGCCACCAGCAGCAGCACTTCACGCTGCTCCGGCGGCAGCAGGGCCAGCGCGGATTCCATATCGCGCATCTCCAGCCGTGAGGACGGCGGGGCGGCGAGGTGCAGCTCCTCGCTCAGCTCCACCATTTCCGGCGCGCCGCGGCGCAGCCGGTCCACATGCAGATTGTGCATGATGCTGAACAGCCAGGGCCGCATATCGCTGTTGCGGCGCCAGGACGACAGGCGGCTCCAGCCGCGCTCCACCGTATCCTGCACCAGGTCGTCCGCTTCGCTGCGGTCGCCCAGCAGCGCCCGCGCGTAGCGGCGCAGGCGCGGCAGGCAGGCGAGCAGGCTGGCGCTGTCGTCCTGCATCCGGCTTAGTCCTTCACCACGTGCCACACGTCCTTGAAGTTGTCGCCGCTGCGTTCGCCGGCCTTGCTGTCCTTGGCGTAGTAATACAGGGGCTTGCCCTTGTAGGCCAGCTGGCGCATGCCGTCGTCGCGCGTGATTGCGCTGTAGGGCGCGGCCACTTCCGCCGGCGCGGGCACGGCGGGCCACAGCTTCAGGCAGCCGTCCATGCAGGCGCTCTTGCCGCTGTTGGCGCTGTCCTTGTCGAAGGTGTAGACGGTCATGCCCTTGTCATCGACCAGGATGCCGTCGCTTTTCTTGAGCGGGTCGGCGGCGTGGGCGGCGCTGCTGATGAGCAGGGCGGCGGCGAGGAAGGCAAATGGTTTCATGGTGGTCTCCGTTGAGATTGAGAGGGACTGCACGAGGTATACGTGGCGTGCGGCCCCGCTATTCCATAAAACGTAAAATTATTTTTCGCCTTTAAGAATAAAACAAAAATCCTGGAAGCGGCTTTTTCTGTCAAACAACACAGGGAGATTCGCATGAACAAAGCAAGGATGTGGAAGAGTTACCTGGGCGTACCGGTTCTGGCGGCAATGCTGAGCATGGGCTCGGCCTATGCCCAATCGCTGGCCAGCGGCGACCAGAAAGCGCTGAAGGACATGGCCATGGCCAATATGGCCGAAGTGGAGACCGGCAAGCTGGCCTTGCAGAAGTCCCAGAACGCCGAGGTGAAAGCTTTCGCCCAGCAGATGGTGGATGACCACAGCAAGGGCCTGGAGGAGGTGAAGAAGGTGGCCAGCGCCAAGAACGTGACGCTGCCGACCGAACTCGATGCCAAGCACAAGGCCATGTCGAAGAAGCTGGAAGGACTGTCCGGCGACAAGTTCGACCGCGAATACATGGAGCTGGCGGGCGTAAAGTCGCACAAGGAAGCCAAGGCCATCGTCAGCAAGGCGCAGACCGGCGCCAAGGACGCTGATGTGAAAGGCGTGGCGGCCAAGCTGCAGCCCACCATCGAGCAGCATATGGGCCATGTGCAGCAGCTGAACGCCAGCCTGAAGAGCGGCACCTCGATGGGCGCCAGCGGCAGCGCAGGCAGCAGCGGCAGCGGCCAGCCTGCGAAGGATATGAAGCGGGGCGATACCACCGCCGCGCCGGGCGCCAGCGACGCCAGCGGCACCAGTGCCGCCGGCACTACCGGCAGCACGGTGCGGGACGGCAGCAAGCCGCCTGCGCCCAAGGATAGCGGCAACACCGATTCGCCCAACCATCCGTCCAATCCGGCCAACAAGGTCACGAAGTAAGCCTCCTCAGGCCGGGCAGACACCGCCTGCCCGGCCTTCCTTCCCCCCGTCCCCATTTCTTGTCTCAAAAGCCATAGGCTTTGTCACTTTTTACACTGCAGCGCCGCATTCGAGGCGAAGTGTGAAATAATGATTATCAGAAAAATTACTGTGGGGAATCCAGTGCTGGATTTGTTTGCGCTCGACAATGAGGTCGCGCAGTGGGAAGCGGAATTGCCGGAATCGCACGGCGTACCGCGTCTGCACCTGCTCGCCCAGCTCGCCTGGCAGATGCGCCAGCGCGACGTCGCGCGCGCCGCCGAATACGCCGCCGAAGCGGTGCCCCTGCTGTTCCTGCTGCCGGAACACGAACAGGACAATCTCTCCGCACGCTTCATGCTGGTGGAGGCGGAATCGCGCTGGCTGTTCGGCGAGCTGGACGCGGCGCAGGCGCTGGCCGAACATGCGCAGCGCGAGTTCGTCCGCCTTGAAGCGCCGCTGGGTGAATCCGATGCACACTGGCTGCTGGCCTGGATTGCCACCGACCGTGGCGACTCCGTGCGCAGCGACCGCGAACTGGAACTGGCCGCGGCGGCCGCACGCGCGGCCAATGAGCCGATGCGCGTGGACGTGTTCGAAGCCGCCGCCGCACTGTGCAGCGTGTTCCGCAACCTGCAGAGCGCCAACAGCCGCTGGGGCGGGCGCTTCAGCGAAGACCTGAACGGCCAGCACCCGGTAGTGGCGGGCTGGATCAGCGATTACCTGGGCACCAGTGCCTTCCAGGCGGCCGATTTCGGCCGCGCCATCAGCCACCTGATGGTGGCTTTCGAAGCGGCCATGGCCACCGGCCAGCTGCGCCGCGCCATCATCGTGGCCACCAATATCGGCAACGGCTTCACCAGCCTGAATGCGCACGACGCGGCGCTGGAATGGATGCAGCGCGGCCTCGACATCGCGCGCCCCACGGGCTGGCCGATGAGTGTGGGCCTGTGCCAGATGCAGACCGCGGAAACCCTGCGCCAGCTGGGCCAGCGCGAATCCGCCAAGAGCCTGCTGCGCGAGGCGCTGGAAACGCTGCGGCCGGTGTGCGGCTCGCGCTGCTATGCGGTGGCGCTGGAATACCAGGGCGACCTGGCCCTTGACCTGGGCGACTACACGGCTGCCCTGAACAGCTTCCGCGATCTCGAACGGCGCGGCCATGCACTCGACCAGAGCGATTTCCAGAGCGGCGCACGGCGCGGACAGGCGCATGCGCTGTCCATGCTGGACCGTCCGGAAGAGGCGCTGGACGCGGCACGCGCCGCGCTGGCGATGGCGCAGGGCGATCCTTACAACCGCATCGCGGCCTTGCGCGTGCTGGCCGAGATCCACGCGGCGCACATGCTGCCGAATCCCGAGGCGATGGAAGCGCCCAACGCCGTGCTGCATTACCTGCAGCAGGCCATGGCGACGGCGGCGATCATCGAAGGCTACATCATCCCGGGCGTGCTGCTGGATGCGGCGGCGCGCGAATATGCCGCCAGCGGCGACTACGGCCGCGCCTACGAAATCTCGCTGCAGGCCAGCGCCGCGCGCGACCGCACGCACAGCCAGGAAGCCACCAACCGCGCCATCGCCATGCAGGTGCAGTACCAGACCGAGCGCGCGCAGACGGAAAGCGAGCACCACCGCCAGCTGGCCGAGGCCGAGGCGCGGCGTTACGAAGTGCTGGAACAGACCAATGCGGCGCTGAGCCACCTGAGCGCGATCGGCCAGGAAATCACGGCGCACCTGGATTCCGGCGCCGTGTTCCGCGCGCTGGACCGCCACGTGCATGGCCTGCTCGATGCAACCCACTTCTCCGTGTTCCTGCTGGAGCCGAATGGCCTTTACCTGCACTGCGCCTTCGGCGTCGAAGCCGGACGCACCTTGCCGGCCACGCGCCATGCGCTGGACGACCCGCAGGCCAATTCCGCACGCTGCGTGCGTGAGCGGCGCGAGATCCTGATCGAGATCGATGGCGATGCGGTGACGCCGAACCTGATTCCCGGTTCCCTCGAAACGCGCAGCCTGCTGTTTGCGCCGCTGAGCATCGGCGAACGCGTGCTGGGCGTGATGACGGTGCAGTCGATGACGCCGCACGCCTACGGCGAGCGCGAACGCATGATCTTCCGCACGCTGTGCGCCTACGGCGCGATCGCCCTGGATAACGCGGCGGCCTACCGCCAGGTGGCGGCCACGCTGAAGACCCTGAGTGCAACGCAGGCACAGCTGCTGGAAAAGAACCTGGAACTGGAGCGCGCCTACAAGGCGCTGGAAGACGTGAGCCTGACCGACCAGCTGACCGGCCTGCGCAACCGCCGCTTCTTCCTGCAGCATGTGGAATCCGACGTGGCACTCAGCCTGCGCCGCTACGACGAAGGCGCGACATCCGCCTCGCCGGACCGCGACCTGGTCTTCTTCATGGTGGACCTGGACTACTTCAAGGAAGTGAACGACACCCACGGCCACGCCGCGGGCGATGCGGTGCTGGTGCAGATGCAGGAGCGCCTGCGCGAAGTGTTCCGCGAAACGGACTACCTGGTGCGCTGGGGCGGCGAGGAATTCCTGGTGCTGGCGCGCGCCATCCAGCGCGACGAAGCGCACGCGGTGGCCGAACGGGTGCGCACGGCGGTCGCTTCGCGTCCCTTCGAACTGCCGGGCGGCGCGCTGATCCAGCGCACCTGCTCGATCGGCTTTGCCTGCTTCCCCTTCCTGCCGCAGGCGCCGCGCCTGCTCAACTGGTCGCAGGTGGTGGAGCTGGCCGACCAGGCGCTGTATATCGCCAAGCACTCCGGCCGCAATGGCTGGACGGCGCTCTACGCGACCGACAATACGCCGCAAGGCGACCTGTTCGACCATCTGGTGACGGACCTGCGCCACGCCATCGAGCGCGGCGAAGTGAAAGTGATCACCAGCCTCGTGCAGCCGCTAGCGCTGGACGGCGCGCCGCGCCGCCTTGGCCTCGCCAGCAGCGCGGCGGCTTAGTACTGCACCGGCGCTTCCACCGTAATCTCGGTCTTCAGCGAATTCGCGATATAGCACTTGTCGTGCGCTTCGTGGTGGATTGCCGCGATTTCCTCCTCGCCGGGCCAGGCCGTGCCGGCGAACACGATGTTCGGGCGCAGCGTAATGCTGGTCATCGCCATGCGGCCCTGTGCGTCCTTCTCCAGCAGGCCGACGGCGTGGTCGCTGTAGCTCTCCACCGTGTGGCCGCGCTTCGCTGCAATCGACAGGAAGAACAGCATATGGCAGCTGGAGGCGGCTGCCACCAGCGCTTCTTCCGGATCCACATTATCGGCATTGGACATCGGTAGCGGCACCGACAGCGGCGACGACGATGCCGGCACCCGCAAGCCGCCATCAAAAATCCATTCGTGCGCGCGGCTGTATTTCTGATCGAGGAAAGGCTGCCCCTTGCGCTGCCATTCCAGTTTGGCTTCGAATTGCATGGATGCTCCTGTTGCTGTGAATAGGAAGGGGCATCTTATCGTATTCAATGCAAAAGGCCGAAAGCGGGCTTTCGGCCTTCCGGTTTATGCGGGCAATATGCCAGCGTCTTGCTCAGCACCGGCGCTGCGGACGTGGTACACCGCCGGTTCAGCCGCCAGGTGCTCTTGCAGGCCGAGCATGAAGACACGATGGTCCTCGCTGGCTTCGAATCCTGGCGTATGGTCTTCCAGCAACTCCCAGCGCACGATGAGCGTGAAGTGCGACGGCTCCTCAATTCCCTGCATGAGCGAATGCCCCTGGTAGCCCTTTGCGCGCGACAGCAGGTGTGCAACCGCGGCAAACGCCCGTGCGAAGGCATTGAGCTGACCGGTTTTGACGGGGAAGGAAGCGATCTCGTGGATCATGCCTGTTCCCCGACTGGCACCACGGCGATCGCGACTTTCCCACGCAGCCCGTTGTCGCGGCTTTCGAGGCGTGCATGGGCGGCGGCAATGTCGGCCAGCGCATACGTCGCTCCGATATGCGGCCGCAGTTGGCCGCGATCGGCCAGCTCGCGCAGCTCATCGAGTTTGCCGCGGTTCTGCCGCGTGAACACGAAGTGGTAGCTCGCATTCTTGCCCCAGGCCTGGATAAGGTTTTGCGGCTGTGCGATATCGACGATCGAAACCAGCCGGCCGAGCTGCGCGAGCGCATCGGGCGTGCGGGACAGCGTGTCGCCCCCAATCGTGTCCAGCACCACGTCCACGCCGCAGCCCCCCGTTTCGCGCATGACTGCGGCGACGTAGTCTTCCTGCTCGTAGTCGATGACGACATCGGCGCCCATACTGCGGGCGAATTCGAAGTTCGGTTCGCGCACAGTGGTAATCACCCGTGCGCCGATGGCCTTCGCCAGCTGGATGGCCACATGGCCCACGCCGCCCGCGCCGCCGTGCACCAGGATGCTTTCGCCGACCCGAAGTCCGGCACGCACGAGCAGCGCTTCCCACGCGGTACCGCCGACCAGGCTCAGGCTGGCCGCCTCCAGATGGCTGAGCGAGGCCGGTTTTTTGCCGATGATGTTTTCGGCAGCAACGTGGTACTCCGCATAGCTGCCTGGACCCTGGAAGATCTGCGGCGTGTACCACACTTCGTCGCCCGGGGCGAAGGCGGTCACGCCCGCGCCGACTTGTTCCACCACCCCGGATACATCGTGGCCGGTAATGGCGGGCAGCGGCACCAGGTCGGCGTAGTCGCCGCGGCGTACCTGATAGTCCAACGGATTGATGGAAGTAGCGTGGACGCGGACAAGAACCTGCCCTGCTCCCGGCACCGGTTTCGGCACCTCGGAAAGTTCGAATGCGTCGGGGCCGCCAAATTTTTTCAGAGTAATAGCTTTCATAGGGTCTCGTTTCGTTAAAAAGGGATATCGGGAATTATCGATGTAATGCGGCAAAAAAAATCACAGGTCTTTGCCGATAAGCTCGGCCAGGGCCCTGATGGCCTTCTCGTTTCGCTTGTAGTAGGTCCACTGGCCGATACGCTGCACTTCAACCAGGCCTGCCCGCTGCAAAGTTGCAAGATAATCCGAGACCGTCGACTGCGACAAGCCAATACCCTCCTGGATACTGCTGACGCAGACACCGACCGTATGCACATCTCCCTCGTCTTGCGGCGGGAAGCTGTTGGCGGGGTCCTTCAACCGTTTCAGGATTTCCAGGCGAGTACGGTTCGAAAGGGCCTTGAATATCTCAAGTAAGTCCATGCGCCGAGTATATCGAAAATTCCCGATTTGTCAATCCGCATGGATTGGCTTAGGGCATCCTAAGTCAGCATGGCGGCCCGCCATGCGGCCGGGGTGGTGCCGGTCAGCTTGCGGAACGTCCGCCCAAAGTGCACGGCGTCCGAGAAGCCGGTGGCCTCGGCAATATCTTCCAGGCCGCCGTTCGTATTCAGCAGCAGCTCCTTGGCGCGTTTCACACGGGCCAGCAGTTGCCACTGATACGGCGCCAAGCCGGTCGAGGTTTTGAAGGCGCGGCTGTAGTGGGATTGCGAAAGACCGGCCAGCTCAGCCAGGGCTGCGAGCTCCACCCGCGCCGGCAGCTTCGCCTCAAGATAGCTCATTGCATCCTTCAGCTGGAGGGGCGACAGCCCGGCCTTGCTGCCCTTCGCCTCTGCGGGGCGTTCGAACAGCAGGGATGCGATCGCGGCCGTGAGCGAGTCGCCGTACAGCTGCGCTGTGGGGTCGGCACAGCCGATCGCGTCCGCCAGCAAGCGGATCAAGGTCCACAGCCGGTCGTCCGAAAAGCGCAGCCGCGGCACGTCAATCAATCCCAGCGATCCGGACAGGCCCAGCCGCTCCTGCAGCATGGCGCCATCGAAGCTGACCGTCGCACACTTGAGATAGCTCGGTTCCGCGGCATGTCCCCACAGTTCCATCTCGGCCGGCACGAACCACATGGGACGCGGCCTGTAGGCATGCGGGTTGGGTATATGCGGGGCCGAGCGGGGCTCGGCGTGGTCGCGCCCAACCTCTTCGAGCTGTGCGCCAAGGCGGGTCAGCGTTTCGTTGCGGTTCAGCCGGACCAGGACGCTGCCGGTACAGGTGTATTCCACCAGGTCGACATTGACGCCATTCCAGCCACGGCTGGAGGCCGTCAGCGTCGCCACGTTCTCCGGCAGTCCGGGCGCATTGCTCATGGGCGTTGCCCTGCCTGCGGCACACCCTTCAGAACTGCCATTGTCGCGCACCGGGACTCCTGTTTAATTGTGACAATTGATGCTATCACCGCAACAATCGCTCCGGTAGCCGCGCGATCCGGCTAACTGTGCGACGCAAACAGGAACGCGGCCGCCGCGCTGTTCCACTTTGCGTGACACAGCTGGACATAAACAGCACTAGCTCATTCGTGCAGCGGGACGTTATCATTTTCTCCATTTGGGGATCGGCAAGCGCCGTCCACATAACCGCATCACTGATATCGAGAAGGGTGGCTTCATGGCGGGATCGAGCCTGGGACAGACGATTGGGCCTGTCGTTGTGCTGATGGGAGCAGCAGTTATTGCGGTGCCCTTGTTCCGAAGACTCGGCCTTGGATCCGTACTCGGCTATTTTTCGGCGGGCATGCTGATCGGTCCGTCCGTGCTGGGCTTCGTGACGAATCCCCAGTCCATCCTGCACATCTCCGAGCTGGGCGTGGCGATGTTCCTGTTCGTGATCGGGCTGGAGCTGCGCCCGCCGAAGCTATGGGCAATGCGGAGCCAGATCTTCGGCCTCGGGCTGGCCCAGGTCAGCGCCGCCATGGCGGCGCTGGCGCTGACTGCCTATGCCGGTTTCGGGTTTTCCGCGCCGGCCGCCTTTGTGGCCGGCGCGGGCTTTGTATTGTCCTCAACCGCGGTCATCATGACGGTGCTGCAGGACCGGGGCGAAATGTCAGGTGCGGAAGGGCAGAAGTCGGTGGCGATCCTGCTGCTGGAGGACCTCATGATCGTGCCGTTGCTGGCGCTGGTCACGCTGATGTCGCCGGCGTCGCAGGCGAGCTCGGGCTGGTCCGGCATTCTGGTCCCCCTGGCGGCGCTGCTGTCGCTGCTGGCCGTATCGCACTGGGGCCTCAACACCTTCTTCGCCTTGCTGGCGCAGGCCCGCGCGCGTGAGGTGCTGACCGCTGGCGCGCTGCTGGTGGTCCTGTGCGCGGCGCTGCTGATGGAGTTCGCCGGCCTGTCGATGGCAATGGGCGCGTTCCTGGCGGGCGTGATGCTGTCGAATTCGAGCTACAGGCACCAGATAGAGAGCGATATCGAACCTTTCCGCGGCCTGCTGATGGGCCTGTTCTTTCTGGCGGTGGGGATGTCGCTCGACCTTGCCATCGTCGCGGCCGAATGGCCTTTGCTGCTGGCCCTCTTGCTCGCTTTCATGCTGGTGAAGGGAACCGCGGTCTATGCGGTCGGCCGCCTGTTCGGCGCATCGGCGCGCCAGGCCCTGCACCGGACGTCGATGTTCCTGCAAGGCGGCGAATTCGCCTTCGTGCTCTACGCTGCCGCAATGGCCGCCGGCATTCTCGATGCGAGGGAAAACGCCCTGTTCGCCACGGTGATCGTCCTGTCGATGGCGGTGTCGCCATTACTGATGCTCGCCGCCGGCCGCCTGCCGCATGCGGAAGCTTCGATGGACGGCGTGGATCCCGCGCAGGACCTGAAGGGCCGGATACTGGTCATCGGCTTCGGCCGCTTCGGCCAGATCGCTTCGCAGATCTTGCTGTCCAGCGGCGTCACGCTCTCGGTCATCGACAAGGATCCCGGCCGCATCCGCGATGCGGAACGCTATGGCTTCAAGGTCTTCTTCGGCGAGGGCACCCGGTTGGACACGCTGCGGCATTCAGGCGCGGGCGAGGCCGATGCCATCATGGTATGCATTGACGATCCCGTGGCTGCGCTGCAGATTGCCAGGCTGGCGCAAGCCGAGTTCCCGCAGGCCAGGCTGCTGGTGCGCAGCTACGACCGCACCCATGCCGTGGAACTGATACGCGCGGGCGTGGACTACCAGGTCCGGGAAACGGTCGAATCAGCCTACCTGATGGGTGCGGAGGGGCTGCGGGTGCTGGGCTACGCGCAAGCCGATGTCGAGCAGGCCGCCGACGATATCCGCCAGCGGGATGCGGGGCGCCTGTCCCAGCAGGTGCAGGGAAACCCGATGTCCGGCCTGGACCTGCTGCATTTCCCCATCATCCCGGAGCCCCTGCACGCGCCGGCAGCGCGCAAGCCGGGTGCCCGGTAAGGTGCGGTAGGCGGTACGATTGCGGAACAGCCCGGTGGCGCAACAGGGAGCAATGTAGTGGATATCGAAGAACTGCGGACATTTGTGGAACTGGCCGATGCAGGCGGAATCTCGGCCGCCGCGCTCCGGCTCGGGGTCGCCAAGTCGATCGTCAGCCGCCGGCTCACCAGGCTGGAAGCGGAGATGGGCGTCCAGCTGCTGTCCCGCACCACGCGCGGCGCGGCGCTGACGGAAGCGGGCGCCGCATTCCGCGACTATGCGGCCAGGGCCTGCGCCGAAGTGGACCAGGCACGGGAAACGATTTCGCCGACCGGCGAGCTGTGCGGCCGCCTGCGCATTGCTGCCCCGCTGACATTCGGCCCGACACACTTTGCGCCACTGCTCGCCGAGATGGCGCGGCGCCATCCGCAACTGCATATCCACACCTGCTATAGCGACCATGTCGTCAATCTCGTGCAGGAAGGCTTCGATTGCGCGATCCGCGTGGGCTATCTCCAGGATTCCAACCTGGTGGCGAAATATGTGGGACCGATTCACGGGTCGGCCGTGGCGAGCCCGGACTACATCAAGGCGCATGGGGAACCCGAAACACCCGACGACATCCTCAAGCACCAGGCGCTGATGCAGGGCACGGAAGCCTGGTATTTCATGGACGGCGACAAAACAGTCACCATCCGTCCGCAAGGGCGCTTCAAGGCCGATAACGGCGCCGCGCTGGTGACTGCCGCGGCCGCAGGCCTCGGCGTCGGCTATCTCCCGAATCTCATCATCCAGGACCATCTCCGTTCCGGCGCCCTGGTCCCCATCATGACGCGCTATCCGGTAGCGCCTGCCGCGGCCTATGTCGTGCGTCCGCCAGGCCAGCATCCGGCGAAGAAGGTGCGCCTGCTGGCCGAACTGCTGATTGAGTATTTCGAAACCATGCCTTCGATTGCAAAGCGCCCTTAATGCGAACACCATGATCGGATTGTGCTGCCGCCAGCAAGAACGATCAGTGACTGCGGCCTGCCCGCTGGGTAGCATCCCCTGTAGTGCACACGCTGCGGCGTGTGGTCTCTCAACATCCAACAAGGGGAATGGCATTGAAGTTACTTTTACTGATCGGGCTGCTGGCGGTGAATGGCTTGACCAACGTCCATGCACAAACCAGCCAGGAAGCCCCGGGCGCCGACCTGATCGTGCACAACGCCAGGATCTATACCGGCAATCCCGCACAGCCCGCGGCATCCGCCGTCGCCGTCAAGAACGGCCGCATCTACTCGGTCGGCACGGATGCCGAGGTGCTGGGGCTGAAGAATGCCAGGACGCGGGTCATCGACTCCGGCGGCCGGCGGCTTATTCCGGGCATCATCGACGCGCACACCCATGTGCTGAATGAAGGCGGGTACAACTACACCTTGCGCTGGGACGGCGTGCCGACACTGCGCAAGGCACTCGCAATGCTGAGCGAGCAAGCCAAACGCACGCCGGAAGGCCACTGGGTAAAGGTGGTGGGCGGCTGGTCCCCCTACCAGTTCGAGGAAAAGCGCTTTCCCACCATGGACGAGCTGCGCAAGGCGGTGCCCAACCGTCCGCTGTTCGTGCAGTACGCCTACAACCGGGGCTTCATGAACCAGCAGGCGATGGATGCCCTCGGCGTGGGCACGGACAAATTCCCCAGCCTGCCGGGTACCGAGCTGGAAAAGGATGCGCAGGGCAAGTACACCGGTGTGGTCCATGGCTACACCTTCACCTTTATCGCCATCGAAACCATGGTGCCCCAGCTCTCCTTCGATGAGGAGGTGAGCTCGCTGGTGCAGACGGTGCACAGCCTTAACCGTGTCGGCGTCACGTCCATCGTGGATTCCGGCACAGGCTTCCGCGGATACCCCAAGGCCCAGCGCACCGTGGACGCCGTGGCGCGCGATAACCGCCTCAACATCCGCATGCCCTTCGTCGACATCCAGTTTGGCGAAGGCGAGAACTTCAACGTGGTGGATGCGCAGATCAATGCGATTACCAGGACGGAGCCGATCGCTCCCGGGCACAACCTGCATCCGCAGCTGGCGCACGGCCACGTCTACCGCGGCGCCGGCGAGCTGCTGTCGGTGGAGGTGCACGACCACGAGAACTTCGACCGCCCGACGCTCATCATTGCGCCGGAAAAAATGCATGAACTGGTGGAGCGCGACATCGCGAAGCTGGTCAAGCGGCGCATTCCCTTCCGCGAGCACATCAGCTACGACGAGAACATCACGCCCTTCCTCGATGCGCTGGAGAAGCTGAACCGGAAGACGCCGCTGGACGGCCTGCGCTGGAGCATTGAACACGCCGAAACCATCAGTCCCGCGAACATCGCCAGGGTGAAGGCGCTGGGCGGCGGCATCGCCCTCGACACCAAGATGGCGCTGCATGGCGACGGCTTCATCAAGACCCATGGCCGCGACAAGGCCTTGCTGACGCCGCGCCTGCGCGAGCTTGTCGATAGCGGCATCCCGCTGGCCATGACCACGGACGCCTTCCGCGCCGCCTCCTTCAACCCTTGGGTGGGCATCAGCTGGATGGTGTCGGGTAAATCCATCTCGGGCGCCGAAGTGCTGGCCAGGGACAACCGGCTGAGCCGTGGTGAGGCGCTGGGGCTGTTCACGCGCAAGGCCGCCTGGTTCCTGCATGCCGAAGGTGAGATGGGCATGATCGCTCCCGGCTACCTGGCCGACTTCGTGCTGCTGGACAGGGACTACTTCGTGGTGCCTGAGGCGCAGATCAAGTCCATCACCTCGGTGCTGACGGTCATGGACGGCCGCGTGGTGTATGGCGCGCAGGATTACAGCTCGCTGTCGCCGGCGTTGCCCGAGATCCTGCCGGCATGGTCGCCGATCAAACACTTCGGCGGCTATTACCACGCGCAGTGAGGCCCCGGAACAAGTGCCGCGTAGCGGCTGCTGCGTGGCTCGGCATTCCCTTGCTGCTGGCGGCCGATGCCGCGCTGGCGCAGTTCCGGCCCTTGCGCTTCGACGACGACTTTCGCGCCCAGCGCCAGGCTTGTGCCGGGGACGGCGGCGGCAGCGCATGCTGGAAGGACAGCCCGGTGGCCAGCCAGCTGCGCCTGAGCGTCGGCGGCGACTTGCGCTTGCGCTACGAGTACGCCGGCAATCCGCGCTATGGGCTGGACCGCCAGGACCTGTGGGGCGTGCTGATGCAGCGCAGCTCGGTCTTTGCCGACCTTCGACTGGGTGAACACTGGCGCGGCTTCGCTCAACTGGCCAGCTCCGTTGCCAATGGCCGTGCCGCCGGGCCGTCCCCGGTGGACGAGAACCGGCTGGACCCCAGCAACCTGTTTGTCGAATGGCAGCCGGTGCGGGACGGCGATGGCAGCA
>NZ_JBJQIK030000012.1:0-142400 GCF_045984285.3 Pseudoduganella rhizocola
CAGCCGTAGCTTAGCGGTAGGCGTTGATGGCGTTGCGGGTTTCTTCGGCGACGCGGCGGGCGGCCATGGCGAAGTCTTCGCCGGCCGCGGGCGCGGCATAGAGAATGGCGCGCGAGGAATTGATCATCATGCCGGCGCCGGCGGCCGTGCGGCCGGATTTGACCGTGGCGGCAATGTCCCCGCCCTGCGCGCCGATGCCCGGCACCAGCAGCGGCATGTCGCCCACGATCGCACGCACCTGCGCCAGTTCTTCGGGATAGGTGGCCCCCACCACCAGCGCGCACTGGCCGTTGGCGTTCCATTTTTCCGCCACCAGCTTCGCCACGTGCTGGTACAGCGGCTTGCCATCCACCTGCAGGAACTGCAGGTCGGAACCGCCCGCATTCGAGGTGCGGCACAGCACAATCACGCCGCGGTCCTTCCATTCCATATACGGTTCAACCGAGTCCGAACCCATATAGGGGCTCACCGTGACCGCGTCCGCGCCGTAGCGGTCGTAGGCTTCGCGCGCGTACTGCTTTGCCGTGGCGCCGATGTCGCCGCGCTTGGAGTCGAGGATCAGCGGGATTTGGGGGTAGTTGCTGCGCACATAGGCGCAGATGTCTTCCAGCTGGCGTTCCGCGCCCAGGGCGGCGAAATAGGCGATCTGCGGCTTGAAGGCGCAGGCCAGGTCCGCCGTGGCGTCGATGATTTCGGTGCAGAAGCGGGTGATGCCGTCCGGGCCGTTGCGGAACTGCGCCGGCAGGCGCTCCAGGTCCGGGTCGAGGCCAACGCACAGCAGGGAGTCGTTTGCAGCCCAGGCTGCTTCCAGTTTGTTAATAAAATTCACGACTACCCCTTTTATTTTCGTTGCAAACCCACCATTATAAAGCGCGCGGCGGCCCCACTGTGTGCCTCACCGTACAAATTGCTTTTGGCGTCAGGTGTATAGTCGAAACACCAATAAAAGGGAGAGATCATGCCTATGTTTTCCAAGTGGGTGGCCATCGGCCTCGTCGCTGTATCGCTGACCGGCTGCGGCTACAACGAGTTCCAGAGCAAGGACGAAGCCATCAAGGCCTCCTGGGGCGAGGTGGTGAACCAGTACCAGCGCCGCGCGGACCTGATCCCGAACCTGGTGAACACGGTGAAGGGCTACGCTTCGCATGAGCGCGAAACGCTGGAAGCCGTGACCAAGGCGCGTGCCCAGGCCACCAGCATCCAGGTGACGCCCGAGGTGCTGAATAATCCGGCCGCTTTCCAGAAGTTCCAGCAGGCCCAGGGCGAGCTGTCTTCCGCGCTGTCGCGCCTGATGGCCGTGTCCGAGCGCTATCCGGACCTGAAAGCCGACACCAGCTTCCGCGACCTGCAGTCGCAGCTGGAAGGCACCGAGAACCGCATCACGGTGGCGCGCCAGCGCTATATCACCACCGTGCAGGACTACAACGTGCTGGCACGCCGTTTCCCCACCAACCTCACCGCGATGATGTTCGGCTATGAAGTGAAGCCGACTTTCCAGGTAGAGAACGAGAAAGCCATTTCGACCGCCCCCACCGTCGATTTCGGCAAGAAGTAAGGCAAGGCCATGGCCCGCAGGCGCGACGAGGAAGTGCATCCTTCGCTTGGCAAGTGGAATGGCACGGCGGAGATTACCGATGAACGGGAGGGTGTCCGCCGCTCGCGCCGCCTGCGAGACCGCGTGCGCGGCGCCGTAGCCGCCCATATGGCGGCGCGCGCCGAGCGCCAGCATTCGGGCAGCCTGCTGCCGCGCGTGGCGTTCGCCCTGATCGTGATCTGCCTCACGCTGCTGATTGCGCTGAGCGCAAACGCGCAGGAACTGGTCAAGGTGCCCGAACTGAAAACACGCGTGACCGACCAGGTGAACATGCTCACGCCCGAACAGCGCGCTTCGCTCGAATCGGTGCTGGCGGAGTACGAAAACCGCACCGGCAGCCAGATTGCCGTGCTGCTGATGTCGAAGACGGAACCGGAATCCATCGAGCAGTTCAGCATCCGCGTGGCGGACGCGTGGAAGCTTGGCCGCAAGGGCGTCGACGACGGCGTGCTGCTGCTGGTGGCGAAGGACAATCCCCCGGCCCTGCGCCGCCTGCGCATTGAATCGGGCCGCGGCACGCAAGGCTCGCTGACCGATGCCCAGTCCAAGCGCGTGCTGCAGGATGTAATCGCACCTCATTTCCGCAATAACGATTACTACGGCGGCCTGACGGCAGGAGTGAGCGCCATCGCCACCCTGATCGACAAGGAAAAACTGGCGCCGCCCGCAGCGAAGAAGGCCCCGCAACAGCAGCAGGAGGAGCTGGGATGGTGGGTGTGGCCCGCCATCCTGTTCGGCGTCTTTGTGCTGGCGCCCATGTTCCGTGGACGCGGCCGGCGCGGCCTGCGCACCACCAGCTGGGGCTCGGACGCCACCGGCGTGCTGATTGGCAGCGTTATCGGCAGCGCGCTGAATAACGCGGGACGCGGAGGTTTCGGCGGCGGCGGCGGTGGCTTCGGCGGTGGCGGCGGCTTCAGTGGCGGCGGCGGCAGCTTTGACGGCGGCGGCGCCTCGGGAGACTGGTAATGAGCACCCTTCCAAGGACTTTCATGGGCCGCTGCAAGCGCGCCTGGCGTCACCTGATGGTGGGCACCGGCACCGGCCGGCGCTGCTTCCCGCCTGCCACACTGAAGGCGATCGAGCAGGCCATCACCGAAGGCGAGCGCCAGCACCGCGCCGAAGTGCGGCTGATCGTGGAGCCTTCGCTGCCGCTGGGCGCAGTGTTCGCCGACGTGAGCAACCGCGCCCGTGCCCGCGCCCTGTTCGCGCAGTATGGCGTGTGGGACACCGAGGACAACAGCGGTGTGCTGATCTACGTGAACCTGGCAGCGCGCGAAGTGGACATCATCGGCGACCGCAATGTGGGCCGCCTGATCGCGGACAGCGAGTGGCAGGCCATCTGCCGCACGATGACGCAAGGCTTCGCGCAGGGCGAGTTCCACAACAGCACGCTGGCCGCGCTGGCGCAGCTGAACGCCCTGCTCACGCAGCACTTCCCGGCCGATGGCGCGCGGCCGAACCAGCTGCCCAATGAGGCGCTGATCCTCTAGGCTACAATCCGCTTCTTTGAATCGCAGGGAAGCGGATTATGAAACTACAGAACAAAGTCGCCATCGTCACCGGCGGCACCCAGGGCATCGGCCTGGCCTGCGCCCGGCGCCTCGTTGCCGAAGGCGCGCGCGTGATGCTGGCCGATATCAAGCCGGAAGGCCAGGCCGCGGCGGAAGCGCTGGGCGCCAACGCCCGCTTCTTCCGCGCCGACGTCAGCATGAAGGCCGAGGTGGATGCGCTGGTGGCAGCCACGCTGGCGGAATTCGGCGCCATCGACATCCTGGTCAACAACGCAGGCGTGACCCATGCCGCGGGCTTCCTCGAACTGGAGGAAGAAGATTTCGACCGCGTGCTGCGGATTAACCTGAAATCGATGTTCCTCTGCGGCCAGGCTGTGGCGCGCGTGATGGTGAAGCAGCAGGGCGGCTCGATCATCAATATGTCGAGCGTGAACTCCGAGCTGGCGATTCCGAACCAGGTGCCTTATGTGGTGTCGAAAGGCGGGGTGAACCAGCTGACCAAGGTGATGTCGCTGAACCTGGCGCCGCATGGCATCCGCGTGAACGGCATCGGTCCCGGCACCATTCTCACGGAGCTGGCGAAACAGGCGGTGCTGGGCAGCCCGGAAGCGCGCCATACGATTTTGTCCCGCACGCCGCTGGGCCGCTGCGGCGAACCGGAGGAAGTGGCCTCCATCGCCGCCTTCCTCGCCAGCGACGATGCGAGCTATATGACCGGCCAGACGCTGTTCGTGGACGGTGGCCGCATGGCGCTGAACTACACCGTGCCGGTGCGCGACTGAGAGATATTCACAAATCGCATGTCGCATATCGAAAACGAAAATTGGACGAATATGTGGCGACGCAGCATAATCTCACCTGTCTCCACTATTCTCCTCCAAGATAATAGTTTCAAGCCCGCTCCGAATAAGCGGGCTTTTTTTTTGCCCGCACGATTTGTGCACCGTCATGCCCCTGTCACATAGAGCGCATATACTGGACACATCTGCGATACATGCAACCGATATGCGTGATGGCAGACATGGTGTGCCGGCATCCGGCGCACCGCTCGAATTGATCTCTTGGCCCAAACAGGGTTTGCGCCCGCTGTCATCAGCGGGCTTTTTTTTGTGTGCGCACGGCGGGCATGCTATCGTTGCCGCTCGTACGCCATTTTCATCTCCCTCCGTGCTGAATTTCCTGCAACAGCTGCTGCTCACGTCCTCCTTCGCCCGCCTGCGCTACTGGAGCGCGATGGCCATGTTCGCAATGATCGTGGTTGCAGGTTCCATTCCCGGCGCGCGCGCGGACGTTGGACAGCTGGCCTCGGGCATCGTGCTGCATTCCTGCGCTTACGCGGTGCTTACCTTCCTGATCTTCACCGGCAGCACGGGCAGCCTTGCGCAGCGTGCCTGCAAGGCGGTGCTGACCATCGCCGCCATGGGCGCCGCCGATGAACTGGTGCAGAGCTTCCTGCCCTACCGCCACGGCGCGGCCAGCGACTGGATGGTGGATTGCAGCGCCGCGCTGGTGACGGCGAGCCTGATGTGGGTGCTGTGGGCCACGCGCAAGGTGCGCGCCTAGAACTCGAAGCAGCGCTGGCCCGAATTCACGTCCGCTCCTATCCTGCGCAGCAGTGCGCGCGCCATGCGGCGCTGCCGCAAGGTGGCCGCGGCGCCGGCGGCGCGTTCGCTGTCCTGCCGGAGTGCGGCCAGTTGTTCCGCCTGCGCCAGCCGCACCAGGCCGAACAAAGCCTCGCGCAGCAGGTAACGCTTGCGTTCATGTCCCGGTCCGTCACCGCATACCGCCTCGACCAGGCCGCTGACGACATTGTCCGTTTCCTGAATTGCCATGGCACCTCCGGCGTCCTTGATCGGGCAATTATTACTGTCGTGGATGAACGGATTTTTGATTTGAGTCAATCGCGCGCGCGGCCTCCGTACAGGAACCTACAATCAATCCCTTATCGCCCGTGAAGATGTCTTTTTGAACTCATCAATGGAGGCTTATCATGAACGTGAAGCACGCAATTCTGGTGGCAGCATGCGCCGCACTGGCAGCTTGCGCCAATACCGGCACCGATTCAAGCGGCAGCTCGGACACCGGGGACAGTGGCAGCAGTGCCAGCACGCGCAGCAGTGAAATGAGCAGCGCCGGCGACAGCAGCATGCAGACCAATACCGCGCAGACCTGGGCGGGCACGGTGCAATCGATCGAGCCGATCTCGCGGCAGGATGCGGGCGTGGGCGTAAGTGGTTCGGTGGCAGCGGCCGCTGCCGGCGGCAGCACCGGAACCGGACAGGTTTACCGCGTAACGCTGCGCACCGATGACGGCGGCAGCCGCAGCATCAACGTGGAGTCGATGCCGGAATATAAGGTAGGCGACCGCGTCATGTACAGCAATGGCGCGCTGACCCGGCAGTAATCAGTAGACTTTCTCCACTTCGTACCCGCGCTGGCGCAGCAGCTCGGGTACGCCGTTCTCTCCCACCAGGTGCAGCAGGCCGATGCCGACAAAGGCGACCTGCTCGCTGCGCATGATGGTCTCGATATTCGCCGCCATTTCCGGATTGCGCTTGCGCAGCAGGGTGCGGTCCATGAAGGTGGCGGAAACCGTGTCGCCCGTGGTGAGCTCGCGCGTCAGTGCGGCAATGCGCGGCGCATCGGCGGTGCTCCAGGCATCGATCAGGCCGGCCGACTTCTTCACCGCCATGCCGTTATCCAGCTCGGCAATATTTTCGAGCAGGTAGCGCTCCTGCTGGGCATCGTCCAGCGAAGCGAACAGGCTGAGCTGATAATCCGCAGATTCCAGCTCACGCACTTTTTTCTTCTGCTTTACGGCCGCCGACAGCAGGAAGCCTTCCACGCCGTTGGCGCGGTGATAGCCCTGCTTCTCGATCTCGGTGCCCACGAGGATATTGGCTACCAGCCAGGGCCGGTACTGCTCCACGCTGCGCAGCGACATGCCAGCCTTCAGCAGCGCCTTGTTGAGCTTATCCAGCGCCGGCGGCGACAGATGCTGCGAAATGGTTTCCCCGGCCGGATAGCTGCCGTACTTGGCCAGCGCCACCTGGAAGGGCTCGTAAGCGCGCGTATCCAGCTCCAGCACCAGCGAGCTGGAATCCGCCAGCGCGCGGGTCACTTCCGGTTCGAGGGGGAAGAAATTCTGTTTGCCGACGTGGATGGTGCCGAACAGGTAGCTGGTCTTGCCCTCATGGCGCACACGGTAGAGCGCGCCGCGCCTGGGAACCTGCTTGAGCTGTATCGGCTGAGAAGCTGCGGACGATGCGACCGCATGCGGGACATTCATTTCCATGCTATTGGCCGACCATGAGAAGAATATAGCGAGAAGCAACAACAAATATCGCGGCATACAAATTCCCCAATGGCTTATTAAATAAGCCAGAGTATTTCCAATAAAAGAATAAGTGCCGTGATGGATCAGCCTGGCACTGGCTGAAGGCCGCATGTTTGCTGGACCTTGTTTCCCATGGTAAAGCAAACCGGGACTGCTTGGAAAGGATTTTTCAGGCGGGGATTAAATATTCGAATTCACGCAACAATATATTGCGATAAAAGCCAGCTAATAATAATTTCAATCTTAACGCATTAATACGGAGATACTGACACAGGGGCCTGACCCCATGGTGTCATATGACACCATGGGGTCAGGCACCTTGTCATGTCACGGACTCAGCCGTTAGCGGGCGAGCTCGACGAGGACGGCGGTGTACATTTCGAGGTTGAGCATCAGCTGTTTGACGGTGATGAACTCGTGCTCGGAGTGGCCGGTGTAGACCGAACCCGGCATCGCCGGGCCGAAGCTGACGGCGTTCGGGAACAGGCGCGAATTGGTGCCGCCGCCGATCGAGACCGGTTTCGCATCCTTGATGCCGGTGTAGTGCGAGAACACATTCAGCAGCGTCGGGATCTGCGGCGCATCCGGGCGCAGCCATGGCTCGCCGATAATGGCGCGCAGCGTTGCCTCCGGCGCGCGCTGAGCTTTCCAGGCGTTGAAGGCGGCTTCGAACTGCGCCTGCAGTTCAGGACCGGGCTTGCCGCGCGGACGGCGCAGATTGACGTTCAGCTCCAGGCCCTTGTCGGTCTGCTTCAGCACAGTCGGCGATACCGTCATCGGTCCCATGAAGCCGTCGCTGTATGCGGCAGTGCCGAACTTTTCGCCGTACAGGCCAGTGCCGATCAGCTCGTTGATCAGGCTGGCCATATTGCCGGCCTGCGTGCCTTCCCAGCTGCGCACCGCCAGCGCATCAGCCAGCATGCCGATCGCATTCACGCCATCTTCCGGCTTGGACGAGTGCGCCGACAATCCCTTGGCCTTGATGCGCAGGCGCTGGCCTTCAAAGCCCAGCGTGTACTGCATGCCCTTCTGCGCCGCGCCCCGTTTGCGGATCTGCTCGGCCAGCTCAGGCGTGGCATTGTCGATCACGGCCACGGCGTCTTCCGGAATCTGGCTGCCGAAGAAGCCACCCGTGAATTCGCTCAGCACGGGGCCTTGCGGCGCCGCGCCCTGCACCGGCGGCAGCGTCATCATCAGCGCGCCCCAGCCTTTCTCGGCGGTCACTACCGGGTACTCGGCGTCCAGGGTAATGTTCACCTCAGGCAGCTTGTGCGTCTTGATGTATTCTTCCAGCGCGGTCCAGTCCGATTCTTCGCCCATATAGACGTAGAGCTCGATGCGCTTGTTGAGCTTGATCTTCTTGTCCTTGATCGCCTTCATCGCATACAGCGCGGTCGCAATCGGACCTTTGTCGTCCTCGGAACCGCGGGCCAGCAGCTTGCCAGGCTCGCTCGTGCGATCCAGTTTGAACGGCGACTGCTTCCACTTGCTCGGGTCCACCGGCTGCACGTCGCCATGCGTCACCACGCCCACGCGCTCCGCGCCCTTGCCGTAGCCGATGACTACCACCCAGCCGGAATCTTCGAAATCGAAGCCCAGGCGGTCGGCCTCCGACTTCAGGAATTTTTTGAAGCCGATATGCTGCGGATTGCGATCGGACGGCACTTTGGGGTCGGCCACCGTGTTGTAAGTGACCATGGACGCCAGGCTGCCAATCACCTGTTCGCCATATTTGGCGCGGGCATATTTGGCGGTGGAACGGGCCACTTCGCTGGGCGGGGCGGCATGGGCCACGCCGGTCAGCAGCAGCGTGGCAAGGGCGATCTTTCGTAACATGGAACTCTGTCTCCGAAGGGTTGATTTATTTTTTCTTCATGCAACATCGACCAGTCTACCGCGTTCTCAAAAACTGCGTACGGGGCCGCTTCAAACCCACTTGCCCAACAGGGCTTTGCTTGAATACTGGCGGCAAGGGCCTAACATGGCCGGCATGATTCCATTCTCCATACTCGACCTTTCCCCGATCGCCGAAGGCAGCGACGTCTCGGCCTCGCTGCGCAATACGCTGGATCTTGCGCAGCATGGCGAACGCTGGGGCTTCAACCGCTACTGGCTGGCCGAACACCACGGTATGCCGGGCATCGCCAGCGCCGCAACTTCGGTTGTGATCGCACATGTGGCGGGCGGCACATCCACCATCCGTGTCGGCGCCGGCGGCATCATGCTGCCCAATCACTCCCCGCTGGTGATTGCGGAACAATTCGGCACGCTGGAGGCGCTGTTCCCCGGCCGTATCGACCTTGGCCTGGGCCGCGCGCCAGGTTCGGACCAGACCACGGCGCGCGCCCTGCGCCGCAATCTTGGTTCCGACGCCGACGAGTTCCCGCAGGACGTGGCCGAGCTGCAGGACTATATGTCCGACTCGCCGCGCCAGCGCGTGATGGCGGTTCCCGGCATGGGCGCCAAGGTGCCGTTGTGGATACTCGGTTCCAGCCTGTTCGGCGCGCAGCTTGCCGCGCATATGGGCCTGCCCTTCGCTTTCGCCTCGCACTTTGCGCCGCAGATGATGATGCAGGCCATCGCCATCTACCGCGACAACTTCAAGCCTTCGGCCCAGCTGGACAAGCCCTACGTCATGCTGGGCTATAACGTATTCGCCGCCGATACCGACGAAGAGGCGCAGTTCCGCGCCACCTCCATGCAGCAGGCTTTCGTCAACCTGCGCACCGGCCGCCCTTCCCGCCTGCCGCCGCCGGTGGCGAACTTCCGGGCCCAGCTTGGCCCGCAGGAGAATGCGATGCTGGATTCGGTGCTGTCCTGCTCCGCCATCGGTTCGCCGGAGTCGGTGAAGGCGCAGATGAAGGCCTTCATCGCCAGCACCAAGCCGGATGAACTGATGATCACTTCGCAGATCTTCGAGCACTCGGCCCGCCTGCGTTCCTACGAAATCCTGGCGGACGTGCACAAGCAGCTGTAAGGATTTGGGGAGTTCTCTGCGCGAGCCGGCAATATTCCCTACAATTGCCGGTTTCGATCCGCAGGGGATTCGCTTGAACCAGCAAGAACACGATATTTCATCCGGCATGGTCTGGCTGATGGCAATCGCCACCGGCCTGATTGTGGCGAACCTTTATTTCGCCCAGCCGCTCGTCGGCCCGATCAGCCAGGCCACCGGCCTCAATCCCGGCGCGGCAGGCCTGATCGTCACGCTCACGCAGATCGGCTACTGCCTCGGCCTGATCTTCATAGTACCGCTAGGGGACCTGGTCGAGAACCGCAAACTGATTCTCTGCGCGCTTGCGCTCACCGCCTTGTCCCTGCTCGCTGCGGCCTTCAGCAACAGCGCAGCGCTCTTTCTCGCGGCGGCCTTCTGCATCGGGCTCGGCTCGGTCGCCGCGCAGGTAGTGGTGCCTTTTGCCGCCCACCTGTCAAAGCCGGAAACGCGCGGCCAGACGGTAGGCACCGTGATGAGCGGACTGCTGCTGGGGATTATGCTGGCGCGTCCCGTCTCGTCGCTCGTGACGGATGCCCTGGGCTGGCATGCCATCTTCGTGATCTCCGCCATCGGCACCGGTGTGCTTGCGCTGGTCCTGCGCAGCAAGCTGCCGCAGCGCGTGCCCGCGCACGCCATGAGTTACGGCGCACTGCTCGGCTCCATGTGGCATCTGTTGAAGACCACGCCTGTCCTGCGCCGGCGCGCGGCCTACCAGTTCTGCATGTTCGGCGCCTTCAGCCTGTTCTGGACTACCGTGCCGCTGGAGCTGGCCGGCCCTGCATTCGGCCTGTCGCAGACCGGCATTGCCCTGTTCGCGCTGGCCGGCGTGGCCGGCGCCATCGCGTCGCCGATTGCCGGGCGCCGCGCGGACCAGGGCAAGTCCCGCTCCACCACCGCCATGGCGCTCGGCGCGGGCGCACTCGCATTTGCCGCGCCGCTGCTGTTCACCAGCGGCGGCTACACCGCGCAGCTGGCGCTGCTGGTCTGCGCTTCCATCGTGCTCGACATGGGCGTATCGGCCAACCTCGTCACGGGACAGCGTGCAATCTATGCGCTGGGCGCCGAAGTGCGCAGCCGCCTGAACGGCCTCTATATGTCGATCTTCTTCATGGGCGGCGCACTGGGTTCGCTGCTGGGCGGCTGGATGTTCGCGCACCACGGCTGGCATGGCGTGCTGCTGGCGGGCCTTGCCTTCCCTGCGGCGGCACTGGCTGTCTACGCTACCGAATTCACTTCTTCGCGAAACGCAGCCTGAGCACGAACGGTGTCGCGGCCAGGTAGGCTGCGACCACCGAAAACCACACCGCGCCAGGCCACTGCTCGCGGACAAACAGGTAGACGGTGGAGAAACCCAGCGGCGCCGCAATCGAAGCAAGGCTCACCGACGAGGCCAGCACGCCCTGCAATTGTCCCTGCCGGTTTTCGTCCACCAGCCGGCTGGCCAGCGACTGCAATGCCGGGATGCCGACGCCACCGAGCGCAAAAAGCGGCATCGCGGCGAACACCATCCAGCCCTGCCGGGCGAATGCCATCACGCACAAGCCGCTGCAGCTTGCGGCGAAGCCGCCCAGTATTGCGCGGCGCTCCCCGAACAGCCTGACGGCCGGCCCCGGAAGAAACGCCTGCGCCAGCGACTGGCAGACACCGAAAGCTCCCAGTGAAAGCCCGATCCACATGCCGCTCCACCGGAACACGTCCTGTCCCCAAAGCGCCCAGCAGGTGCCGTAAGCCTCACCTGTGCCGCTCAGGATGAAAAACACGATAGTGACGGGCAGCAGTGCCTTCATCGAGAACGCCCAGCGCAAGGGATGCAAGGGGTTCAGCGCCGCCAGGTCCACCCGCCCTCTTCCGGGTGTGCGCGACTCCGGCAGCAGGAACAGCGCGAGCAGCAGGTTCGCGGCGTTCAATACCGCCGCAGCGATAAAGGGCAACCGCAAGGAGTAGTCGCCCAATATGCCGCCAAGCACGGGACCGATGATGAAGCCGATGCCGAACATGGCGTTGAACAGGCCAAAGCGCTTTGCACGCTGTGCTTCCGGCGAAATATCGGTGATGTAAGCCATGGCAACCGACATATTGGCGCCCGTCAGCCCGGCTATGGCGCGGCCAAGAAACAGCATCCAAAGCTGGGGCGCGAACGCCATGATGGCGTAGTTGAGCGCAGCGCCTGCGAGCGAAACCAGGAGCACGGGACGGCGACCCAGGCGGTCGCTCAAGGCCCCAAGTACCGGAGCGAAGATGAACTGCATGACGGCGTACAGCGCCGTCATGCTCCCTATCCACGGCGCGACATTGGCTGTCTGGCTCACCTCTTCGAGGAGGCGCGGCAGGATGGGAAAGATCAGGCCAATCCCGACGGCGTCGAGAACAATGGCGGCAAAAATAATGTAGAGCGGATTCATGTACTTGATCCAAATATGTACTGAGTACATGTAAACTATGCTATGATGCGCCGCATGTCAACGCCAACCGACCTTCGCTCCCGCAAACGCCTCGCCACGCGGCAGAGCATTTCCGATGCAGCCACGCTGCTCTTCCTGGAGCGCGGCTTCGATCATGTAACGGTCGATGAGATTGCGGCGGCCGCTGACGTGGGCCGCATGACGGTGTTCAATCACTTCCCGCGCAAGGAGGACATGTTCTTCGACCGCGAAGCGGAAGGCCGTGAAGTATTGCTGGAGGCGCTGCGGCAGCGCGCTCCCGGCGTGGCGCCGGTAGAGGCCTTGCGCCTGCTGGCGCACCGGCTGATACGGGAGCATGCACCCTACGTCAATTTCTCTCCTGAGGGCCTGGGCTTCGTGGAAACCATCGAGGCCAGCGAAACCCTCAAGGCACGCGCCAGGGCCATACGCGGCGAGCTCGCGGAGATGCTGGCCGCGGCGCTGTGCGAGACTGCCGGGCGTGAGGCGGGCGACGCAGGCGCGCAGCTTGCGGCCAACCTGCTGCTCGCCACCTGGACAGTGGCCTTTCTCCAGGCGCACCAGAGTTTTCGCAGGAAGCGCGATGAGAAGGCGGCCAAGGCCCTGTTCCTCGCCATCGTGGACAAGGGCCATGCCGGCATCGAGGCGGCCCTGGCAGGCACGCCTTACACCGCCTAAACCTTGATGAACCAGCGGCGGCGGTACATGAACCACGCCACCGCAAACATCGCGGCATTGAACAGCAGTGCATAGAGCAGCGACTGCGCTTCCGGCGCCAGCGGCAGCGCCTTGATCGGCGCATACAGCGCCTCGTGCAGCTTGAAGAAGCCGATCATCTTGGCCACCAGGCCGGAAAAGGCAAAGATGAACAGCGCATTCATGCCGTAGATGATGAAGAACTGCGCATACCCCTGCATGCGCGCACGCAGCCAGATCGACGGCGCGCCATCGAGCAGCCAGTAGAACACGCCGAACATCACCAGCGCCCAGCCGGTGGTGAACAGGCAGTAGGACGTGCTCCACAGGCTCTTGTTGATCGGCATGAGCAGAACATCGAGCATGGCGCCGGCCAGCAGCAGGCCAAGGCCTGCAAGGAACAGCCACGCGGTCTTCTCGGATCGGTCGTTGCGCGTCAGCAGCCAGCGGCCCGCCAGCACGCCGAACAGCTGGCTGCATACGGCGGGAATGGTGGTGAACAGCCCTTCCGGATCCCATGTCTTCGACTGCACCCACATATGCCCGCTGAGGAAGAGGCGGTCGATATAGGCCCCCACGTCGCGGCCCGGCTCCAGCAGGCCCGCGGCCACCACGCCATCCGGTCCCGGCACCGGCACCAGCAGCATCACGGCGCTGTAGAAACCAAGCAGGCCTGCAATCCACCACAGCTGCTGGCGCCAGTTGAAATAGACCACCAGCGGTGCGGCCAGCGCTGTGCACAGCGCTATCCTCTGCAGCACGCCCGGAATGCGCACGGTGGCGAGGTCGAATTTGGGAACGAAGTTAAGCAGGAAGCCGATCAGGAAAATCAGCGCCGCGCGTTTGAACAGCTTGCGCAGCAGCTCGCCCTTGTCCGCGCCGGCTTCCGCCTGCCGGCCCAGCGAAAAGCTCATCGACACACCGCCGATGAAGAGGAAGAAGGGGAAGATCCAGTCGGTGAAGGTCCAGCCATTCCAGTGTGCGTGCGCGAGCTGGGAGTAAAGGTGGCCCCAGTCGCCGGGATTATTCACCAACAGCATGCTGGCGATGGTGAAGCCCCGGAATGCGTCAAGCGAAACGAGGCGTCCGTTCTGAGGACTAGTCATGGATCTCCTTATGCACTGGTAGTACCAGTTGTTGGCAGTAGCCAGAAGGCTTGACCCCTTCCATGTTTGCGGCTACGATTTATTGGTCATACCAATCATACCGCAAAATGAGCGCACGCAAGCCTGCCGCAAGCCGTCTGTCCGATATCGTGGCCAGCGAACTGGAAACCCGCATCCTCGAAGGATCGCTGAAACCCGGCGACCGCCTTCCCGCCGAACGCGAGCTCGCCGTTGAACTGGGCGTATCGCGCCCTTCCCTGCGCGCGGCGCTGCAGGCGCTGGCGGCCAAGGGCCTGCTGATTACGCGCCATGGCGGCGGCACCTTCGTCACCGATTTCATGGAGGCGCCCTTTGTCGATCCATGGCAGCAGATGCTGAAGGATCATCCGGACATCCACGGCGACATGCTGGAGTTCCGCCATATGCTGGAAAGCCAGGCGGCGCAGCTGGCGGCGGAGCGCGCCACCGAAGCGGACCTGGAACGCATTGGCGCCTGCCATGCGGCGGTGGAGCAGGCTTTCGACAGCAATGACCTGGAAACCTGCATCGCCATGGACGTGGCCTTCCACCAGGCCATTGCGGAGGCTTCGCACAATGTGCTGATCGGGCACCTGAGCTCAAGCCTGCACAAGGTGCTGCAGGGGCACGTGCAAGGGAACCTGGAATACCTGAACGCGCGCCCCGAGCTGTGGAACCAGCTCAAGGTACAGCACCGCGCCATCTGGGATGCGATTCGCGAGCGCCGCACGGAAACGGCTTCGCTGGCTTCGCGCCATCACATCGAGTTCGTTCGCCGCACCACGCTGGAAACGCAGCGCGACGAAGAGCGGAGGAGCCGCGCCAGCCGCAGGCTGGGCGCGGTGTAAGCCTACTTCGAACCTTTACTTCTGGCGGGCCTTGCCGAAAGCGTCGCCCGCTTTCCACTCAGGCATCTTCGGCGCATCCGCCACCATGCGGCCCAGGTTCAGCGTGAACTGGGCCTGCTGCACGGCGCCTGCCAGGTCCCAGCCCGGATCATATTCGTCCGATACCTGGTGATAGCGCGGCGCGTAGGACTTGCGCTTCTCTTCCGCCTTCGCCTTGTCGCCCAGGTAGTCGCTGCCGCCGCCGATCGAGAAGGCCGGCACGCCTGCTTTCGCAAAGCTGAAATGGTCGCTGCGGAAGTAGCCGCCCGCCAGGTCCGGCTTGGCATCGGCGATGCGCATCTTCATGGACCTGGCGGTCGCTTCCGCCATCTTGCCCAGGCCAGTGCGCTCGCTGCCCGGCGTGCTCATATCGTTGGTGGCGCCGATCCAGTTCAGGCTATCCAGGTTCAGTGCCGCAGCGGTTTTGTCCAGTGGCCAGAGCGGTGCACTTGCGTAAGCAGCGCTGCCCAGCAGGCCCTGTTCTTCAGCCGCCACCCACAGGAACATCTGGCTGCGCTTCGCGGGCGACTTCACGGCTTCCTGCGCCATGGCCAGCAGGGCCGCGGTGCCGGAGGCATTGTCCACCGCGCCGTTGTAGATGGTGTCCTTGCCTTCGCCCTGTTTGCCGAGGTGGTCCCAGTGCGCGCTGTAGATCACCAGTTCATCTTTCAGCCTGGGATCGGTGCCGGGCACGATGCCCGCCACGTTGTACTGCTCCACCTGGCGCACCACCGATCTCATTTCGCCGGCCAGCTTCACGTTCAGCGGCACAGGCTTGAAGTCCTTGCGTTCCGCTGCTGCGCGCAGCGCGTCCAGATCCTGCCCGCCAGCCTTGAACAGCGCCGCGGCGGTGTCGTTGGTCATCCAGCCCTGCATCGGCGTACCCGGCTCGCCCTGCGCCAGCTGGAAGCGCTCAACGCCGCTCCAGCTGTTCTGGATCACGCTCCAGCCATAGGAAGCCGATGCGTCGGTATGAATCAGCAGCACGCCTGCCGCGTTGCGGCGCTTGGCTTCCTCGAATTTATAGGTCCAGCGGCCGTAGTAGGTGAGCGCCTTGCCGCCGAAACGGTTCGCTTCTTCCGCGGTCGGCATGGGGTCGTTCACCATCATCACCAGCGTTTTGCCGGTGAAGTCCTGGCCCTTGAAATCGTCCCAGCCCTCTTCCGATGCGGAGATGCCGTAGCCCACGAATACCAGCTCGCTGTTCAGCGTATGCGCTGCCTGCGAATCGCCGGTGCCCCACACCCAGTCCTTGCCGAATTCAAAAGGCAGCCTGGCGCCATTCGCTTCCAGGTGCAGCGAGCTGGTTTCAGGCTGCGACTTCACGCCGGCGATCTTCACCAGCTGGCGGTAGCTCTTGCCGTTGCCAGGCTTGAGGCCCACGGCCATGGCCTGGTTCTCCAGGTAGGAAACGGTGAGGTCGCCGCCACGCTGGCCGGTGCCGCGGCCTTCCAGCAGGTCGCTGGACAGGAAAGCGATGTGCGCGCGCAGCGGCGCTTCCTGCACTTGTGGCAGGGCCTTGGCGCCAGCCGCGTAGGCCGGCAGCGCCAGCGCAACGCTCGTGGCGATGGCAGTGGCGGTGAGAGAGAACTTGTTCTGCATGCTGTCAGGGGTCCGTTCAGGGTTAGGTGGCTGAGTGCTGCGGCTCTGCGGCCGCGCGAGCATTGTATGCGATTTATTTCGGCGAATTAGGTGCATCGCAGCATTTCAAAGCGTCTATCAATGTGATGCTCGCTTCCTGCATCGGCAACCGAGTGACGCGACCATTCTCCGGATCGAATAGCACCACAGATGCAGCCGTCATAAACACCACTCTTCCCTCCATCATCAGCTTTTCCTTACTCTCGTAGCGTACGCATGTAACGAAGACCTCCTTGGCATCTCGCCTGTCGCCTCTTAGCCTAGCAGTTCTATCTTGGAGAGGCCTGCACCGCTCAGGCTTTTCAACATAGGTGCGGAGATACGCTTTACCAGCCTCCAAGCCCAAAAGAGGTGCCCCAATCAACAATACGAGCACCGCTACGCCCAACACCGTGAGTCCCCACACACCAGCCGCAGTCACTACAGTGGCTATACCTCCGTAGAGCAAAAATTTTACAATGCTCACCCAGAATGCGTCCTCACGTATTGACGGTTGAATAAAGCGTTTAGCTTTTTCAAACGCGCCACCTGCTTTGGGATAACGCTTAGAAAGAACAAAGAACGAAAGAATCAAGGCATTAAGGAGGACCGCGCCTGCATAAATAGCAGCGAACGTCTTCAGAATCTGGAAAAAATGCGCCCATTGATCCTTAGGCGGCGTGATCACGTCGACAAGGTGAAAAATCGCTATATAGGACAGCTGTAGGTGATCAAAATGTGTAGTGGCGATTGACTGAAAGGGCACACCGAATACATCTTCTATGGATACGGCAACCCCATACCCAGCCATTGCACATAGCAAGCCAAGCAAAGTGAGTATTGCCACGGAACCTGCGATCCAACTCCACCATTCGAATCTTGGCGGTGCTGACATTGCCTCTCGCTCAAGCGATATATTGACTGATAGCGCGGCTTTCCTGTCCTGTCGCATCCATTTCATCCTATGACCTTTATTTAAGAAGTAACTCTTGGATGCTATCCTAACGGACCCCGACTACGTTATCTGCGATGCCAGCTTCTTACACAGGCCGCTTTGCGCCCTCTCCCACCGGTCCCCTGCATATGGGTTCGCTGGTGGCGGCAATGGCAAGCTACCTCGACGCGAAAGCGCACGGAGGCCAATGGCTGGTGCGCATCGAGGACGTGGACAAGGACCGCAATGTGCCGGGCGCCGATCTGCACATCCTCGCCTCGCTGCAGCGCTGCGGCATGCAGTGGGACGGCGAGGTGGTGTGGCAAACGCAGCGCGAAGCCCTGTACGAAGCGGCGCTGCAGCAGCTGGCGGAGAATATCTACCCCTGCGGCTGTTCGCGCCGCGAGATCGCCGATTCGCAGCTACGGCTGGGCCAGAACGGCAACGCGCTGCTGGTCTATCCCGGCACCTGCCGCGAAGGGCTGGCGCCGGGCAAAACGGCGCGCGCGCTGCGCCTGCGCACGCCGCAGCAACCGCACCGCATTGTCAGCTTCACCGACCGCTGGGCCGGCGCATACAGCCAGGACATCACCGCCGAGGTGGGCGACTTCGTGATCCGCCGCGCCGACGGCTTCTGGGCCTACCAGCTGGCCGTGGTGGTGGACGACGCGGCGCAGGGCATTACCGATATTGTGCGCGGCGCCGACCTGCTCGACTCCACGCCGCGCCAGCTCTACCTGCAGGAGCTGCTCGGGCTGCCCCCGCCGCGCTACCTGCATGTGCCGGTGGTGCTGAATGAACAGGGCGAGAAGCTGTCCAAGCAGACCGGCGCGCGGGCCTTCGATAACGGCGCCCCGGCCGAGGTACTTCTGCGGGAAGCCTTGCTGCCGGCGGCCCGCTTTCTCGGCCTCGGCGTGGACGCCGGCAGCATTGAAGGCTTCTGGCAGGCAGCGGTACCGGCCTGGGCCCGGCTGCTGGAAGGCATGGAGAAGTAGTCCTACAAAAAGATCAGACGGTATGCCGGGCCCATCGTGCAATGGCGTACAGACCGCAAACGTTGGCAAGCAGACAATGGATTCATCTTTGATTTGGGAGGTGAATCATGCGACGCTTAGCCTATTCCGCCACACTCTGCGTGGCTGCCGTGTTCGGCGCCGCAGGGGCGTCTGCCGATGACCAGATCTACAAATGCATCGACCGCAACGGCGTTACCGTCCTCAGCGACAAACCCTGCGAAGCGCTCGCCGCCCCCGCCGAGACCGCCGTGCTGCAAGAACTGCCGGCCGTGGAAACCGCGCCCGTGCAGCGCCTGGTCGTCAAGGAACACTACACGCTGCCCGCTGCGGAATACAGCCGCACCAAGTGGGCCAGCCGTCCACCCGTATCCAAACCGCCGAAGGTGGACGTAGCGACCCTGAAAGCCGCGCGCCTGAACCTGGAACTGAGCGCGAAAACGGCCAGCCTGCGCTGAAGCACGAGGGTTGCCTCGTGGCATTTTTCATAAGTCAACGACAAAGTGGGGAAATCTTGGGACACCTGTAAGGACGGGCGGGTCTTATAATTCCGGGTTTGCTCCCCAGAATTTACGACCTGCCATGTTCCAAGGTGACACTTCGCGCGACGCGCGCCCTGCAGTAGTCCTGCTCCACAGCTCGATGAGTTCCCGCAGCCAGTGGGCGCCGCTCATGGCCGCGCAGGAATCGCGTTTCCGCTTCATCGCACTCGACCTGCTGGGCTATGGCAAATCCGCCTTCCCTGGCGAAGTGGCGCATGAGTTCTCCCTGGCGCACGAAGTGGACGCCGTGGCCGCTGCCCTGCCTGCGCACCTTGGCGCCGGCGAGCCATTCCACCTGGTCGGCCATTCCTATGGCGGCGCCACGGCCTTGCGCCTGGCGCGGCAGATGCGTTCGCGGGTGATGTCGCTGGTGGTATTCGAGCCGGTGGCCTTCCACCTGCTATCGCCGCAGGATCCGGCCCGCATCGGCATCGAGCGCGTGATTGCCGCCATCGACATGGCGCCGAGCCAGCAGGCTGCGGCGCGCGTGTTTATCGATTACTGGAATGGTCCGGGCGGTTTCGACAAGCTGCCGCCGGCACTGCAGCAGCGCTTTGCATCGCAGGTAGCCAAGGTGCGGCTCGACTTCCAGGCCCTGCTGGGTGAACCAGCCGCGCTGGCGGACATGCACGTGCTGAACATGCCGGCACTGGTGCTGCGCGGCGAACAGGCCCCGATCTCCACGCGCCGCGTGGCCGACTGCCTCGCCGCCGCCCTCCCCAACGCAAGCTTGCGCCAGACCCCGGGCGGCCACATGGCCCCCCTCACCCACGCCGACGACGTCAACGCCGTCATCTCCGGCTTCCTCGCCGACGCCACCCGCGAACCAGCATAAGAAAACAGCAGAGCCCGTGTCCACCATGGGGTCAGACCCCAAAGTGGACACAGGCTCTGCCGTAGTACGGGGCTTCTAGTGCGCGCGCTCGCCGGAGCGGATTGCCAGCGCCGTCGCCTGCGCGCGGTTTTCGACCTGCAGCTTGGTGTAGATGCTGGTGTTGTGGTTGCGCACGGTTTTCTCGCTCACATTCAGCGAGGCCGCAATCTGCGCGTTATCGCGCCCGGTGCACATCAGCGCCAGGATGTCGCGCTCGCGGCGCGTCAAGGCCATGAAACGGTTCGGCTGTCCCAGCTTGTCCGAATGCAGGAAGGAGCGCACTTCCTGCACCCAGCGCCGCCACGCAGGCTCGTTCTGCAGCAGCAGGTGATTGCTGCTCTCCAGCGGCACAAAGCGCGCGTTCGGAATGCGGCTCGCGATCAGCCGGCCTTCGTCAAAGGGCACGCGCGCATCGTCCTTTGCGTGGAGCACCAGGGTTGGACACTGCACCAGCGGCAGCAGGTTCACCACATCGATCTCATTGCTCACGCGGAGGAATTCCGCCGCCATGCCGGGCGCAATCGAAATGCGCTGCAGCTCATTGAACCACTGCTGCTGCTCCGCCGTGCCGCCCGGGATAAACTGGCTCGTGAAGAACTGGCGGAAGGCCGGATTGTCGCGGCCCCAGCCCAGTTCCACCATGCGCACCATCAGCTCCGCCTCTTCGCGCTGGCGTGCGTCCGGATTGCGCTTCAGGCGCCCACGCGCGAAACCGCCGGTGAGGATCAGGCGGCTCACACGGTGCGGATGCGCCACCGCATAGGCGATCGCCAGCGGTGCGCCCTGCGAAATGCCGATCAGCGGAAAACTGAGCGGCGTGGCCGCTTCCACCACGGCCTGCAAATCCATCTCCCAGCCACGGAACGACACGTTCGGCGGCGTGCGGTCCGACAGGCCGCAGCCACGCTCGTCGTAGCGGATCAGCGTGTGATCGTGCGACAGTTCGGACAGCAGGTGATTCCACACCGGGCTCTCCCAGTCGAACTCCACATGGCTCAGCCAGTTGGCGGCCTTCACCAGTGGCGGGCCATTGCCGCTCAGCGCATAAGCGATTCGAACATTGTCAGACGTGGTGCAAAGACGAATTTCTTGTGTAGGCATCTCAAGTTTCCAGGCAAAAGGGGTCCGAGCCCTGCAATGTCGCCATTGCAGGACGTTGCTCGATCCGGAAAAATGACAGCGGGGCTTGTGGCGTCAGGCTATGCTGTCCAGGTGGGACGCACCCAGGTGCGCCTCCGTCAGCGCGCCCGTACGTAGCAGGCACGCAGAATTGAATGCGCAAATTCTAATCTGTGAGCAGTACCACCAGTCAACAGGCATTACCTTTTACCTACAAATCGAATACATTCTGAATATGTATTTTTTGACATGCCTGCGGACTTGATAAGGTCCTGATTTCAAAGGAGCTTTACCGGGACAGGATAGTTTCCGTTGAGAACGCTTTGTGACCACCGGAAAAGGACTTGCGCAACTAACGGTAGCAAACACCCTGTCCCGGAAATTCGCGCGATGGCGAGTTGGCATGCGCGGCAACGGTGACTCGGATGCGGGACAAGCCAGGCGCCATTCCTGTGGTTTCGTGACAACGCCAGCAAGGAACTGCGATGCGGGGTAAGCTGGCAGTTTTGTCGAGGAAGAGACAATGGAATTCACGCACTGGCTGGCCTATGCCGGCGTCGCGCTGGTCAGCATACTCAGCCCCGGCCCCGCAATCCTGCTCGCGGTATCAAACAGCGTGGCTTACGGCTGGCGGCGCACGGCGTGGTCTTCGCTTGGCAATGTGGTCGGCGTGATGCTGCTGGCGATGGTGACGATCGCCGGCCTGGGCGCGCTGCTGCAAACATCGGAGCTGCTGTTCACGGCATTGAAGGTGCTGGGCGCGGGATACCTGATCTACCTCGGTGTGCGCCAACTGCGTTCGAAGAACAGCGTATTCGCTGGCGCAGAAACGAATAGCGCGCAGAGTGCGCGCAGCGACCGCCAGCTGTTCTTCGACGGCCTCACGCTCGCCATCTCGAATCCGAAAGCGATTCTGTTCTTCACCGCCCTCTTCCCGCAATTCCTCGACCACAAAGCGGCGCTCGGCCCACAGTTCGCGCTGCTGACCGGTACCTTCATGGTGTTCTCATTCTGCTCGCTGATGTCCTACGCCGCGGCCGCACGCACCACGCGGCACTGGTTCCGCAGCCAGCGCAATGTGAAGATCTTCAACCGCAGCTGCGGCAGCATGTTCATCGCGCTCGGCGCAGGCCTGCTCACGATTCAGCGCAGATAAGCCGGAACGTTGTTCGCGATCTGAGTGAACTCCGCCTCTGTCAGCGGAATGCGGCGGAACGCAGCCCACGACTCGCGCGGGCGCAGATTATCGCCTGCCGCTGAATCGGTGCCATACAGCACGCGTGCAATCCCAACCTGGCGCAGGCGGTTCGCCAGGCGCTGGGCATCGGCATCGGTGATGTCCTTATTGGCGACGGAGGCCACATCGAAGTACAGGCGCTGCGTATGCGGCTCCCTGTTCGCCACCGCCTGCGCCAGCACACCCATCACCTCATCCGCCGGTGGATCGACATAACCCGGCCCGCTACCTGCCAGGTGCGCGATCTGCACATCCACATCCGGCGCCATTGGCAGCAGCTGCTCGATGAAGGCACGGGCCTGCACAGCGCCATACGGCCGCTTCTTGCTGATGCTGGCGCGCATATGGATGGCCAGCGCCATCCTGTGCGCATTGGCCGCGCGGAAGAAGGTTTTCAGTTTCGCGATGTGCTCGGGATTCTCAAGCTGCACATCCGAATTCCCGAAGTGCAGCTTCACGCCGCGCTTCAGTTGCGGATCCTTCGCGCAGCGGGCCAGCTCCTCGATGGCGTAGTCGCGCATCGGATTCACGCCGCAGAAAGCGCGCAGGCGGTCGGGGAAGCGCGCGGCCTGCATCGACGTCCAGTCGTTCTCCGCTTTCACTTTCTCGTACTCGTTCTCGATATTGCGGTCCGGCCGGCCGAACATATAGGCGGTGGACAGCAGGAGGCCCTTCTGGATGCCCGCCTGGTCCAGCAGTGCGACGATATCGGCGGCATCGAGCGCCTTCACGGCCGGCGAGGCAAGCAGAGCTTCGATGGCGGGACTGAATGCGTGCTGGTGCACATCGGCTTCGGGCGTGACCTGGGCGGAGCTCAGGCTGGCGGTGCTGAAAGCGATGGCAAAGCTGATCAAATGGCGTTTCACGGGGGTGTCTCCTTCTTTTGATCCAGTGTGCGGCGGGGGCTTGTGAGCGTCAAGCGGGACGCGGCCTGTGAATGACGGGCGGAAAAAAAACTTGGTACTCGGCGGAACGTTTGCTATAATCTGCGGCTCTCGCGAACAGCGCGGGAAATGCAGGAGAGATGGATGAGTGGTTTAAGTCGCACGCCTGGAAAGCGTGTATAGGTTCATAGCCTATCGGGGGTTCGAATCCCCCTCTCTCCGCCAGAACAAATAAAAACGGCCTCCCCTGCGGGAGGCCGTTTTTATTTGTTCGGACGGAGCGAGGGGGATTCGAAGACCGGCCCCTGCAGGGGCCGGGCTCTTCGAATCGCCCATTTGCTGCCCGCAAGGCGGGCAGCGCCGCGCGCCGAGGGCGCGCGCAACTACCGCCAAGTCCGTCGTAACCTCTTGCAATTCGTTCGGCACCATACTATTATGGTTCGGTACCAAACAACTTCATGGAAGAACTGTGGACCATTTACAAGGAAACGCCATCGCCGAATGGATCAAGCGCTATCACCTCACCAGCCGTGCAGCGATGGATGCATGCCTGCGCCCGTTCGATGTCGGCGCGACCCAATGGTATGTCCTCTGGAAACTGGTCAATAGCGGCCCGACCCTGCAGCGCGACTTTCTGGACCTGATGCAGGTGGAAAAGGCGACCTTGAGCCAGGTAGTCGCGGCCCTGGTCCGGAAAGGCCTCATCAAGCAAACCCCGGCGCCCGATGACCAACGCCAGCGCGTGCTGAAAATCACCGCCGCTGGGCAGCGCCTTTGGGAAGCAATGCCCGACCCGATAGAAATGATCCTCAAGCATTCCTTCGACGGCGTGAGCGAAGCGGACCTTGCCACCGTCACCCGCGTGCTGCAGGGCGCGACGGAACGCCTGGCCACTCAACTGACACAAGGACTCAAAGCATGACCATCCTGATTACCGGCGCTACTGGCCTTGTCGGCCAGCGGCTCTCGAAGCGCCTCGTCCACATGGGGCTGGACTGCAGGGCCCTCGTTCGCAATTCTCCAGCGCTGCCGCCTGGCGTGGTGGCGGTTGCTGGCGACATACTCGATCCGGGCTCGCTGCGGGATGCCGTAACGGGGGCATCGACCATCATCCATCTCGCTGCCGTATTCCGCACCGCTGACGAGAAACTGATCTGGAAAACCAATGTGGAAGGCACACGCAATCTGCTGAACGCTGCCGAAACCTATGCACCGGAAGCGCGCTTCATTCTGGCCAGCACCAGCAATGTCTACGATACAGCCACGTCACATCCAGGACGCGAGGATGATCTTGTGGCGCCTACGCAGGCTTACCCGGCCAGCAAAGTCGCGGCCGAGAACCTCGTGCGGGCGAGCCAGCTGAACTGGGTGATTCAACGCTTCAGCTTCGTCTATGGCGACAACGACGGGCACATCGAAGCGATCCACGAACACGTTCAGAAAGCAAAATGGCATCCTGCACACAAAATGAGCATGATCCATCACCGCGACATCGCCACCGCTATCGCCATGGCGCTGACAGGAGCGATGGATCGCCGCATCGTCAACATCGTGGACGATGCGCCGACCTCGATCTACGAACTCATGGAGCTGGTCGGCCTGAAGCTGGAGCCCTCGTCCAGCGCACTGCCCGATCCCTGGCACCTGCATGCCGACGGCTCGCTGGCGCGCAGCCTTGGCTTCGTACCCACGGTTGCATCGGTCTACCAGGCGCAGAGGGAAGGCATACTCTGAGATTGCTAGGCCATAACAAAAAAAGGCCGCACCTCCACAGGCACACGGCAAACCGCAGCTGCCTTCCGGCCCCAGGCCAGCGCCTCGTCCGCGCTGGCCACTTCCAGCACCCAGAATCCGCCGACTTGCCCGGCCGCCCTTGCGTATGGACCGTCGCTCACCGTCACATCACCAGCCTGGTTCACCTGCAGTAATTTCGAGCAGGATGCCGGGCGCAGGCATCCCACAAACACCCTGACGTCCGCAGCAATCATCTCGCCGTTCAGCGCATCCAGGGCGCTTTGCGTCGCCTCGTCATGCACGGCAAAAGGGTCGTGGTTGTCGGGATGGTGAAGGGCTATCAGGTACTGCGCCATGCGGTTTCTCCTTTGATGTCCTGCCGGGCGGATGCTCCGCCTCGCTGCAACGACGAACGATGCATACGCATTTCGACATCACCACATTAAAAATTCATTAGGTTGCGCAATCATTATTATTCACCGTTGTGATATCTTTACGGCGTTATCGATATGATTGCGCAAACATGACTCATTCAAAGATCAAGGGACTCCGCTGGTGGATGATTGGATTGATCATGCTGGGCGCCGTCATCAACTACCTCACACGCAGCACGCTGGCCGTCGCGGCCCCTACCCTGCTCACTGAGCTGAACATCAGCACCCAGGAATACTCATACATCACGGCCGCCTTCCAGGGAGCGATCATGCTGCAGCCTTTGTGCGGCTACATACTGGACGTTATCGGCCTGAAATTCGGCTTTGCGATGTTCGCGGCAGCGTGGTCGGTGATCTGCATGGCGCACGGCATGGCCACCAACTGGCAGACGCTGGCGGTCCTGCGCGGCCTGCTGGGATTGGCCGAAGGCTCCGCCAACCCGGCCGGCATGAAGGCTGTCTCCGAATGGTTCCCGGCCAGGGAGCGCGGACTGGCGGGCGGTATCTTCAATATCGGCGCGTCCTTCGGCTCGATGCTGGCGCCGCCGCTGGTGGTGTGGGCCATCCTGCACTACAACTGGCAGTCGGCATTCGTCATCACCGGTGCGCTGGGCCTGATCTGGGTGGCCATCTGGCTGCTGCTGTACGATGCGCCGGCACGCCACCGCCGCCTGTCGGAGGCGGAAGCCCAGCATATCGCCGCCGGACAGGAGCAGCACCTGCAGGGCGACGGCAAGCGCCCTTCCATTCTCACGATCCTGAGGATGCGCAATTTCTGGGGCATCGCTTTGCCGCGTTTCCTCGCCGATCCCGCATGGGGCACGCTGTCGTTCTGGGTGCCGCTGTACCTGACCACGGTGCGCAATTTCGACCTGGCGCAGATCGCCATGTTTGCCTGGCTGCCCTTCCTCGCGGCGGACCTGGGCTGCATGTTCGGCCCCGTGGTGGTACTGGCGTTGCAGAAGCGCGGCGTGCGCCTGATTAATGCGCGTCGCGGTGCTTTCACGCTCGGCGCCATCATGATGATGGGCGTTGCCTTCGTGGGCTATGTGGACAGCCCTTATGCGGCGATTGCCCTCCTAAGCCTCGCGGGCTTTGCGCACCAGACGCTCTCCGTCACCGTCATTACGATGTCCTCGGACCTGTTCCGCCGCAACGAAGTGGCCACGGTGGCGGGCATGTGCGGCACCTTCGGCAACTTCGGCCTGCTGCTTTTCTCGCTGCTGATCGGCGGCCTGATGGCCACCGTCGGCTACACGCCATTTTTCGTCAGCCTGGCGGTGCTCGACCTGATCGCCGCAGTGCTCCTGTGGACGCTGGTGCGCGAACCGGTGCAGCCTGAACCCCTCATCACGAAAACAGCATGATCCAGAACCCCATTCTTCGCGGCTTCAATCCCGATCCATCCATCGTGCGCGTGGGCGACGACTACTACATCGCCACCTCCACTTTCGAGTGGTATCCGGGCGTGCAGATCCACCATTCGCGCGACCTGGTGAACTGGCGGCTGCTTACCCGCCCGCTCACGCGCGCCAGCCAGCTCAATATGCTGGGCACTCCGGATTCCTGCGGCGTTTGGGCGCCTTGCCTGACGTATGCGGACGGCCTGTTCTGGCTGATCTACACGGACGTAAAGCGCTACGGCCGCACCTCCACCGGCGGCGCCACCGGCAGCGCTTCGATGCGCGATTTCCATAACTATCTCGTCACCAGCCCGTCCATCGAAGGGCCTTGGTCGGAACCCGTGTACCTGAACAGCAGCGGCTTCGATCCGTCGCTGTTCCATGACGACGACGCCCGCAAATACCTGCTGAACCAGTTGTGGGACCATCGGCCAGGCAGCAACCGCTTTGCGGGCATCGTGATGCAGGAGTACTCAGTGCAGGAGGGCCGCCTGATCGGACGGCGCGAGAATATCTTCAAGGGCACGCCGCACGGCCTGACCGAAGCGCCGCACCTGTACAAGCGCAATGGCTACTACTACCTGCTCACCGCAGAAGGGGGCACCGGCTGGAACCACGGCGTCACGATGGCGCGTTCGCGCAATCTGCATGGCCCGTATGAACTGCATCCCGACCAGACCATCCTCAGCTCCCGCAACCGGCCGGACGCCGAGCTGCAGCGCGCGGGGCATGCCGACCTGGTGGAGACGCCGGACGGCCAGACCTATATGGTCTATCTGTGCGGCCGGCCGCTGCGGAACCGCGGCACTTGCACGCTGGGCCGGGAAACCGCCATCCAGCGCATGGTGTGGGGCGATGACGGATGGCTGCGTACCGTTGACGGACAAGGCACACCTGAACTGCAGGCGGAAGCGCCGCCTCTGCCGGAACACCCGCTTGCGGCCGAAGCCGAACGCGAAGAATTCGATACGCCGGAATTGCCGCTGGCCTTCCAGTGGCTGCGCACGCCGTGGCCGGAAGAGCTGTTCAGTCTCACCGCACGGCCCGGCCATCTGCGCCTGTACGGCCGTGAAAGCCTGGGCAGCCAGTTCCGCCAGGCGCTGGTGGCCCGCCGCCAGCAGGCGCACTGCTTCAGCGCTTCCACAGCCGTCGAGTTCGAGCCCGAGCACTACCAGCAGATGGCGGGCCTGATCTGCTACTACGGCGGCGCCAAGTTCCACTACCTGTACATTTCGCACGACGAAACCGTGGGCAAGCACATACGCGTGATGAGCAGCCTGCCCAATCACCTGCAGACCGATTCCTTCACAACGCCGCTGGCGCTGCCGGCGAACCAGCCGGTGGAGCTGCGCGTGGAGGTGGACGAGGAACGCCTGTATTTCGGCTATCGGCTACCGGGCGGCGACTGGCAATGGCTGCCGCAGATGTTCGACGCCAGCATCCTGTCGGACGAAGCCAGCGCACCGGGCCAGCCCAACTTCACCGGCGCTTTCGTGGGCACGGCTTGCCAGGATATGGCGGGCACCGCGCTGCATGCCGATTTCGACTATTTCGAGTATCGCGAGCGCGCATTTCGCGCCGATCCCAGGTAAGCGGCGCTAATCGATCGCGGGAAGCTGCATGGCCGAAGCAGCAGTGTCGCCCGCACTGGCGTCCTTCGCGCCTAGCCAGTACCGCGGATATTCCTGTTTGCACGCGCGATGATAGACCCAGCCCGATGCCACCAGCGCAATGGCGCCGAACAGCGTGGGGAACAGCAGGAAGTCCCAGCCCGGCAGGCCGAGGAACACGATGATGGGGTTGGACCCTGCCGGTGGATGGACGGTGCGGGTCAGCATCATCACCGCAGCGGCCGCAGCGACCGCGAGACCCAGGGCCCACCACGTTTTGCCGAACACCAGCAGCGCAATCAGTCCCATTGCGGTACTGATGAAGTGACCGCCGACGATGCTGCGCGGCTGAGAGAAATGGTTCTCGGGGAAAGCGAACAGCAAAATGGAGGTCGAGCCGAACGATCCCAGTGCCAGCAGCACGTGCAGGTCGAAGGATGAGAACGCGAGCACGGAGATGCCGAAGAAGATGCCAAGGCATGCCGTGAACGCTGTGCGTAGCGAGGGACGAGGAGGCGGGCGGCGATCCATAGGCAGGCCTTATTCAACTTAAAAAAACGGCCGGGAGAGTCTGTTCTCACGGCCGCATCAAAGGCTGTCCCGACAAGAGGACAGCGCATAGGAAATCGTTACTGGAACTTCAAACCGGACGGACGCAAGGCGTTGATATCAACCGCCTCACGCTCGCTCGCCAGGATGATGCTGAACGGCGATGCCTCCGGACGGCCGCCGCGCGCGTTCGACAGCAGGCCGCTGAAATGACCGAAGCCTGCATCGGCAAGGCTGCCGCGGCGCGGAGTCTGGACTTGTGCCTGATCGGCCGGACGATTGACGTCGTAATGCCCGCCCCGCCCTTCCAGCCGTGCGGTCAGAGCAGCGACGGTGCTGCGCAGTTCCGCCAGCTGGGCGTCCTTTTCCTGCAGCGCCACTTCATGCTCGGCGCGCATGGCACGCACACGCTGTTCCGCGTCGTGATGCAGCTGTTCCGCAAGCTGTTCGACCATGGCATGCAGGGCGCGAGCGGTGTCCTCGTGCTTCACGCCCGCGCTGGAGTCTTCGCTCTCCAGCTCTTTCAGGTATTTGTGGATCGTCGATTTGGAGCCGGTATTTCCCAGCGCCAGGCGAACCGCATCGACCGAGGGATAGCGCCCTTCGGCCAGCAGCTGGTCGCGGCTTGCCCTGACCTGTGATTTCGATAAACCGGTACGCGCCATGGTTCGTCTCGATATTCTGTAATTACGTAATGAGACGAGTATAACCGTACTTTTTTGAAAACTGCAATCTTTGGCGTGTCAGTTTGTTGTAGAAAGCTTCATCAGCACCAAACCGCTCACGATCAGCACAGCGGCGGTGACTCGCGCGAGGCTGAGGTGCTCGCCCAGGAAAGCCACGCCGACCACAAAAGCGCCCACGGCGCCGATGCCAGTCCAGATGGTGTAGGCGGTGCCCAGAGGGAGCGTGCGCATGGCGAACGAAAGCAGCACAACGCTCGCGATCATCGCAATGACGGTAACAACGGAGGCAGTAATGTTGGTAAAGCCGTTTGAAAGCTTCATCGAATAAGCCCAAACAACTTCCAGAATTCCGGCGACGAGCAGATAGATCCAGGCCATGGCGGCGCTCCTTATCAAGAGCCGGGCCGTCCCGAATGCATACCCACGATGGGGGAGGTCGTCCTCCTGGTCGACGTGCCGCGCAAGGGGCACCGAAGCGGACAGATTGTAGCCCACTTCAGTGCCTTTTGCAGGCGCCCGCTCAGCGCCTGTATGCCGCCTTCGCAAGTACCGGCAGTACAAACAGGGTAAGCAGCGTGGAAGACAGCATGCCGCCGATAACCACCGTCGCCAGTGGCCGCTGGACTTCCGCACCGGTGCCGACAGCAATCGCCATCGGCACGAAACCGAGGGATGCAACCAGCGCCGTCATCAGCACGGGCCGCAGGCGCGCGAGCGCGCCTTGCACTATCGCCTCTTCGGCCGCAATGCCCTGCTCCCGCAGCGTGCGGATATGCGACAGCATCACAAGCCCGTTCAGCACCGCCACGCCGGACAATGCGATGAAGCCCACGCCTGCCGACATCGACATCGGCAGCCCGCGCAGCCACAGCGCCATCACGCCACCGGTCAGCGCCAGGGGCACGCCGGTGAATACGAGCATGCCGTCGCGCAGGTTGCCGAACATGGAGAACAGCAGTATCGCCAGTACCATCAGCGTGAGCGGCAGCACGATGCGCAGGCGCGCCGCTGCCGATTCGAGCTGTTCGAAGGTGCCGCCCCACGCCGTCCAATAGCCGGGAACCATCGGCACCTGCTCGCGGATGGCGAGCGAGGCTTCGGCAACAAAGCTGCCGATATCGCGCCCCCGCACGTTCGCCGTCACCACCACGCTGCGCTTGCCGTTCTCGCGGCTCACCTGGTTGAGGCCTGGCGCGGTCTCAAAGCTCGCCAGTTCCGATAGTTCAACATAGGCCGGGCGGCTGCCCTCGCGCTGCGGCAGCCGGATCGGCAGGCGCTTGAGCGCTTCCTCGTTGTTGCGGATCTCTTCGGGCAGGCGCACCACGATATCGAAACGGCGGTCGCCTTCGAACAGGATGCCCGCTTCGCGCCCCCCGATGGCCGTGGCGACGCTGGCCTGCACTTCGCCGATGCCCAGGCCGAGCCGCGCTGCACGTTCCCGGTCGATACGCACAGTCAGCATCGGCAGGCCTTCCGTGCGCTCGAATTTCACGTCTGCGGCGCCGCGCACCCTTTGCATCGCGCCCGCAATGCGCTCGCCGAGTTCCTGCAGCGTGTTCATGTCATCGCCGAAGATGCGCACGGCCACGTCGCTGCGCACACCTGATATCAGCTCATTGAAGCGCATCTGGATCGGCTGCGTGAACTCGTAGTTATTGCCGGGCACCTTTTCGGCCGCCGCCTGCAGGGCTTCCACCAGCGCAGCCTTGCCCAGCCCCGGATCGGGCCACTGGCTGCGCGGCTTCAGCATGATGAAGGTATCCGTCACGTTGGGAGGCATCGGGTCGCTCGCAATTTCGGCGGTGCCGATTTTGGAAAACACGGTTGCCACCTGCGGGAGCGCAGTCAGCGTCTGCTCCAGTTCCAGCTGCATGGCAACGGACTGCGTGAGGCTGGTGCCGGGAATACGCAGCGCGTGGACCACCAGGTCTCCTTCATCCATGGTGGGAATGAACTCCGTGCCCAGCCGCGTTGCCAGCAGCGCGCTCAGCGCAAGCACGGCCAGCGCTCCGCCGGCCACGGCAAGCGGACGGTCCATCGCCCGCGCCAGCCAGCGGCCATACTGGCTGCGCAGCCATGCCAATGCTTTGCCTTCTTCACCGCTCACCGGCTTGACGAACAGGGCCACGGCAGCGGGAACGAAAGTCACCGAGAGCACCATGGCCGCGAACAGCGCCGCCACCACCGTGAAAGCCATGGGCTGGAACATCTTCCCTTCGATACCCGTGAGCGTGAATATGGGCAGGTAGACCACGATGATGATCGCCTGCCCATATAGCAAGGGGCGCCGCGCATCGCGTGCGGCGGCAAAGACTTCCGCAAAACGTTCTTCCCGGCTCAGCGCGCGCCCGGCGAGCGCTTGCGCCGCTGCAAGGCGGGTGATGCAACTCTCCACAATCACCACGGCGCCGTCGACAATGATGCCGAAGTCCAGCGCGCCAAGGCTCATCAGGTTCGCGCTCACGTGGTTGCCCGCCATGGCGGTGAAGGTGAACAGCATGGAAAGGGGAATCACCGCTGCCGTCAGCAAAGCCGCACGGAAGTTGTGCAGGAAGAGGAACAGCACCACAACGACCAGCGCGGCGCCCTCCAGCAGGTTCTGGCGCACGGTCGCAATCGCCTTGTCCACCAGCGAAGTGCGGTCGTAGACGGTGCGTGCGGAAACGCCTTTGGGCAGATTGAGGTTGATTTCCGCCAGCCGCGCATCCACTGCACGCGATACCGCGCGGCTGTTCTCCCCGGCCAGCATGAACACGGTGGCCAGCACCACTTCGTGGCCATCTTCCGTGGCAGCACCGGTACGCAGCTCCTTGCCGAGGCTCACTTCCGCCACGTCGCGCACGCGCACGGCGACGCCGCCCCGGCTGGCAATCACGGTGTCTGCCAGTTCACGCGCCGAAGCGGCGCGCCCCGGAGCGCGCACCAGGTACTGCTCGCCGTTCCGTTCGATATACCCTGCGCCGGTATCGGTATTGTTACGCTCCAGCGCCGCCACCAGGTCGCCGATATCCAGCCCGAATGCGACCAGCCGCGCCGGCAGCGGTGCAACGAGATACTGCTTGGCATAGCCGCCGATGGCATTGATCTCGGTAACGCCTGGGACGGTGCGCATCTGCGGCTTGATCACCCAGTCCTGGATCTCGCGCAGGTCCATCGGCGTGTAGGGCGTGCCGTCCGGCTTCAGGGCACCCGGCTTCGCTTCCACGGTCCACATATAGATTTCACCGAGGCCGGTGGCAATCGGCCCCAGTTGCGGCTCCACACCGGACGGCAGCTGGCCGCGCACTTCCTGCACGCGCTGGTTAACCAGCTGGCGCGCGAAGTGGATGTCCGTTCCTTCCTTGAACACCACCGTGATCTGCGACAGGCCGTAGCGCGACAGCGACCGCGTCTGCTCCAGGTGGGGAATGCCGGCCATCGCCGTTTCGATGGGATAGGTGATGCGCTGCTCCGCCTCAAGCGGCGTATAGCCCGGCACCGAGGTATTCACCTGCACCTGGACGTTGGTGATATCCGGCACCGCATCGATGGCGAGGCGGGTGAAGCTGAACGCGCCAAGAACGGCAACCAGCAAGGTGGCGAGCAGCACCAGCCAGCGCTGGCGGATCGCAAACTGAATCAGCGCGTCGAAGCGCGATGGACTAGTGCTCATGCTCAGCCGACGCCTTTCCCAGGTCTGCCTTGATCAGGAAACTGTTCTTCGCGGCATAGCGCTCGCCTGCATTCAGGCCTTCCAGCACTTCGGTGTACTGGCTGTCCCTGCGGCCGGTTCGGACGGGCCGCGCTTCAAAGGCATCGCCATAACGGCCGAACACCACCGTCCTGCCGCCCATCTCCTGCAAGGCTTCGTTGAGCACCGCCACGGCCACCGCTTCCTCCGCCGCCAGCAGGTCCACCTGCACCGGCACGCCGGGCCGCCACAAGCCTTCCTTGTTGCTGACCACAATGCGGGCCCTGGCGCTGCGCGTTTCTTCGCCGACCACGGCATCCACGCTGGCCACCGTGCCGGTGCCGCTGGCGTCGAACGAAGTACCGCGTACGGCAACCTTCTGGCCGCGCCTGATCTGCGGCAGGTCTTTCACCGGAATGGTGGCCTCCACCCACACGTCCGACAGATCGATAATGGTGAAGATCGGCGTATCTTCGCGCACGGCTTCGCCTTGCGTAACATGGCGCATTGCAATCGTTCCGGCGATGGGAGCCCGCAGTTCGTAGCGCGTCATGCCGCTGCCCGCATTGGCGCCGGCGCCGAAGCTGGCCAGCTTGTCGCGCGCGGCGCGGTGGCTGATCTCTGCTTCCTGCATGGCCGTGCGGGCCTGCTGGAAGTCCTGCTCGGCCGATATCTTTTCTTCCCACAAGCGGCGCTCACGCTCATGGTTTGCCATCGCCAGGTCAAGGCGGCGCTTTGCCGCGAGCACTTCGGCCCGCAGGTCGGCCAGCGCAGCGCTGGAGAGCACGGCCAATAGCTGGCCCTTGCGCACTTGGTCGCCCGCACGCACCGGCACCTGTTCCGCAATGCCCGCTGCGCGCGGCACCACATGCACCTGCCTTTCATCGTTCGCGCGCACTTCGCCGATCAGCGCCAGGCCGGAGCGAATGGTGACAGGGCCCGCCGTGTGCACGTCAACGCCGCTGCGCGTAAGCTGGGCGCTCGTCATCATCACCCGCGCCTCCACCTGTTCGAAGGCGAAGCGGTACTGCTTGCCCTCGTCCACCGCCACCAGGCTCACCTTGAAGGAGTGCGGCTCGGCGATCACGGTGGTGCTCTTGTAGTAGCCGTTCTCCGGCTGGAATTGGATGCGCTCCACAGCGCGGCCCAGGCGCACCAGCTCCGCGCCCAGCACCGCATTTTGCACAGGCTTGCCTTCGCGGCTCAGGTAGACGCGAAATTCCGGACTGCCTGCCTGCTCCGCGATGGAGAGTTCGAGCTGCATGCCGCGGTCTTCCAGCAGGCGGCCACCGTGCGGTCCGCGTGCAATCTGTTCACCCGCGTCGCCCTTCTCGGCGCCGTGCGCGTGTTCCTTCTCATGCCCCGCTTCCGTTTCGGCATGGCCGGAATGTTTCGGCCATTGCCAGATGAGGATGGCCAGCAGGCATGCGGCGGCGGCGCACAACACCAGCGCTTTTCTTGTCGGTCGTGGAATCATGGGTATTCTCCGGTGTGGGTCGGGCCGAGCAGGCGCTCAAGGCGCGCTGCTGCGCGCCAGGCCTCCCTCACTGCCTCCGTGTATTGGGCCTGGGATGCCAGCAGCGTGCGCTGCGCATCCAGCACGTCGATAAAGCTGAATTTTCCGTACTCGAAGCCTTTGACGGCGGCGTCGAAAGACGTGCGTGCAGCGGGCAATATGGTGTCGCGCAGCAGCAGCGCATTGCCGTGCAGGGCTTGCACCTGCTCACGCGCCAGCGTGAATTCCATGCGCAGGCGGCGCGCTTCGGCCTGGCGTGCCAGCTCCGCGGAATCGGCACGTCCCAGCGCTTCGCGCAGCTTGCCCTGGTTGCGGTTGAACAGCGGCACAGGCACCGATATGCCGATCACGCCCTGGCGCCGGTCCATTTCCGCATCGCGCTTTACACCCACCTGCAGCGTGATATCGCCAACGCGCCCGGAGCGTTCAAGCTGCACCTGTGCCGTGGCCAGTGCGGCTTCGGCCTCTGCGCGCTGCAGCAGGCCCGAACGCGCAAAGCGTTCTTCCGCCTGAACCGCATCCGCGGCCGGAAGCTCGCCTTCGGGCAGGGCCAGCGGCGTGCCCGGTTCCCTTCCCATCAGGTGTGCCAGCTGTGCGCCGGCCGCAGCCTGCTGCGCCGCGGCGCGGCTGGTCTCAATGCGGGACGCAGCCTGCGCGAGGCGTGCCTTGTTTTCCTCCACAGGCGAGATCTTCCCCGCGCGCACTCGGCGGGTGGCCGCATCCAGCGCGGAAGCCGTCACCGCTTCCGCCTGCCGCGCATTCGCCAGTGCGGCGTTTGCAGACAGGGCCTCGGCATAGGCTTCCATTACGCTGGCGCGCAGTGCGGCGGTGAGCACGGCGAGATCGGCGGCAGCCAGCTGCGCGCCCTGCTCCGCGTGCGCGGTGCGGGCGGCGCGCTTGCCGCCCAGCTCAAGGCGCTGGCTCAGCAAATAGCTGGTAGTGCGCGTCGCAGCGTCGCGCCCTTCAAGCAGCGCGGATACTTCGGGATTGGGCAAGGCAGCGGCCTGCTCGCGCAGGGCGGGAGCGGCGCTGAGCTGGGCCCTTGCCGCAGCCACGGAAGGATCGGCGGCGAGCGCTTCGCGCTGGGCTTGCGCAAGCGTTAATACAGCCGGCCCGGCGCCGGCCCAGGGGGCGGCGCCAAACCAGCATATGCCCGTCAAGAGCAAAATGCGGAACATGGTGGATTCTCCGGTTAAACGGCGAGGAATCCGACAGGTAAGGTGCCGATGGAAGTCAGTGAGCCTGCCGGATCAGCAGGCAGGCCACTTGGGGCGTTCGGGACGCGCGGGATCGGTGGAGGATAGCGGCGCCGAGCCGGCGCCGTGGTCAAGCTTGCGCACTGGCGCGTGCCGCAGCGGAACGCCAATACTGAGACCGGGAGCCGCAGCGAGCACGTGGCAGCTCGTGCATTGCGCGCAGCAGAGGCAGTCGCTCGATTGCGGCTCATCGCTGCCCGAGAACTGCTGGCTCGCGCTTTGCTGCTGCAAGCCGCTGTCTTCGCAAATGTCGGTCACTGCCCATGCGGATTGCAGGGACAGCAGGCACAGCATCAGGATGACAAAAAGGCGTCGCATCCAAAAATTATAGCAGCCTTCAGATTTTGCTGATCTGGGCGTTAATGGCTTTCATCTGGCGTTCGTTGCGTTCGCTGTAGCGTTCCGTCAGATAGTCTGTGCGGCCGCGCATCAGCAGCGTGATCTTGAACAGCTCCTCCATCACGTCCACCACACGGTCGTAGTAGGCCGACTGGCGCATGCGTCCCGCTTCGTCGAACTCCTTGTACGCCATGGGCACCGAGGACTGGTTCGGGATGGTAAACATGCGCATCCAGCGCCCCAACAGGCGCAGCGTATTCACGACGTTGAAGGACTGCGAGCCGCCGCACACCTGCATGACGGCCAGCGTGCGCCCCTGGCTGGGCCGCACCGAACCCTGCTCCAGCGGAATCCAGTCGATCTGGTTCTTCATCACGGCCGTGATGGCGCCATGCCGCTCAGGGCTGCACCACACCTGCCCTTCCGACCACAGGCTCAATTCACGCAGCTCCACCACTTTCGGATGATCCTCCGGCACGCTGCCCACCATGGGCAGCTCCATGGGGTCGAATATCTTCACCTCGGCGCCGAAGTGGCGCAGGATGCGCGCTGCCTCATAGGTGAGAAACCGGCTGAACGAGCGCTCGCGCAGGGAGCCATACAGCATGAGGATGCGCGGCGGATGGTCCATATCGCCGACGGGCGCAAGCTTCTCCAGCGTTGGCGTAATCAGTTGCTCCGCGTTGATGTTGGGGAGGTCCGGCAGTTCATTCATTTCATGCTCCTTTTCCAATCGTCTCGATCCCGCGCTGTGGCAGGACAGCTCATATTCCATATTTCTACAGTTATCGAATTATATCATTCTACCGTTTTTTGGGCATCAGTTAAACTTCCCCTATCCACCGACCCGGAGCTGCAATGTCGAACACCCCTCAATTCATGCCGGAATCGAACAAGGAAGAGCAGGTGCCTGCGATTGCAGCGTCGATCGAGCTGCGGCGCCACCAGATCTTCCCCACACTCACCGAACAGGAAATCAAGCGCCTGATGCGCTTCGGTACCACGCGCACCTACCACAACGGCGTGCGTATCCTGGAAGCAGGCCACACCACCTTCGGCATGGTGGTGGTGTTGTCGGGCCGCATGGCGGCGTACCGCTACGACGGCCTGGGCAACTCGGCCCTCATCACCGAACATGGGCCCGGCCAGTACACCGCCGAAGTGTCGCAGCTCGCGGGCCGGCCGTCGCTGGTGAACGTGATTGCGGTAGGCGAAGTGGAAGCGCTGCTCATTCCGCCCGACCGCCTGCGCGCGCTGGTCATTGCGGAAGCGGAGCTGGGCGAGCGCATTGTGCGCTCCCTGATCCTGCGCCGGGTGAACCTGCTGGAAATCGGCGCGGGCGGGCCGGTACTGGTTGGTCCGCCGGGCCATCCCCGCCTGTTTCACCTGCAGAGCTTCCTGGACAGTAACGGCCATCCGCATACCATTCTCGATCCGAAAAACGATGAGCAGGCGCGCCTGCTGTGCGAGTACTACCAGCCATCGGCGGAGGACTGGCCGCTCGTCGTCTGCCCGGATGGCTCGGTGCTCAGGAACCCTTCCAATGCCGACATGGGCCGCTGCCTCGGCATGCTGCCGGAGCTGGATGAAGACAAAGTGTGGGATGTGATTGTGGTAGGTTCGGGCCCCGCAGGCCTGGCCACCGCCGTCTATGCAGGCTCGGAAGGCCTGTCGGTGCTGGCACTGGAACAGCGCGCCTTTGGCGGGCAGGCTGCGGCCAGCGCCCGCATCGAAAATTACCTCGGCTTCCCCACCGGGATTTCGGGCGGCGCCCTGGCGGGCCGCGCCTATGTGCAGGCGATGAAGTTCGGCGTGGAGGTGGCGATTCCCGCGGTGGCTGCGCGCCTGATCTGCGACGCGTTCCCACTCGAAGTGGAGCTGGACGATGGAAAGCGAGTGAAAGCCCGCAGCGTTGTGCTGTCCTGCGGCGCACGCTACCGCCGCCCTTCCCTCGCGAACATCAAGCAGTTCGAAGGACGGGGCATCTATTACTGGGCATCGACCATCGAGGCGAACCTGTGCGCTTCCGAAGAGATTGTGCTGGTTGGCGGCGGCAATTCGGCGGGCCAGGCGGCGGTGTTCCTGTCCGGCCACGCATCGAAGGTTCATATGGTCATTCGGGGCGAGGGGCTGAAGGCCACCATGTCCAGCTACCTGATCGACCGCATCAAGGCCACGCCGAATATCGAGCTGCATACGCATACCGAGATCGTGGCGCTGGAAGGCGATGAGGAAGGCCTCAAGCAGGTCAAGTTCCGCAACAGCCGCACCGGCGAGGAAGACAGCTGCGATGTATGCCGCGTGTTCCTGTTCATCGGCGCCGATCCGAACACTGACTGGCTGAGCGACTGCGGCGTGGAGGTGGATCCCCAAGGCTTCATCCGCACCGGCTACAAGATCAGCGCGGCAGCGGGCGACAAGCAGCGCGCCTCACTGGAAACAAGCGTGCCCGGCGTGTTCGCCATCGGCGACGTGCGCGCAGGCTCCACCAAGCGGGTGGCGGCAGGCGTTGGCGAAGGCGCGCAGGTGGTGTCGCAGATCCACGGCTACCTGTCCACCTTGCCGGCGTGAGCATGGCCGGCTTCAACGCAGCGTATGCGCGCGTGTTCCCGGCCGGCGGCATCAGCCTCGGCATCATGACGCCTTTCACGTCGCCGGCCGGCGGCATGGCCGGCGTGGACGAAACGCTCAGCCTTGCCGCGCTGGCGGACGAGTTGGGGTTTGCGGCCTTGTGGACGCGCGATGTGCCGGTCATGATCCCCCAGGGCAGCGACAACACGGCCAGCGCCCTCGACGATCCTTTCCTGTGGCTGGCCGCCCTCGCTTCGGCCACCACGCGGATTGCGGTAGGCGCGGCGGCGATTGTGCTGCCGCTGCGGCACCCGCTGCACGTGGCCAAGTCGGCGCTGTCATTGGACCGCCTCAGCAAGGGCCGCTTCATCCTCGGCATGGGTTCGGGCGACCGTCCGGCCGAGTTCTCGGCCTTTGGCGAAGACCTGGAAGCACGCGGCGACAGTTACCGCGAGCGCTGGCCGCTGGTGCGCGCCGCACTGGCGCCGCAGGAGCGCGAAGCGCTGCTGGCGGCAACCGGCGGCTACGACATCATGGCGGCGCCAGCGGCGCAGATTCCCATGATCGTGGTCGGCACCGCACGCCAGTCATTGCAGTGGATCGCCGCCAATGCGGATGGCTGGGCCACCTACCACCGCGAGGAAGCACGCCAGCAGGGCCGCATCGACCTGTGGCATCAGGCGCTGGAACAGAAATCGCCCGGCGTACCCAAACCTTTCATCCAGTCGGTGCAGCTGGACCTGCTGGCCGATCCGCATGCGGCGCCCGAACCGCTGGAACTTGGCCTGCGCACCGGCCGCCTGGCGCTGATCGATTACCTGCGCCGCATGCAGGCGCTCGGCGTCGGCCACGTGATCTTCAATCTTTCATCGCACGGCCGTCCCGCGCGCGAGGTCATTCAGGAGCTGGGTCAGGAAGTCCTGCCGGTGCTCAGCCAGTAAAGCAGCGCCGCGAGGCTGACGGCGGCGCCAAGCACGCAGACGCCTGCCCAGCCGAATGCGGCGAAACTCGATGTCGCACCGATGGCGCCAAGCCCGCTGCCCGATGCATAGAACAGCATGTAGGCGCCAACCAGCCTGCTGTGCGCTTCCGGACGGGTGCGGAAGATCATGCTCTGGTTCGTCACGTGCAAGGCCTGGCCCGCAAGGTCGAGCAGCACAACGCCCGCCAGCAAAGGCCATATCGACCAATCCAGCAGCGAGAGCGGCAGCCAGGCGAAGACCAGGAGCAGCAGCGCCTGCGTCGTTGTGCGCTGTCCGAGTCCCCGGTCCGCCAGCTTTCCGGCCCACGAGGCAGCGAAGGCGCTGACGGCGCCCACAAGGCCAAAGGCGCCGATCGCCGTATGGGAATAGCTGTACGGCGGAGCGCTCAGCGGCAACACGAGCGCGCTCCAGAAGATATTGAAGACGGCGAACATCAGAAAGGCCAATGTGCCGCGTACGCGCAGCGTGCGCTCTTCCCTGAGCAGTACGAACATGGAAGCGATCAGGCGCGGATAGCTGATGCCTGCACGCGGGGCTCCCAGCTGCGGCAAGCCGCGCCACAGCGGTACCGCGAGCGCCAGCATCAGCAGCGCGGCGCCCACGTAGACTCCACGCCAGCCCGCAATATCGCTGACCGCACCGGCAAAGACGCGGGCCAGCAGCAGGCCGATAAACACACCGCCCCCCGCCGCGCCCACCACACGGCCTCTTTCCTCCGGCACTGCGGCGCTGGCAGCGTATGCGATCAGGCCTTGCGTCATTGCCGTGCCCAGCATGCCAACGGCCGTCATGCCGAACAGCAGCAGCGTGCTGCTGCGTGACGAAGCCACTAGCAGCAGCGCCGCGAAGAGTGCCCCGAGCTGCGTGAGCATGAGGGTGCGGCGGTTCAGAAGGTCGCCAAGGGGCACCAGCAGCAGGAGCGCCAGCGCACAGCCCAGCTGCGTCGCCGTCACCACGCCGCCGACAGTGGCGTGGCTGATGCCGAAATCCAGCGCCAGTGCGTCGAGCAGGGGCTGGGCGAAATACACGTTTGCCACGCTGAGGCCACTGGCAGTGGCAAACAGCGCGATGAGGTAGCGGGAAGTCATTAAGTCATCCGGTTGCAAAATGAAACCAGTTGAATCATAGGCGTTCTGGTTTTAAAATGCAACCGGAGGACATATGAGCAAAAAATCCGAACCCTGCCCCGTGGCACGCTCGGTCGACCTGATCGGCGACCGCTGGTCGCTGCTGATCGTGCGCGATGCCTTCGACGGCATGCGGCGTTTCGGCGACTTTCAACGCAACCTCGGCATGGCGCGCAATATCCTTTCGGACCGCCTGCGCCGCCTGGTCGAAGCAGGCATACTCGAAACCCGGCCCGCGTCGGACGGGACGTCCTACCAGGAGTATGTGCTCACCCCTGCAGGCGAAAGCCTGTTCCCGGTGATAGTGGCGCTGCGCCAGTGGGGCGAGCGGCATCTGTTCGCCAAGGGCGAATGGCATTCGCAGCTGATAGACAAAGGGACCGGCAAGCCGGTCCCCTTCATGTCCCCGGCCGTTGCGCCGGATCAGGCGGAAGTGCGCAAGAAACCCTGAATCAATCCAGCTTCAGCGCACGGGCGATATCGTCCCAGGCCACATACTTGAAGTTCTGCGGACCATCCGGCAGGCGCTTGAAGCCGTCCTGCACCACCAGCATGCCGCGCCCGTAAGGGCCGCCGAGGTTGGCGGAGGTAACATCCAGGCCATCGGTTTCCGAGGCCCCGTCAATGCCCGCTTCCACATTGAAGCCGATGCGGAAGGCGCCGCGCACCTTGAACGGCGGCGCCGACTCCATCACGATATAGCTGTTGTTGCCCTGGCTGGAAACCACGAGGTAGTTCGCCTGGCTGCCGTGATAGACGGACATGCCTTCCACGTCCGCCTTCAGCAGGCCGCCGACGGGCAGCGCCATCTTCAGCGGTGTTGCTTTCTCCGCCGATGCAGCCGTCACCCACACGCCCTTCTTCTCCTCGCCCACAAAGAGCTGGCCGGTGCGGTCGTCCGCCGCGCAGCCTTCCGGCTGGCTCGACACCGAGAAACGGCGCAGCAAGGTACTCGTAAACTTGCCGCCGCTGCGCCCAACACGGTACTGCTGGTAGCTGCCGTCCTTGTCGTTTACGAAGATTTCCAGCGCGCCGCCGGCGGGATGGTAGAGGCAGGCGCCGTAGATTTCGCGCAGGCCAGTGGGAAAACGCGCGGCTTCGCTCACCTGTCCATCTGCATCGATGGTGAACAGCACAATCGCGTTTTCATCGCGCTGCGTGGCTGCCGCCAGGTCGAAGCGCCGGCCATCCAGTTCCACGTTCTGGCGCACATCCACATTGTTCAGGCGTCCCGATTCAAGCAGCTGCAGCTGGCGGCCCTGCAGGTCGTAGACCAGCAGGCCCTGCTTCTTGTTCGTGCCGAGTACACGGGATGCCTGCGGATCCGTGGCATGCAGCCAGATCGCGGGATCATCCGCCGCGTCGCCCGCACGCGCCACCGGCTCCGTTTGCGCGCGCGGCTGCACCACCGGGAGCTGTGGCGCAGGCGCCGGCGGCGCCCAGCGCAGTGCGAGCTCCTGCCAGCGCTCCTCATCACCGGAGAGCGTGAACAGCTTGCCTTTCCCATCCAGCGCCAGGGCGCGCGGACTGGCCGCCGCCGCGAGCTTGCGCACCGGCTGCTCCGTCCACGCGCCATCACGGTAGCTGAAGCTGTGCAGAGCCTTGCCTTTGGCATCCAGCACCGCCAGCCCACCCGGCAGCGTGGCCAGGGCCCCGGAGCCGTCGGCCAGCTTGCCATATGGCGCCCGAAGCGCAACCGCACTGCGGTGATCGACGCCTTCCGCGTCTGCGCCATAGGCCCATACGCCGAAGCCGTTTTCGCTGACATACAGCGTCGCCGTGGCGTCATCCACGCGGCAATGCTTCACATGCGGCGGCAGCGCAAGGCGGCGCACCCGCTGCGGCTTCTGCCCACTGAGCAGCCATTGCTCCGCCTGGCCGTCCTTCGCAATCAGGAACACGTGGTCGAGCTGCTGGGCGTCGCGATACAGGCAGGCGGCTTCGATGCCGAAGCCCACGGCGGGAAGCGCCGCGTCCGCCGCGATGCTGCCCTGCCGGCTGCTCACGCGCACGGGCACGGCCTGCTCCGCGTTTGCATCGATCACGATGGCGAGCGCACCGTCCGGCGATGGCCGGCTGTCCAGCTGCCGCCCGCGCAATGCGAGCTTCGCACGCTCGCCGCCATCGGCGCCGTACAGGTGCAGGGCGTTGCGGCCCAGCGCCAGCCAGCCGCCGTCCGCCATGGCTACCGCTTCAGAGACGCCGGCCGGCGGCGCCGCCTGCGCGCCCACCGCCAGCGCCGCCAGGACTACCGCGGTTGCGGCCTTCATTTGCTTGATCCTCATGTGCATCCTCAGAACAGGCTGGCCTTGAGGCCAATCTTGTAAGTACGTCCGTACTGCTCGTACTGCATATTGTGATTGCGGCTGCCCTGGTAGACATAGTACTTCTCGTTGTTCAGGTTGGCCGCTTCGAACGTAAGCTGCACGCGCTTGCTGAGCTGCCAGCCGAAGGCGAAGTCCAGCTGCTTCTGGCTGTCGACAACGTGGTCCTGGCTTGGGTCCAGCACATCGGCGCCCAGCTCCAGCAGGTAGGCGGATTTGTAGTTAAGCGCCAGGCGCGTGCTGATGGGGCCATTTTCGTAGCCGAGCATCAGGTTCATCACGCGGTCGGATTGCGACGGCATGGCGATATTGCGGCGCACACGGCGTTTGCTGCCCGCGTCGTAGCTCTCGATGGCCGCGCGCGAATCGATCAGGGCGCCGTTCACACCGACCAGCAGGCCGTTGAATGGTGCGGGCAGCATGCGCAGCGGCTGCTGCCAGGAGAGTTCGATGCCTTTCACGCGCGCCTTGTCGCCGTTGGCATAAGAGATCGCGCTCTCATAATCTGTCCATTTGCCGCTGCCCGCCAGATTGGTGGTGTAGGTGAAGTTGCTGATGTCCTTGAAGAAGGCGTAGGCGGAGATCACCCCATCGCTGCCGATTGCATGTTCCACGCCAAAGTCCAGGTTATGCGACTTGAGCGGGGCGAGGCCGGGATTGCCGATCGTGGCTTCGGTGTCGCTATCGAGGGCAACGGCTGGCGCGAGCTGGCTGAAGTTGGCGCGCACCACCGAATTGCTCCATGCGGCGCGGATGCTGGTGTGCTGGTCCGCGTCGTAGCGCAGCTGCGCGGACGGCAGCCAGTTGGTATAGGAACGTTCATGCTTCACGGCCGTAATATCGTCTTCGGAGACCTGGAAGCCCGCCGCCTTGAAGGCAGTACGCTCACCGCGCACACCCGCCAGCAGCCGCCAGTCGCCGCGCGACAGCGTGGCCTGCAGATAGCCCGCGTTGATGTCTTCGCTCATCGCGTAATCGTCCAGTGCCGATTCGGCGTCCAACTGCGCACCTGCGCGTGCCAGGCCCACGATACGGGCGCGCACTGCGGCGGGGCTGATGGCCGGACCGATATTACCCAGCTTGTAGTCCAGCTGCTGGCCGCTGACGAAGGACGTCATCGACGTCGGACCGGCGCCCCAGTAGTTGCCGCTGGAGCTCTTGCTGCTGTTGTAGGCCCACTGGTTGGTATCGTTTTCCTTGTCGCGGCGGCTCGCCTTGGCGCCGAACTTGACGTTTGCGCGGAAGTCGCCGAGCTCCATCTCGCGTCCGAGATCGAAACGCACATGCTTTTCCTTGTCGTTCGAATAGCGCTGCTGCAGCGTGATGGCATTCAGGTTGTAGCTGGCGGCATCGTAGATGCTGGCCGGGGCCACAAGGTGAGGCACCTGGCTGTTGGTGAAGCCAACACCGCTGAAGTTGGACGCGCCACGGAAGCGCGCGTCGTTGATGGACTCGGGCGTATCTTCATCCGCCTTGCTGGCGGCCGCTTCGAATTTGAATTGCCAGCCGTCGAACTTCTGTTCGGTACCAAGCACCAGCGAACGGATCTCCTGCGTGTACTTACGCTGGCGCAGGCGGCGCTCGGCGCGCGCGGTATCGGTTTCGCCCTCCTCCAGCGAGCCGCCCTTGATATTGCTGATGGTGAGGCGGTCGCGCACTTCGTCGTCGCTGAAGCGGCTGAGCAGGCTGCGCAGTGTATAGCTGCTGCCCGCCGCCGGCCGGTAGTCCAGGTTCAGTGCCGCAGCCTTGCGTTCGCGCACCGGCAGGTAGTCGCGGAATTCGAAGCCGGTCAGTGCATTGTCTTCCCATGCGCCGCCCGTTTCCACGTTCTCGGAGCCGAACTTGCGCTTCTCGCCGCTGAAGGCAGCGGTCACGCCCAGCTTGCCCTCCATGAAGCGCTGTGCCCACAGCAGGCCCGCGCCTGGGCTGGTCTGGTCCGTATTCTGGTCATAGCTGGCGCCTGCGCTGGCCGACAGCAGCGCGCCGGGAAGGTCGAAGGCCGACAGCGTTTTTACCTCGACGGTGCCGCCCAGCGAGTTCGCGTCCATTTCCGGCGTCAGGGTCTTGATCACTTCCAGCGAGCGCACCAGGCCCGATGGCAGCACGTCCAGCGCCACGGCGCGGCGGCCCGATTCCGGCGATGGCACCACAGCGCCGTTGATGGTGACGGCATTCAGGTCCGGGCCGAGGCCGCGCACGGTGACATAGCGGCCTTCGCCCTGGTCGCGCTCGACGGAGACACCCGGCAGGCGCGCCAGCGCTTCCGCCGCGTTCTTGTCCGGCAGGCCGCCGATATCGTCGCTGCTGACGACGCTGATGATGTTGTCGGCCTTGTCCTGCGCGGCAATGGCCTTGCTCATGCTGGCGCGCTGGCTGGCAACGATAACGCTGGCGGCCATCGCGCCGGAGTCGGCCTGCGCCTGCGCGCCGCACATGGTGAAGATGCCTGCGCTCAGTGCGGTGAGGCGCAGCGAGGGGATAATCATTTTTCGCATGATGTTGTGGTCAGCAGAAGTGGAGAACGGAGCGGATTCTAGGGAGCGCATATGACCGTTGTGTTACGCGCCACCGCCTCCGTCAGCCAAATACGCACCGGCCATCGCGCTTTGAGCTGAAATGACCCGTGCCGCGAAGCAGCGGCGCCAGTACAGGCCTGCGGCGCCTGCGGCCCGCAAGAAAATCGTGAGCCGTTTGCACCTGCGGCGCGATTGCAACGATGTCATCAAGTCGTCACGCGGCAGGCATACCCTGCACGGTTATTCATCACTCTTCCCTGCTCCCATGCTCAGACTGCACCGCAATGCCGTAGTCGCCGCCATGCTTGCGCTGGCGGCCTGCCTGTTCCTGTACGCCAGCGCCGGCGAACAGAAGCCGATGACGCTCTGGCGCTGGATGGACATCGTGGGCGAAGGCGGCACCGCGGCCATGGCGGGCATCTGGTTCCTGCTCACGCTCAGCAGCCGTCCCGGCGGACTGGTGACGCGCCTGCTGGCGGGTGGACTGGCGGCCATCATGATTGGCTCCTGGGCCGATTGCCTCGATGAGTTCTACCGCATCGACAAGGCAGCGCTGTGGGACAACTGGCTGGAAGCCCTGATGCCGCTGGGGATGGCGGTTCTGACGGCCGGCATGGTGTACTGGCGCCGCGAGCAGTTCACCCTGAACGAACACCTGCAGAAACGCGAACGCCTGTTCCGCGATCACCGCGCTTTCGACCGCATTACCCAGCTCGCGGACGCAAGCTACCTGCGCGCCCAGCTCAAGCTGGAACAGTCGCGCCAGGCGGGCGGCCAGTGTGCGCTGGTGCTGCTGGATATCGACCGCTTCCACAGCATCAACCGCGAATACGGCCAGCGCGAAGGCGACCGGCTGCTGCAGGCGGTAAGCCATATGCTCCTGCTCAACCTGCGCAATGAAGACCTGCTGGTGCGCTATGCGGGCGACCGCTTCGCCCTGCTGCTGCCCGGCGTGAACGAAGCGCAGGGCCGGGTGCGCGCCGCCCACCTGTGCGAGATGGTAGGCCGCATGCATCACCATGCAGGCAGCGCCCGCATCATCGTCAGCCTGCGCCATGTGTGCGCGGACGCCTGCGGTGCAGGCGACGGACTGCTGGCGGACCTGAGCCGGCGCATGGACGATCCGGTTGCCGTGTGATCGCCTATTGCGCCAGCAGTGACGCCTGCATTCCAGCGCGGCAGCAGCCAGCGCTGCTGCTGGACTATGCGCGCAGCCGCGACGTAGCGGATCACGAACTGCTGCGCGGCTGCGGCATCGGCAGTGCCGATGCGCTCCACGGCAATATCACTGCATCGCAGTACCTGCAATTGCTCGGCAATGCACTGCGCCTGCTCGACAGCCGCGACAGCAGCTTCATGCTGGGCCAGCAGCTGCTGCCTGGCCATGATGGCGCCCCCAGCCACGCGCTGCTGCAGGCGCCGAACCTGCGCTCGGCCCTGCGCACCCTGTGCGGCTGGCACGGCCGCCTTACGCCGCTGCTCACGCCGCGCCTGCAGGAAGCCGAAGGCCTCGCGGTGCTGTACTGGACCGACAGCTTCGGCGCTCCCGGCCTGCTGCCTGCGCTGGTGGAGATGCATATGACGGCCGTGGTGTCGCTGTGCCGCTGGCTGGGCGGCGAGCGCCTGCCGTGGCGCTTCTGCTTCAACCGCGCAGCGCCGCGCCATCTGGAGCAGCACGAAGTCCATCTGGGTACGGAGCTGCGCTTCGGCTGCCACCTGGACGCGATGCTGATCGATGCAACATGGCTGGACAAGCCCTGGCCGCGCGGCAGCGCCAGCGCCACGCAGCGCGCGCTGGAACAGGCCGCACTGGAGCCCGCACACGCGCCGGGCTTGCTGAGCGTCCTGTATGACTACCTGCTGCATCGCGTACGCAGCATGCCCACGCTGGAGCAGGCCGCCATCGACTTCGGCATCAGCCCCGCCACGCTGAAACGCCACCTGCACAAGCACGGCACGCACTTCCAGGCGGAACTGGACCAGGTGCGCACGCACGTGGCGCTGCACCTCTTCCACAGCCGCCGCGCCGACAACGACACGCTGGCGGCCTATCTCGGCTTCCACGATGCAGCCAACTTCCGCCGCTCCTTCAAACGCTGGACCGGCCAGACGCCTGCCGCATTGCGCGAGGCTCTGCTGCTTTCCTGAACATACAAATTCACGACATTCATCTGTCCATGATCCAATGTAGAATAAATTTTCTACACGGAGGAAAGATGACGAAGCTCCCTATCTGGCTTGCCGCAGCAGCGCTGCTCTCGGCGCCCGCCGCGAAGGCAGACAAGATCGATGACTATATGCAGGCGCAGATGCGGATCAACCACGTGCCCGGTGCGGCCGTCGCCGTTGTAAAGCAGGGCAAGGTGGTCAAGCTGAAAGCCTATGGCAGCGCCAATCTCGAATGGAGCCGGCCGGCGGGCACCGACACCGCCTTCCAGCTCGCGTCCTCCACCAAGCCGTTCACCGGCATGCTCATGATGCGGCTGGCGGAACAGGGCAAGCTGGATCTGGATGCCGGCATCGCGCGCTACCTGCCTGCGGCGCCCGCAAGCTGGCAGGCCATCACGGTGCGGCACTTGGCGAACCATTCTTCCGGCATTCCCGACCGGGTGGATGTGGGCCCGGAAGCATCGATGGACGAGTATATCGAGGCGGCCGCGAAGCTGCCGCTGACGCACGCGCCGGGTGCATCGTCCGAATACGGGATCTCAGCCTATGTGGTGCTGCGCAAGGTCATCGAGAGCGTGTCGGGAAAGCCTTTCGTGCAAGCGCTGAACGCGGAAGTCAGCGCGCCCCTCGGCCTGAAGTCCACGGCCTTTGAACAGGCGGCCGGATATGGCGAGCGGCGCAGCATCGAAGTGATTCCCCGCCGCGCCAGCGTGTATGACTGGAAGGATGGGAGGCACATCAACTTCACCTTCGCCTTCGGTGAACGCGGCTACGCGGCGGGCGGCCTGTACACCTCCGCGGCCGACCTGGCCAAAGTTCTCGCCGCCCTGGATGGGCGGTCCTTCCTCAGCGACAGCAGCAAAAGCGCGATGTGGCACCCGCAGCAGCTCGGCGACGGCAAGCCGGCCTCCTTCGGCGTTGGCTGGGCGCTGCGCAAGGTCAATGGACGGAACACGGTTGGCCATTCCGGCGGACCTGCGCTGTCCGATGTGCTGTACTTCCCCGAGGAGCGGCTGGGCATTGCGGTGCTGACGAACGGCCAGTCCCTCTACCCTTACCTCGCCCAGGGCATCTCCGAGCTCTACTATCCTGCGCCGCCGGTCCAACTGCCGCAAGGCATAGCGGACAGCAGGCCGGAGCTCAGCGCGCAGCTGCGCAGCGTGCTGGCCGACAGCTTTGCCGGACGGGTGGACGAAGCGAAGTTCAGCACCTCGGCGCGGACGGACTTCATCCCCGCGCTCAAGACCTTCCTGCTGCCCTTCTTCCGCTCGCTCTCGCCAACGGACGAATTCGTGCTCACGCTGGAACGCAGCGCGGACGGCAAAACGCGCCGCGAATATGCGGCGCGCCATGGCACGAAAAAAGTCACCTGGCAGTTCGATGTGGACGATGCCGGCAAGGTGCTGGGCTTCGGCCCCAAGGGCGAGTAAGCGGCGAGTTTTTCAAATTTACAACAAGCCAGTACATATTATGTAATTACGTAATACGTTTGTGATAAGGTAACGGTCAATGGAACCGCTCCCATGGAGCCGGTGGATAACACGACAAAAAACGGAGACACCCGATGCACATGACCACAACCGAAATATTCCTGCTGGCGATGCTGATCATTTTCACGCTGCCCTATCTCATCTGGCGCATCGGGAAGACGGACTACTACGCCCCATTGGTTGTGGTGCAGATCATCACGGGAATCCTGCTGGGCCCCGGCATTCTGGGAAAGGCCTATCCCGAGTATTACCAATTCGTGTTCAATCCGGCCGTCGTGCAATCGCTGAACGGCATCGCATGGTGGGCGGTCATGATCTTCGTGATGGTTGCCGGGATCGAGCTCGATATCAAAAAAGCGTGGGAATACCGGCGTGAAAGCACCATCACCGCCGGCCTCGCGCTCGGCACGCCGCTGCTGTTTGGCTGCGTGGCCGCGCTGGGCCTGTTGAGCTATGAGGGCTGGATGGGCGGCAAGGCAATGAGCTGGCAGTTCGTGCTCGGGATCGGCATGTCCTGCGCCGTCACTGCCTTGCCCATCCTGGTGCTGCTGATGGAGAAGCTGGAGATCCTGCGCCAGCCGATGGGACAGCGCATTTTGCGTTACGCCAGCCTGGACGACATCGCCATCTGGGGCGTGCTCGCGCTGATCCTGCTGGACTGGGAGCGCGTCGGCCGCCAGGCCGGCTTCCTGCTGGCATTCGGCGCCTTGACCATTCCCTTCCGCCGCATGATGGCATGGCTGGAAGAACGCGACCGCTGGTACATCGCCCTGATCTGGCTTGCTATTTGCGGCTTCGGCGCCGACTGGGCCGGCCTGCACTTCATGGTGGGGGCCTTCCTCGCCGGCGTGGTGATGGATGCGCACTGGTTCAATCAGAAGAAGATGGACTTCTTCCGCGAACATATCCTGCTGGCGGTGATGCCGGTGTTCTTCCTCAGCACCGGCCTTCGCACCAACTGGGCGATGGGCGGATACGCGGTCTTCCTTGCGGCAGGCGTGCTGCTGGTCGCCTCGGTAAGCGGCAAACTGGCCGGCATTCATATTGCCGGCCGCATCCTGAAGTGGAAGGAAGGCGAGGCTTCCATCATTGGCTGGCTGCTGCAGACCAAGGCGCTGATCATGATTATCTTCGCAAATATCCTGCTGGATAAGCAGATCATCACCAGCGAGACGTTCACCGCTCTGTTGCTCATGGCGGTGGCGAGCACGATGCTGACCGTGCCGGTCGTGTATCCCAAACTGAATCGCGCCCATGGCTCCGGACTGGTACAGCAAGCCAGTTCCTGACCGTGCCTTATGCCGCCAATGCCTGTGCTACATTGGCGGCATGAAAAAGCTCCTCTCACTCACTCCACTCCTGTTGCTTGCCGCGTGCGCCTCAATGGCGCCGCAGCGGCCCCTCCTCAATACCGCACAGATCGACCGCGCCATCCAGGACTATGTCGCCGAACGCAAGCTGCCCGGCGCCGTGTACTGGATGGAGCACGCGGGCGTGCGCTACCAGCATGCCTACGGCAAGCTGTCCTATGAAGCAGGCAGCGCGGACGTCAGCCTCGATACGCTGTATGACGCGGCCTCGCTGTCCAAGGTGGTGTCCACCGCGCCTTCGGTGCTGATCCTTGCGCAGGAAGGCAAGATCGCGCTGGATGCGAAGCTGACCGACTACTTCCCGGAATGCGCGAATGGCGGCAAGGAGGCCATCACCATCCGGCACCTGCTCACGCACAGCTCAGGCCTGCCTTCCGGCCTGCCCGCAAAGCCGGCATGGCGTGGCGACGCAGCGGCGCATGCGCTGGCTTGCTCGCAAACGGTGACGAATCCGCCTGGCACCTTCTTCCGCTATTCCGATATCAACTACGTGCTGCTTGGCCAGCTGGTTCAGCGCGTGTCCGGCATGCCGCTGTCGGCCTTTGCGCAGCAGCGCATCTTCACGCCGCTGGGCATGCACAGCACGGGCTACCTGCCGCTGGGCCGCTTCCTGCAGGGCCGCATTGCGCCAACGCAGAAAGCGCCGGCCACGGACGGCGACAAGACCGCCCATTGGGACCTGCCGCCGGAAACCGTGCAGCAAGGCGTGGTGCACGACCCCACGGCGCGTTTCATGGGCGGCGTGGCCGGTTCCGCGGGCGTGTTCACCACGGCCGGCGACCTCGCGCGCTATGCGCGCATGCTGCTGAATGGCGGCGAGCTGGATGGCGTGCGTATCCTCAGCGCGGAAAGCGTGCGCCTGCTGACGACCGTGCAGTCGCCACCAGGCCTGGCGAAGCGCGCAATGGGCATGGACATCGACTCGCCGTATGCAAGGCCGCGCGGTTCCATCTTCCCGGTTGGGAGTTTCGGCCACACCGGCTTTACGGGCTGCATCCTGTGGGTGGATCCGGACTCGAAGACCTTCTACGTTTTCCTGTCCAACCGCGTCTATCCGGATGACAAGAGCAATATCGTTCCGCTGTATGGCGTGCTTGGCACACTGACGGCGCAGGCTGCAGGCCTCAGCGCGCCACGCTCCGGCGAATAATCTCGCGCAGGCGTTCACAGACCGGGCCCGGCTCAGCCTCCGCGCGCCGCAGCGCCAGGTTCACCGTGGGCAGCGCCGGGTAGCCTTCGTCGCAGGTACGCAGTCCCGCCGGCATGCCGAACACGGGCCGCACCGCGAGGCCCAGCCCCGCCGACACCGCAGCCCACACGCCGCCCAGGCTTGGGCTGGTGACGGCAATGCGCCATGGAATACCGTGGCGGTCCAGCGTATCGGTGGCATAGCTCCGCATATGGCAAGGCGCGTGCACCGCCACCAGCGGCACCGGCTCGCCGCTGCGCAGCCAGGCGGCGGCACTGTCATCGGCCGGGCCGATCCAGTGCAGCGGATGCTCGCCCAGCAGCTCCATATGCGTGGCGCGGTCGCCGTGGCTCCACATCAGCGCCAGGTCCAGCTCCGCCGCCTGTATCTGCGCCAGCAGCTCCGCATTGCGCCCTATCCTCGCTTCGATGCGCACGCCGGGATGGCTGCGGCCAAAGGCGCCCAGCACGCCGGGCAGCAGGTGGGCGCTGAAATCCTCCTGGAAGCCGAGGCGCACCGCGCCCGCAAGGTCCTTGCCGCCCACCGCCATCGCCGCTTCGTCGTTCAGCGCCAGCATGCGGCGCGCATAGCTGAGCAGCACCTCGCCCGCCTCGGTGAGCGCCAGTCCCCGCCCTTCCTTGCGCAGGATGGGCGTGCCGGCCTGTTCTTCCAGCTTGCGCAGGTGGGCGCTGACGGCGGAGGTGGAGCGGTTCAGGCGCTGTGCCGCGCGGGCGAAGCTGCCGCTGTCCATGCCTTCGCTGAAGCTGCGCAGGGCATCCAGGTCAAAAGTCACGCGGCGCATCGATCATCCCGTTTTTCAGCATCATTCATTCAGAACATTTCAATTTTCAAGACCATCATCTGCCCTTAGCATTGAGCTGTCAACAAGGAAGGAATCTGGATGGAACTGCATTTATGGCTGCCCTACCTGCTCGCCAGCCTGCTCACGGCCTTCTCACCGGGGCAGGCGGTGCTGCTTGCCGTCTCCAACACGCTGCAGCACGGCGGCAAACGGGCGATGCTCGGCTCGATGGGCAATGCGGCCGGCATCTGCATCGTGGCCGGCGTGGCGCTGGCCGGGGTGGCAAGCCTGCTACAGGCCTGGCCTGCGGCCTTTCTCGCGCTGAAGGTGGCGGGCAGCGGATACCTGGTCTATCTCGGCATCCGCCAATGGTTTTCCGCCGCTGCCGCTGCGCCGAAGGCGGGCCGGCGCAAGGGGCTCTTCGCACAGGGCATGCTGGTGGCGCTGACGAATCCCAAGGGCCTGCTGTTCTTCGCCGCACTGTTTCCGCAATTCGTGCGGGCGGACCGGCCCCTGTGGGCACAATTCCTGATCCTGACCGGCACCTTCATCGCATGCGCCATCACCGCGCATGCCACCTTCGTGCTGCTTGCACACCACGCGCGCGGCTGGCTTGCCGAACCGCGCCGGCTGGCGGCCATGCGCAAGGTGTCAGGCCTGGCCTTTATCCTGCTCGGGCTGGCGATGCTTGGCGCGTGAGCGGAAGATGCGATGGCCACCGGGCAGATGCTGCGTCGCCCGCGGCTGCAACAGGAAGTCCGCCAGCACCTGCTCGAACAGCGGCAAGGCATCCGCGTACTGCTGCTGCGCCAGCACGCCGCGCGCATTGAAGAACTTGAGCATGAAGTAGTCGGCCAGCAGGTCGCCCTGGGCCTCCCTATTGAAATCGCCGAGCCGCTTGTCCGGCGCCAGCTCATAGCGGTAGGTCAGGCCGATGCGGCAAGCACCGCGCAGGCGCAGGCGATAGCCCAGCTGCCACTGCCACACATGCACCATCTCATGCATGAACCAGTGGATGCCCTTCGGCCCTGCCTGCGAAAAATCGGTCAGGAAGTCTTCGCGGTTGAAATAGATCTGGCCATTCGGCGCAACCGCCGTGTGGCGGCTCTGGAATTTCCAGAAGTAGCCGCGGTCGTGAATACGCACCCGCGTGTAATCGATGGCGTCGCCGAACAGCAGCCTGGCCAGCGATTGTTCTCCGTAGGTGAGCGGGCGGGCGGACATGGAATGAAAAGGGCCGCAACCCTCGCGGACGCGGCCCTCCTTAAAGCCTTACTGCGTTCAGCAGCAGCCGATCATTTTCAGGCAGCAGGCAATGCTGTCGCAGCACGCGTTATTTGCCGCGAGTGCGGCTGCGGATGCGAGCAGCAGCCCAACTGCTGCACTGATTTTGATTGCTTTCGATTTCATGGAAACTCCTTGTGTGATTGAGATGGAAGATGAAATGGCATCATCCGCTCAATCAGGGGGCGTCCATATTTCCTCGGCCAGTTCAGGCGGAGCAGGCGTATCCTGCACGGGGAATGCGGCACGCTGCGGCACCGGCGCAATGGATTGGACGGCGCCTACTGCAATGGCGCACGCCGCCGGCGCGCATCCCATATCGATACACTGCGCGATCGCGCAATCTCCACCTGCACAGCAGGTGTGAACCGATTTGGCCAGGGCATGCGAAATGCCCAGCACAAACAGGAAAGCCAGCAGGAGAATGCGGATCTTGCGCATGGATCAGGAAGTTTCTTTCAATTGCTCCAGGATGGCCGGATTTTCCAGCGTGGAGACGTCCTGCGTGATTGTCTCACCTTTGGCCAGCACGCGCAGCAGGCGGCGCATGATCTTGCCCGAGCGCGTCTTCGGCAGGTTGTCGCCGAAGCGGATTTCCTTCGGTTTGGCGATCGGGCCGATTTCCTTCGCCACCCAATTGCGCAGCTCCAGCGCCAGCTTCTTCGCTTCCTCGCCGCTTGGGCGAGCCTGCTTCAGCACCACGAAGGCGCAGATCGATTCGCCCGTCGTATCGTCAGGCTTGCCCACCACGGCAGCTTCCGCCACCAGCGGGTTCGCCACCAGCGCCGATTCAATCTCCATGGTGCCCATGCGGTGGCCGGACACGTTCAGCACATCGTCGATACGGCCGGTGATGGTGAAGTAGCCGGTGTCCTTGTTGCGGATGGCGCCATCGCCTGCGAGGTAATACTTGCCGCCCAGTTCATCGGGGAAGTAGCTGGTGCGGAAACGGTCAGGATTGTTCCAGATGGTGCGGATCATGGAAGGCCATGGGCGCTTCACCACCAGGATGCCGCCCTGCCCGTTCGGCACGTCCGCGCCGGATTCGTCCACGATGGCGGTCATGATGCCCGGCAGCGGCAGCGTGCAGGAACCCGGCACCATCGGCGTGGCGCCAGGCAGCGGCGTGATCATGTGGCCGCCCGTTTCCGTCTGCCAGAAAGTATCCACGATCGGGCACTTCTCGCCACCCACGTTCTTGTGGTACCACATCCAGGCTTCCGGATTGATCGGCTCACCCACGGTGCCCAGCAGGCGCAGCGAGGACAGGTCGAAATTCTTCGGATGCACTTTCGGATCCACGTCGGCTGCCTTGATCAGCGAGCGGATCGCGGTCGGCGCGGTGTAGAAGATGCTGACCTTGTGCTTGGCAATATTCTCCCAGAAGCGGCCGGCAGTCGGGAAGGTTGGAATGCCTTCGAAGATCAGTTGCGTTGCACCGACGGCGGTCGGGCCGTAGGCGATATAGGTGTGGCCCGTGACCCAGCCGATATCGGCGGTGCACCAGTACACATCGTTCGGCTTGATGTCAAAGCTCCACTTCATCGTGAGCGCGGCCCACAGCAGGTAGCCGCCGCTGGAGTGCTGCACGCCCTTCGGCGTACCGGTGGAACCGGAGGTATAGAGGATGAACAGCGGATGCTCGGCATCCACCCATTCCGGCTCGCATTCGGTGGACTGCTTGTCTACCAGCTCGCTGAGCCAGATATCGCGGCCCGCCACCATATTGACGTTGCCGCCGGTGCGCTTGTACACGATAACGTTTTTGATGGTGTCGCAGCCGCCCATGGCCAGCGCTTCGTCGACGATGGATTTCAGCGGCAGGTGCTTGCCGCCGCGCAGCTGCTCGTCGCCGGTAATCACGGCCACGGCGCCCGCATCGATAATGCGTTCCTGCAGCGACTTGGCGGAGAAGCCGCCGAACACCACGGAGTGGGTGGCGCCGATGCGCGCGCAGGCTTGCATGGCGGCCACGCCTTCCACCGACATCGACATGTAAATGATGACGCGGTCGCCCTTCTTGATGCCCAGCGATTTGAGGCCGTTGGCAAACTGGCAGACCTTAGCGTGCAGTTCCTTGTAGCTGACGCGCGTAACGGCGCCGTCGTCCGCCTCGAAGATGATGGCGGTCTTGTCGGCGTTGCCGTTCTTGAGGTTGCGGTCCAGGCAGTTGTAGGACACATTCAGCTTGCCGTCCTCGAACCACTTGTAGAACGGCGCCTGGTCTTCATTCAGGGTGCGGGTGAACGGCGTTTGCCATTCCACGTTTTCGCGCGCGAGGCGGGCCCAGAAGCCTTCGTAGTCGCGTTCCGCTTCGGCGCACAGCGCCTTGTATGCGTCCATGCCGGAGATGGTGGCCTGCGCCGTGAACGCCGCCGATGGCGCAAAAATGCGCGATTCCGTTGGTCCCTGCTGCTCGGTGCCTTGTGCTGATGCGGTCATGCTCGTCTCCGTTATGGTAATAAGTTTGCCAAAACAATAAGGGAGCGCGCTTACAAGCCCCTTACATCATGCTGTGCTGCCTTGGCAGTAAGGACAATTATGCAGTTTTACCCAGTTTTTTGCCACGCTCTGGCTCAACAACACAGTGGCGCGGGGCTGCGGCTGCCCGGCGGCAAGTGTAGAATGTCGGCTGTTTTCCGATTGCCATACAGGAGCAAGTACCGATGACCGACCCGCAGCGCCCGAACGGCCCGCGCCTCAGCCCGATTCCCGCTTTTATCTTCATGTCCCGCTGGCTGCAGCTGCCGCTGTACCTCGGCCTGATCCTCGCGCAGTGCGTTTATGTGTTCCACTTCTGGGTCGAGCTGAAAGACCTGATCGGCGCAGCCCTCGGCAATGAAGCCGCACTGCAGCACATCTTCCAGGCGGTGGCCGTGCCAGGCGCCGCACTGCCGACCAAGCTGAATGAATCCACCATCATGCTGGTGGTACTGGGCCTGATCGACGTGGTAATGATCTCGAATCTGCTGATCATGGTTATCGTTGGCGGCTACGAAACCTTTGTTTCGCGCATGCACCTCGAAGGCCACCCCGACCAGCCGGAATGGCTGTCGCACGTCAATGCCTCTGTCCTGAAGACCAAACTGGCGATGGCCATCATCGGCATCTCCTCGATCCACCTGCTGAAGACCTTCATCAACGCCGCCGCATACTCCGACAAAGTGCTGGTTGCGCAAACCGTTATTCACGTGGTGTTCCTGCTGTCGGCCATGGCCATTGCCTACACCGACCGCCTGATGACCTCCACCCACGATAAAGCCAAACACTAAACTGTCCTCGCCAAAGAGCCATCGCCATGACCATCATCAAGCAAGACGACCTGATTGAATCCGTAGCGGCAGCGCTGCAGTACATCAGCTATTACCATCCAGCCGACTACATCGAACACCTGGCGCGCGCCTACGAGTCCGAGCAGAGCCCGGCCGCCAAGGACGCCATCGCGCAGATCCTAACCAACTCGCGCATGTGCGCCGAAGGCAAGCGCCCGATCTGCCAGGACACCGGCCTGGTGAACGTTTTCCTGAAAATCGGCATGGGCGTGCGCTTCGAAGGCTTCAAGGGCACCGTGACCGACGCGGTCAACGAAGGCGTGCGCCGCGCATACAACTTCAGCGACAACAAGCTGCGCGCCTCCATCGTGGCCGACCCGCACTTCGAGCGCAAGAACACCAAGGACAACACCCCGGCCGTAGTGCACATGGAGCTGGTGGAAGGCGACAAGGTTGACGTAATGGTGGCAGCCAAAGGCGGCGGCTCGGAGAACAAGACCAAGTTCGTGATGCTGAACCCATCCGACTCGCTGGTGGACTGGGTGCTGAAGACCGTGCCGCTGATGGGCGCCGGCTGGTGCCCGCCCGGCATGCTGGGCATCGGCATCGGCGGCAGCGCCGAGAAGGCCATGCTGCTGGCCAAAGAGTCGCTGATGGAAGACATCGATATGTACGAGCTGAAAAAGCGCGGCCCGCAGAACAAGACGGAAGAACTGCGTATCGAACTGTGCGACAAGATCAATGCCCTCGGCATCGGCGCGCAAGGCCTGGGCGGCCTCACCACGGTGCTGGACGTGAAGATCAACATGTATCCGACGCACGCGGCTTCCAAGCCTGTGGCCATGATCCCGAACTGCGCCGCCACCCGCCATGCGCACTTCGTGCTGGACGGTTCCGGCCCTGCCTACATCGAACCGCCTGCGATTTCGACCTGGCCTGACGTGAGCTGGGCGCCGGACACCGAGAAATCGAAGCGCGTGGACCTGAACACGCTGACCAAGGAAGAAGTGGCATCGTGGAAGCCGGGCCAGACCCTGCTCCTGAACGGCAAAATGCTGACCGGCCGCGACGCAGCCCACAAGCGCATCCAGGACATGCTGGCCAAGGGCGAGCAGCTGCCGGTGGACTTCACCAACCGCGTGATCTACTACGTTGGCCCGGTCGATCCGGTGCGCGACGAAGTGGTAGGCCCGGCCGGCCCCACCACCGCCACCCGCATGGACAAGTTCACCGACATGATGCTGGAAAAAACCGGCCTGATCTCGATGGTGGGCAAGGCCGAGCGCGGCCCGGCGGCGATTGAAGCGATCCAGAAGCACAAGTCGGCCTACCTGATGGCGGTTGGCGGTGCGGCTTACCTGGTATCGAAAGCGATCAAGCACGCCAAAGTGGTTGGCTTCGAAGACCTCGGCATGGAAGCGATCTACGAGTTCGACGTGGTGGACATGCCTGTTACCGTGGCCGTCGATTCCACCGGCACCTCCGTGCACAACACCGGCCCGAAAGAATGGGCGGTGAAGATCGAAAAACTGAAGGCTGCCCAACCAGCCTGAGTCCCATGACTCATCCCCTGCCCTCCCTCGCCGCCGATGCGCCCATCGGCGTCTTTGACTCCGGCGTCGGAGGGCTTTCCGTGCTGCGCCACATCCACGCGCAGCTGCCCCACGAACACCTGATCTACTTCGCCGATTCCGGCTACGCTCCCTATGGCGACCGGGAAGAGGAATGGGTGATCCGGCGTTCGCTGGCGATTACCGATTTCCTTGTTCAGCAAGGCGTGAAAGCGCTGGTGGTGGCCTGCAATACGGCCACTGTCGCGGCGATCCGCGCCATCCGCACCGAATTCCCCGGCATGCCCATCGTAGGCGTGGAGCCCGGCCTGAAGCCCGGCGCTGCAGCGACGCGCAGCGGCAAGGTCGGCGTGCTGGCCACCGAACGCACGCTGCAGGGCGAAAAATTCCTGCTGCTGCGCGAGCAGATCGCCACCGCCACCAAGGCCGACTTCCTGCTGCAGCCCTGCATCGGCCTGGCCGACCAGATCGAACTGGGTGAGCTCGATACGGAAGCGACCGTAAAACTGCTGGAAGGCTATGTGGTGCCGCTGCTGGAACGCGGCGCGGACACGCTGGTGCTGGGCTGCACCCACTACCCCTTCGTGCAGCAAGCGATCCAGCGCATCGTAGGCGCGCATTCAAAGCAGCACATCACCCTGATCGACACCGGCGACGCTGTCGCCCGCCAACTGGCCCGCCTGTTGGAAGGCGCCGGGTTGCTGCGCCCCGCCGGCCACGCCCTGCTGCGCGGCTATACTAGCGGCGACGCCCCGGTGCTCGCTACCGCCTTCAAGGGCCTGCTCGGCCTGGAGCCCGATATCAGCGCAATCGAGATCGCTGCAATTTAGATTTGCCAGTTGCCAACCGACCTAGTATAATGCGGCTCCTGCCTTGGAACGCCATGGCAGTTGTAAGACAGTGGTGGCTGTAGCTCAGTTGGTAGAGTCCAGGATTGTGATTCCTGTTGTCGTGGGTTCGAGCCCCATCAGCCACCCCAAGAATTCGCTTCTCTGGATTAGCGCTTGCTTTTAACTAAAGCAAGCGCTTTTTTCGTTATCAAGCCGGTTTCTTACTGTGTGACCTACATCACATCATGGGGAAATTGAGGAACATGATGAATGGTGGGGAAAAGACCTCGGACATGCCGATCATCGAAGTTAGCGTGAGACTGAAAACTTAACACGCCACATTTTCACAGTCTCTTCAATTTGGGGGGAACAGCTAACGGAGAAGCACGTGGGCTTGCAGGCCTGGACGCAAACCACAGCCCGCGAAGACACCCCAGCATAACAGCCAGAAGCATGTTTTTGTCCTTACATGCTGGGGGATTACATTCGCGATCCAGCATGCTTGAAGTGAAACCTCTTCAACAGGCTAACACTTGGCGCAATAGGTGCTTTTCTTCACGAGGAACGCCCATTCGGCTATGAAGGACTGCTTGCTCGACAATTTCCTTAAGTGCAGGCGATTCCAATCCTAGCCGCATAGATGACGAGATGAACAGCTTAAGAGTACTTATAACACTAAGGTTAGGAATTCGTTGGGCCACGAAAGCTCGAGCCTTATTCTCATCAATTACAGCACTCAGGCTCCTAGCTCGCGCGACGACGATAGTTGCCGACTCTCCGGAGTCCAAACGCAAAGCCAGAGGTGCCTGCACTATCGACAGGTAATCCTCGTACTCGTCATCCGTCATCGCAGTTACCTCCATAAGTCCTGCATTCTCTAGCGACTTAATTTCCTGCAAATGGTCCCTGCCTGCAATAGGGTGACGTGAAATTTCACGGAGTACCGTTCTCTCTACTAAACAGACAGTTGGCAAAGCTCTAAGCAGCTCAGTCGCCGCGTCACATGCCAGAAGGTTAATCAGGAAGCTGGCATCCACTACGAGCCGTTCTCGAGGTAAGTAATCACAATACCAATTCAAGCGCGCTCTCCTGTCCCGTCTCATCAGCATCTTCAAGCGCCCGGCGCACACTGACAAGGTCAAGCTCCAGCATCGAAGCAATTTGTTGCTCGGTCAGTAGATCTCGCTTATGTGCAGCCATAGCGAGCAGCATCGTACGCGCAGTAAAAATCGGTGGTTCCGGAGAGATCGCCAATTCCTTCCTAACTGTATCCTGATGTTTTAAACTCAATCCCTCCGATCTAAGCCTTTCGTACGTACCATCAGGCAGCAAGCTTAAGGACACCATCCTTCGGACAAGAGCCTCCATTGATACATTGAAATATAGAGTTAGCGTTAGAAGTTCACGGACCGTGAATTTGCCGACGATGCGCTTCAACTCATTCGCTTTTTTTCGAACCGCAATCGCAGGCATTAAGAAACAGCAACCGAATGCATCACAAAATCGCTCTTCTTTACTTTCGAAAAATTCATCGGAAAAATGAACCATCATCCCCTTTTGACGTAGCATTACATGCGCCAGTTCGTGGGCAGCAGTTACTCGTCGCCGATAAATTGGATGCTTAGAGTTGAGAAGTACGAATCCTCCAATGCCCTCAGAAAAAGCCATGGCTCCGCTTACCTTCGACGGCAATCCTCGCTCAAAAATCCTTATCCCAAGCTCCGAGTCCATCAATGCATTCAGGTCTTGGATCGGACCGATTCCTAACCCTAATCTCGCCCTCAACGCAAGAGCCGCGTCTTCTGCTTGTTGTTCAAGCGGCTCATCTCGCGAGATTACTACTTCAGGGATATCCAGTGAAGGCTGAGCAAACCCGACTAGCTGTTCCAATTGAAGCATCGATCCTACTAAGCGATTAAGGAAAGAAGCAACGGCTACCTCATCCTTCGATTCAGGCAACATTGCACTGCTGCGGAATTCGACAGGCATCTCGATCGCGGGTATTTCAACATCCAAAAGCTCGCCTTCGCTTACCTTGAAAAGCTCAGCGATTCTTCGAAGCTCGGCTGAACTAACCGCGCGTTTTCCTGCTTCGATAGCTACCAGAGTGGTCCTGGACATCCCCAGTTCAGACGCTGCACTTTCCTGCGTCATGCGACAAATGGTACGCGCGGCTCGAACTCGGTTTCCTAACACCTCTGGCCGAACTTTTTGTTCGAACTCCATGTCATCCTCTTGTAAAGCGTGCCAACCATGATTCTTTTCCTGCACTACTTAGGAAATTCGTCCATTCTTGGCGGTGTTGAGTAAGCATACCGAAATAGTCATTACGAACGTCATCCGAAGGGCGTTTCAGGTAATGTGCAAGACTATCGACCTCTCCGGCAACCCTGTATCTATTCGGCGGAGACAGGACATCTGCGAGGCGATGCATGCTTCGGACACCATTGTGAGCGACATCTTGATACGCTGATAAGGTTTTACACGTATCGGATTCTTGCATCGAATCCTCCAGGCTAGTCGCACGCAAGTCTTGAAACTTGTACGGGGTGACATCCTCGATATTTGCAGCGTGGAGCCCCATGCGTCGAAGTAAGCAATTCCCGCAAACGCCACAGTGAACTTTCTTCCTTCCGCGGTTTGACTGGCGCGAATCATACGAACACGAAGTATGACTCAGCAACCACTCTGGGCTATTAGGCAACAATCCATTTAACGCTGACAACACTTGCCCTTTGGTTTGGAACAACGCAGGGTGAACAAACTTTACTTCCGCGCCAGTTAGGTTGTTGAAAAACGCTGCCAAACGTGTTGTGAAACCTGGATGGCAGCTTCGATGAGGAGCTTCTTCTCCCAGTCGAACGAGAGATGCACCCAAGCTCCCTTGTCCATTCTCAGGGATGACAACTGTTCCCCCGCCAGACAACGCGGCGGCATACGCCGCGAAGCCGTTGTACAAGAACGGGCGTGTACGAAAACTCAGCTCTGCATGTTTTCGTTCACTAACCTTTGCTGAAACTGGAATAGGCGGCACACCTCGCTCGACGCCACGCCGCGCGAATTTCATATTTTGGTTAGCTTTACGACCATGCAAGTGAATAGGCATGATGTCCCAAATTTCATCCGCTGCCTTAAGCAAAACGCTTTGAGCGAAACTGTCTAAGCCGTGGCTGAACGGGATAAAAATGCGCTGTCTCTCAGGTGAGCTGAGGAGAGGCGCCGACTGACTCACCAACGGCTTTCCACTGCGTGCTACAAATTTAACTTGCCACGCGTCGCCAGTCAGATAGTCCAGCGCATTAATCAATGTGGAATGCACCGGCGTTGTTCGCCAAGTGTTGACTTCGAATACCGGCACGGAAATCGAAAGACGTCGCGCCCAACCCTTTGCATGGTGTCGACGGATTGACCTATCCGCGCATTTAATTGCGGCGAAGAGGATTGACAAGTCCTCGGATAACGGTCGTAACTCACTAAAGCAAACCTCATGCAGCAATTCAGTCTGCAGGTTAAGCGCGTTAGCAATAGGGAGTTGTATAGTGTTACCGGCGATTTGATAGTCACCACGCTGAATTACTCGGACGGTCCCCACTACCTGCGAAGTATCACGCGCGTTCATAGACTCAGTTCCAGTTCTGTAGATAACAACTGATCGACAGTTTTTTTATGCGCCCGCGGGGAACTTGTGTTACAAAAATCGCAGCATTCCAAGGACTTTGAAAATTGCTTTCCTACTTCTTCTGCTTCCTCCGCCCCGCGTGCGCTGAAAACTTGGGCCACGATTAATTCAAGTTGGTCCGAAGCATATGCAGAGCAAACAGCCTGCCTTACGTCACGAAAAAACGAGGCTGATAACCCTTTATCAGAAAGCACTCCCAAGGCAATCTCACAAGCAAGCCGCGCGCCGACAGTAAGCTCTCCCTCCTGCATGCGTCGTAAGCGCCGCCTCATCGACGTTACACCGTCCTCAAACAAGTCGATATCCGGCTGAGCTATCAATGCTTCTAGTGCGCGCCAATCACTGCCGTTTGGCCCAGATATTTCTTGATGGACTGCATTTATGATAAAAGGCGCGAGCATCTCCGGCGTGTACTTATCGCGGGATAGTTTCCGTAATACAGCACTCCAGGAGCGCCGCAAAGAAACAGATTTATGCAAGTCATCACGCATTTGCAGCCTCCAAGAAGCACATGCTTCAATTCTAGCCCAGAATTTGACAATGTCAAAAACAATTCCTTAAAAATGCTGACAATGTCATTTCACTGAGACTTTGTGTCACTCCTGAGCTACACGCAGTGTCCGGCCATCTAAACAGTGTGCAAAAACGCACAACGTAAGTGCGAAGCTGGCAGTTTCGCACAGTAGTCAAAAGATGCACACTCCTCAGCTATAACAAACATGAGGAGACTTCGATGCGTCTGTCGGAACAGAATTTCGTACTTCGCCGCTCGGTTGCGGCGGTGATGCTGGCCCTGCCCGCGCTGTGCGCCAACACTGCTTTCGCCCAGGCGGTGGCAGGCGGTGAGCAGGCTGCCGGCGATGTCGAAAAGGTGATCGTTACCGCCCGTAAGCGTGCGGAACTGATCCAGGATGTGCCCGGCGCCGTGACGGCCCTCTCCGGCGCCAAGCTGGAGAAACTGGCGCTGCCGGATATCACCGCGCTGACCGATATCGTGCCGAATACCACGCTGAAAGCGTCGCGCGGCACCAACACCACGCTGACCGCCTTCATCCGCGGCATCGGCCAGCAGGATCCGGTGGCGGGCTATGAACAGGGCGTCGGCATCTATCTGGACGATGTCTACCTCGCCCGTCCGCAAGGCGCGCTGACCGACATCTACGACCTGGAACGCATCGAAGTGCTGCGCGGCCCGCAAGGCACGCTGTACGGCCGCAACACCATCGGCGGCGCGGTCAAGTACGTGACCAAGAAGCTCTCTACCGTCCCATCCTTTGAGATCAGGGGCACGCTGGGCAACTACGGCCAGAAGGACCTGGTCCTGAAAGGCAGCACGCCGATCAACGATATGCTGCGCATTGGCGCCACCGTGGGCACCTTCAACCGCGACGGCTACGGCAAGAACGTGATCAACGGCCGCGAGAACTACAATAAGGACGTGGGCGCAGCCCGCGTGAGCGTCGAGCTGGCGCCGAATGCGGACCTGTTCGTTCGCCTGGCCACCGACTATACGAAGGATGATTCGGAAGCCAAGCAGGGCCACCGCATGACCACCGGTCCGGCGCCAGGCAATGAGCCGGTGCTGAGCGGCGACTACGACACCCGCGCCAACCTGTACAAGGTTAATGGCCATCGCCAGCAAGTGACCAACAAGGGCACTTCGCTGACCATCGACTACGCCCTGAATTCGGAACTGGCATTCAAGTCCGTCACCGCGCACCGCTCTTCCAAGACCTACGCGCCGATCGACTTCGATTCGCTGAATACTCCGCTGTTCGAAGCGCCGGCCATCTACAGCGACAAGCAGGACAGCCAGGAATTCCAGCTGACCTACACCGGCTCGAAGTGGCAGGGTGTGGCGGGCGTGTTCTACATGAAGACCAATGCCTTCAACGAATTCGACACGCTGTATAACGCGGCCGGCGGCCTGTCGCTGCTGACGCGCGACGATATCGATTCCAAGACCTGGGCCGTCTACGCAGACGGCAGCTACAACGTAACCGACGCCTTCAGCGTCAGCGTCGGCGCACGCTGGACGCAGGATGAGCGTTCCGCAGACATCTTCAAGGCCACCTATCTCGGCCTGACCGGTTCGCCGAACCTCGGCAACCCGAATGCCGTTGGCCTGGCGCCGAACACCGACCTGGGCCCGGACGACCTGCAACGCAAGGACACCAAGTTCACCCCGAAACTGGGCTTCGGCTACAAGCTCTCGAAGGAACACAACGTCTACGGCACCTACCAGAGCGGCTTCAAGGGCGGCATGTTCGACCCGCGCATGGACCTGACGGCATCCGGCGGTCCGAACACCCCGGCCTCGCTGCAAAAGCGCAAGGGCGTGAATCCTGAAGAAGTGGATACCGTGGAACTGGGCCTGAAGTCCTCCACCAACGGCGGCCGCCTGCAGACCAATGTCGCCGCTTTCTACACGGACTACAAAAACGTGCAGATTCCCGGCTCGATCCCGACCTTCAACGCGCAAGGCCAGGTGAACGGCTTCGCCGGCACGCTGACCAATGCCGGCAAGGCGAAGATCAAGGGCCTGGAACTGGAAGCCGTTGCCCGCGTGACCGACGCGCTCACCCTGAACGGCATGCTTAGCTACATCGATGCCGAGTACAAGGAATGGATGGTGGCCCAGGGCGCAACCCTGATCAACGTGGCGCATGCCGCCAAGTTCCAGAACACGCCTAAAACGTCCGGCAACATCAGCGCCAACTACGAGTGGGCCGCCAATATGTTCGGCCGCGGCGGCAGCATGAGCCTGAACAACAGCCTGTCGTACAAGAGCAAGGTGTACCAGACCGAAATGGTACGCACCAGCGGCGTGGCTTCGCTGGATGCACTGGTGCCGTCGAACCTGATGCTGGCACAAGGCGGCTTCTCGCTGTGGGATGCAAGCCTGGTGTGGACCTCGGCAGACCGCAAGCTGCAGATTGGCCTGCATGGCCGCAACCTGGGCGACAAGCGCTACAAGGTGTCGGGCTACAACTTCAGCGGCTTCTTCAACACCGTCACCACCTACTACGGCGATCCGCGCACCTACAAGCTGACCGCGTCGTACAAGTTCTGATGTCAGCGGGCCAGGGCGAACAGCCCTGGCTTCGATTCCGCGAACTTCCGCAGCAAATCCCACACCGCGCGCACGCGCGGCAGCCGATACAGGTCTACTGGCGCAACCAGCCAGTAGGCTCTTTCCACATAAATCTCATCCTGCAGCACCGGCACCAGGCGGCCATCCAGCGCCATATAGGGCGGCGCCATCATCAGGCCCAGGCCCTGCGCTGCAGCTTCGGCCTGCGCCAGCATGCCCGTGCAGCACAGGCGGCGGCGCGGATTCACGCCAAGTTCATCGAGGAAGTTCAGTTCATTGCTGGCGAGGCGGTCGCGCACATAATCGACGAAGTCATGCCCGGCCAGGTCGGCGCGGCGCTTGATCGGCGGATGGCGCGCGAAGTATTCGGGCGAGCCGTACACGTAGAGGCGGAAGGACACCAGGCGCGTCACCATATACCGGCCCGTGTTCGGCGCATCGAGCGTCACGCCCAGGTCGGCCTCGCGGCTGGCGAGGTTGGCAAAGCGCGGCTGCACCAGCAGGTCCACCGAGAGGTCGGGATAGTCCTGCAAATAGGTCGCCAGCAGCGGCGTGATAAAGCGCACGCCCAGCGCTTCCGGCACGCCCAGGCGCACCACGCCGCGGATCGCCACTTCAGTGCCGGACAGCTGGCCCTGCGCCGCCAGCACGGCGCTCTCCATCGCCTCCGCATGCGGCAGCACCGCCTGGCCCATCTCGGTCAGCTCATAGCCTTCGCGCGAGCGGTCGAACAGGGTGGCGCCCAGCTGCTGCTCCAGGCGGTCGATGCGGCGGGCGACGGTGGTGTGCTCCACTTCCAGCCGGCGCGAGGCGCCGGACAAGGTGCCGGAGCGGGCCAGCTCCAGGAAGTAGCGCAGGTCGGTCCATTCGGGAAGTGTTTTCATGATGAAGTATTGTGCATCAATTTGCTCTGCAACGCGAACGCTGTGCAAAATTGCACACAGAGTGGGCGCTGCCTCGGGTTCACCGCGCGCGGCATTTCCCGCACACTGCACGCTCCTGTAACGCTGCCCGTGAGGACCATGTATTCCGAGATCAGCTACCTCAGCGACGATGGATTGCGCCTGTATGCGCGCGACTACCCTGCTGCCAGCGGACCTGCACGCCTTCCCGTCATCTGCATCCACGGACTGACCCGCAACTCGGCCGATTTCGAGGACGTGGCGCCGTGGATCGCCGGGCAGGGACGCCGCGTGATCGCGGTCGACGTGCGCGGACGCGGCAACTCGGACTACGATCCCCAGCCCGACCGCTACACGCCCGCCGTCTATGCCAACGACATCGTGAAGCTGGCGCACGACCTCGGTATCGCGCGCGCCGTATTCGTCGGCACGTCGATGGGCGGCCTGATTACGATGACGCTCGCGCTGCGCAAGTCGGAACTGATTGCGGCGGCTGTGCTGAACGACGTGGGCCCGGCGCTTTCGCCGCGCGGCCTGGCGCGCATCGCCGCCTATACCGGCCGCGGTGAAGAATTCACCAGCTGGCCGCAGGCTGCCGACTACATCCGGTCGATCAACGATGTCGCCTTCCCCGCAAATACCGGGGACGATTGGGAGCGCTGGGCGCGCCGCGCTTTCCGCGAAGATGAACAGGGCAAGCTGGTGATGCGTTACGACGCGAATATCGCCGTGCCGATCCGCGCCAACAAACTCAAGGCGGCGTCGATGGTGGCGCAGTTTGCCTTCCGCCGCCTGGCGCGGCGCCGCCCCACCCTGCTGATCCGCGGAGGCCTGTCCGACCTGATCGAGCAGGAGCAGGTGAATGCCATGCGCGCCGCGGCACCGCGCATGCAGTTTGCGGAGATCCCCGATATCGGCCACGCGCCGATGCTGAGCGAACCCGCCGCACAGGAGGCGCTGCGCGGCTTCCTCGACAGCGTAGATTGAACTATATTAAGACCGGACAATAAACGGAGACACCGAATGAAGAAACTGATTCCCCTGATTGCCGCAGTGGCGTCCGCGCTGGCCGCGCAGGCTGCGATGGCGCAGGATCTGAAGGTCGCCCTCATCACGGGCAAGACCGGCATCCTGGAGCCCTATGCCAAGGAAACCGAAACGGGCTTCATGATGGGCCTGGAGTACCTGACCAATGGCACCATGCAGATCAACGGCCGCAAACTGAAAGTCATCGTCAAGGACGACCAGAGCAAGCCTGACCTGGGCCGCACGCTGCTGGCCGAAGCCTACGGCGACGACAAGGTGGATATCGCAGTCGGCACCACTTCCTCCGGCTCCGCCATCGCCATGCTGCCGGTTGCCGCCGAATACAAGAAAGTGCTGATCGTGGAACCCGCGGTGGCCGATGCCATCACCGGCGACAAGTGGAACAAGTACATCTTCCGCACCGCACGCAATTCGATGCAGGACGGCCTCGCCGCGGCTACCACCTTCAAGCAGGGCAGCGTGGGCGTGCTGGCGCAGGATTATGCCTTCGGCAAGGACGCCGTGAAAGCCGCCAAGGAAGCGCTGGCCCTCACCGGCAGCAAGGCGAAGATCGTGCATGAGGAATACGCGCCGCAGAATGCCACCGACTTCACCGCGCCGGCGCAGCGCCTGTTCGACAAGCTGAAAGACGCGCCGCCGCCGCGCGCCCTCGCCATCGTGTGGGCCGGTCCGAACCCGATGAACAAGATCGCCGACATGAAGCCTGAGCGCTATGGCATCGCGCTGGCGCCGGGCGGCAATATCCTGCCGGTTCTGAAAACCTGGAAGGCCTATGCGGGCACCGAAGGCACCATCTATTACTACTACGGCTTCCCGAAGAACAAGATGAACGACTGGCTGGTGGCCGAGCACATGAAGCGCCACAAGGCGCCGCCGGACATGTTCACCGCCGGCGGCTTCACCGCGGCGAGCGCCGTGGTGACTGCGCTGACCAAGGCCGGCGGCGGCGATACCAACAAGCTGATCGCCGCCATGGAAGGCATGGAGTTCGACACGCCGAAAGGCAAGATGAGCTTCCGCAAGGAAGACCACCAGGCGCTGCAATCGATGTACCACTTCCGCATCAAGAAGGACCAGAAGTCCGAATGGGACCTGCTGGAGCTGGTGCGTGAAATCCCGGCATCCGAACTGCCTGTACCAATCAAGAACAAGCGCTGATCGATGACGCCACTGCTGTCCACCCGCGGGCTGACGGTCCGCTTCGGCGGCCATACGGCCGTCGATGACGTCAGCGCCGATTTCCATTCGGGCCAGCTGACGGTCATCGTCGGCCCGAATGGCGCAGGCAAGACCACTTACTTCAACCTGATGTCCGGCCAGTTGCCCGCCACCAGCGGCAAGGTGCTGCTGCGCGGCGAGGACATTACCGGCAGCGGCCCGGCGCACCGCACCCGCAAGGGCATCGGCCGCGCCTTCCAGCTCACCAACCTGTTCCCCCATCTCACGGTGCACGAGAATGTGCGGCTGGCGGTGCAGGCGCGCGCCAATGCAGGCATGAAGCTGTGGTCCATCTGGTCCAGCCACAAAGACCTGATCGCGCGTGCCGACCATTACCTGGAGCGCGTGGCCATGGCGGGCCGCCGCGACACCGCCGTCGCCGCGCTCTCGCATGGCGACAAGCGCAAGCTGGAAGTGGCTATCCTGCTCGCACTGGAACCGGATGTGATGATGTTCGATGAACCCACCGCCGGCATGAGCGTGGACGAAGTGCCCGTGGTGCTGGACCTGATCCACCAGGTGAAGGCGGAGCGCAACAAGGCCGTGCTGCTGGTGGAGCACAAGATGGACGTGGTGCGGGCGCTGGCCGACCGCATCATCGTGCTGCACAACGGCGCACTGGTGGCGGATGGCGAACCTGCCGCCGTGATGTCGTCCGCCATCGTGCAGGAAGCCTACCTCGGAACCGCAACACATGACTGACGCCCTGCTCACCCTGTCCGGCGTGCACACGCACATCGGCGAATACCATATCCTGCAAGGCGTGGACCTGGTGGTGCCGCGCGGCGGCCTGTCCGTTCTGCTCGGCCGCAACGGCGCGGGCAAGACCACCACGCTGCGCACCATCATGGGCCTGTGGCAGGCCAGCGCCGGCAAGATCACATTCAATGGCCGCGACATGACGGCACTGCGCACGCCGGACATCGCGCAGGCCGGCATTGCCTATGTGCCGGAATCGATGGCCGTGTTCAGCGACCTCACGGTGCGCGAGAACCTCTATCTCGCCGCGCGCAGCGGCCCAATGGACACGGCGCGGCTGGAATGGATCTTCTCTTTCTTCCCCGCGCTGAAAAAATTCTGGAACTACCCGGCCGGCAAGCTGTCGGGCGGGCAGAAGCAGATGGTGGCGATTGCGCGCGCCATTATCGAGCCGCGCGAACTGCTGCTGATCGACGAGCCCACCAAGGGCCTGGCGCCCGCCATCATCCAGAACCTGGCCGAAGCCATACGCCAGCTGAAGGGCCAGACCACGGTGCTGCTGGTGGAGCAGAATTTCAATTTCGTGCGCCAGCTGGGCGATACGGTGGCCGTGATGGACGACGGCCGCATCGTGCACAGTGGCGCGATGGCCGAACTGGCCTCGGACCGCGCCCTGCAGGAACGCCTGCTCGGCCTGGCCCTCGATTCACACCAATAAGGAGGGAACGTGAGCGATACGACGCTGCCATCCGTTCCACGCGACTATGTGCCGCTGCTGCTGGCGCCCGCGCTGATGCTGGCCATGCTGCCGCTGGTCGGCAGCTTCCCCACCTGGGTCACGCTGACCGTGGCCGGGCTGGCGATGGGAATGATGATCTTCATTATGTCCAGCGGCCTTACGCTGGTGTTCGGCCTGATGGACGTGCTGAATTTCGGCCACGGCGCCTTTGTGTCGGTGGGCGCCTTTGCCGCCACGCTGGTGCTGATTCCCATGCAGGGCTGGCTGGAAGCGGAATCGCTGTGGATGAACCTCGGCGCCCTCGGCCTGGCGATCCTGATGGCGATGGCCGTGACGGCGGTGCTGGGCTGGGCCTTCGAACGCCTGGTCATCATGCCGGTCTATGGCCAGCACCTGAAACAGATCCTGATCACCATGGGCGGCATGATCGTGGTCGAACAGCTGATCAACGTGATCTGGGGCTCGGACCACAAGCCGATGCCGCTGCCTGCCGCGCTGCGCGGCGCCATCGTCATCGGCGATGCGGCCATCGAAAAATACCGCCTGCTGGCGGTGGTGGTGGGCCTGCTGGTTTTCCTCGTGCTGTCGCTGGTGCTGAACCGCACCAAGATCGGCCTGTTGATCCGCGCCGGCGTGGAGAACGGCGAAATGGTGGAAGCCCTGGGCTACCGCATCCGCCGCCTCTTCATCGCCGTGTTCGCGGCCGGTTCCGCGCTGGCGGGCCTGGGCGGCGTGATGTGGGGCCTGTACAAGGAAACGCTGAGCGCCTCCATGGGCGGCGAGGTCATGGTGATGATCTTCATTACCGTCATCATCGGCGGCCTGGGCTCCGTGAGCGGCTGCTTCATCGGCGCGCTGCTGATGGCGCTGGCCGCAAACTATGCCGGCTTCCTGGCGCCCAAGCTCGCGCTGGTGTCCCATATCGTGCTGATGATCGCCGTGCTGCTGTGGCGTCCGGCCGGCCTGTCGAGGAAATAAGATGCTGAATTCCCTGTTCTCCGGCGACCTGCCGCGCAGCCGCACGCTGGCCATCCTGCTGGTGCTGGTGGTGCTGGGCCTGGCGCTCGCGCCTTTCATCACCAGCGGCGCGCGCCCGCTGAATACGGCCGCCACCATCTGCGTGTACATCGTGCTGGTGGCTTCCTACGACCTGCTGCTCGGCTATACGGGCATCGTGTCCTTCGCCCACACCATGTTCTTCGGTATCGGCGCCTACGGGGTCGGCCTCGGCCTCTCAGGCGATGAGCCTGGCTGGAGCGGCATGGCGCTCGGGCTGGCCGCTGCGCTGGCCCTGACACTGGCCCTGGCCTTCATCATCGGCCTGTTCGCGCTGCGCGTGCGCGCCATCTTCTACGCCATGATCACATTGGCCGTGGCCTCCTCCTTCGCGGTGCTGGCCTCGCAGCTGTCCGACTGGACCGGCGGCGAGGACGGCAAGACCTTCAGCGTGCCGGAGCTGCTGTCGCCCGCCACCGAGTTCGGCGAATTCATGGGCCGTTCCCTGGACGGCAAGCTGATCACCTACTACATCGTGTTCGGCGGCGCCGTGCTGCTCTTCCTGTGCCTGTTGCGCGTGGTCAACTCGCCTTTCGGCCGCGTGCTGCAAGCCATCCGCGAGAATGAATTCCGCGCCGAAGCGCTGGGTTATCGTACCGTGCTGTACCGCATTGCGGCGAATTGCATCGGCGCGCTTGCTGCCGCGCTGGCCGGCGCCCTGATGGCATTATGGCTGCGCTATGTGGGCCCGAAAACCACGCTGGGTTTCGAAGTCATGACGGATATTCTGCTGATTGTGGTAATTGGCGGTATGGGAACCATGTATGGCGCAGTAATCGGCGCCGCGCTCTTTATTCTGGCGAATAATTATCTCAAATCGCTGATGGCGGAAGCGGCAGGCGCAGTGTCCGGAATGCCGCTGCTGGAAGCCGCATTACATCCGGACCGCTGGCTATTATGGCTGGGGATTTTGTTTATTCTCGCGATTTACTTTTTCCCGTCCGGTATCGTCGGCAAGCTCGCTCCCCGCCGCCATTAAGCCCGGAAAATGCCATACAGCCCGCGCCGATGACCCGGCGCAGGCCCGCATCCCCCGGGGCGCGCCAGAAGCTGGCGCAATCGCGCCCGATCCTGGCTTGGAGGCGCCGCTAGACGGCGCGTGCACGGCGCCGCGCGAAGGCGCCCAGCGCAGCCAGGCCGGCCAGCAGCATGCCGTAGGTCTCCGGTTCCGGCACCTGGGTAATGATCTTGTCGCGGCCGAAGATCGTCATATTGGAAAAGTCGGGATTGTTGGGCCCGTGGTTGCGGCCATTGCCGGTGACGAGGTTATTGTTTCCGACTGTCCAGCCGATCAGCCAGTCGCCGTTCAGTGTCTGTCCGGGCAGGATAAGCTGGTTGTCGAACAACCAGGCGCCGCCCTGGTTGCCGGCATGAATTGCCATGACCAGGTCGATGGTGATCGCCTTGTCCATGCTGAGGTTTTTTACCGTCCACACGCCGCCCGGTCCCCAGGTATCGTCGAAGGTGAATTTCAAATAGCCCCAGGTATCGGATTTATCGCCATTGTCCATTTTGCTCAGCAGTGACCAGGGGCCGCTGCCATAAGAACTGAATGCCGACAAAAAGCCGCTGGTATTTCCATTCGGCCCTTGCTGGGGATTCCAGCTGTCTTTATATGCGAAAGCATCGGCAGCGTCACCCGCTAAATGTGCATCATTAGCGGATGCCGTGCCGATGCCTGCATAAGCGCTGGCGGTGAAAATCAGGGTTGCGGCGGCGACCAGTGTTTGCTGAAGTAGCGTTCTCATCATCTTTTTCCTTTTTAATTAGAGTTAACGCTGCTCAGCTTATTAAAAATGCGATAAGGCCTATGTACTAATAATCAAGTACCCATCTCAGCCGCAAAACAGCTGTGGTATTTGGGCTTCCCTTTTCCTCAAGGCATCGGTTTAGCGATAAAATGAGAGCTCGATTTTTTTCCCCGAGCATCATGCCCTACGAGCCCGAAATCACGACTTACAGCAAAGAGACCCCGATAGGCCGGCCGGATGTGGACGGCATGGCGGCGGTCTTTGTTCCCAACAGCGAATTCGACCTCGCAGCCTCGACCACCATTCGCAAGGGCGCGGGCATCGTCGGTTTCGGCAATCCGGACGGCTCGCTGACCGTCTACTTCGAATCGAACCGCTTCGACGAAAGCAGCCTGCACAAGTGGGAAAGCAAGGCGCGCAAGGCCTATGACCGCATGGTGTCGAATGCGCCTACCGTGTCGAAAGCGAAGATGGACGCCAAGCTGCTGGACCAGGTCGGCGTGATCGATGGCAATGGCATCATGGTGCGCCAGCCGCAGAAGCTGACCGAGTGGCTGGCCCTTTCCAATGCGCTGGATACGGCGCCGGATGGCCCCGCCATCAGCTGGGGCAAGAAATAACGCAAAAAGGGCAAGTCAGACGACTTGCCCCTTTCCACGAGTAAAAGTCCTACAATTTCGCGAAACTTTTGCCGATGACTGCGGCTTAAGGCTTCTTTAAGATGGAACCATACAAAAAGCGTCCATCAAGGAGCCCATCATGTTACGGCACATTCCTCTTACTTTCAGCACTGCCCTTCTCAGCCTGGTCGGCACGGCCACTTATCTCCTGTGCTCGACCGATGCGATGAACACCGCCCACTTCTTCCTGCTGCATTAAGTATCAGCGGCGGCCGCGGCCCCAGCCACGATAGCCGTGGCGGTGGTGGTTGCTAAAAATAAAATCAAAGCCGATCGATACCGGCGGATAGTAGTAAGCAGGGGCCGGTGCATATACCGGTGCAGGCACATAGACCGGCTGCGGCACATAGGTAACGGTGCGGGCAGGCGGCAATTCCTCAGTTGTATATTCCACGCGCGAGCCCGAGCTGGCAATGGTGCCTGCCGGCAGCGGCGTCACCGAGACTGTGCGCCATGCATACGGATCCGACGGCTGGGCGTAATACGGCTGGCTTGCACAGCCCACCAGCGCCAGCGCTGCGACTGGCAATAGCAATAAGCTCTTCTTCATAGCAAAATCCTCCCAATAGAGAACTATAGGGAATTTCGCGCTTCCCTGCCTCAGTTTTACACCTCGTTACAGGCGCATACAACAGAGAAATTTCCGCAAACGGATCAGTGATTGCGTTTCTGTTTTTTGCCGCCGCCCGCGCCCTTGCCGGTGCTGGCTTTGGTGTGGCTCGCGGCGTCCTTGCCGGACTTCGCTTTCGAAGGCGAAGCTTTCGATTCCATTTCAGTGTCGCCCGATTGCCTGTTCTGTGATCCCGTCGATTTCGATTGCGCCATGCTCGCTGCTCCCGGTGTACGCGCCAGGCAAATGCCTCGCCGCGCTTTAAATATACGGGATATCGCAGCGATCCAGCGCACGCCCGCTTTCATCCATGCGCAGCGCGCAGATGGCGAACTGCATGCCGTAGTCGAGCTCAATGGTGTAGACCTTGCCGTAGGGGAGCGCCACCGCCTGCTTGACCAGCTTCTGGTAGCTCAGCGCAGGCACGTCGGAAGGAATCGCCATCGAAGTATGGAAATTGCGGCGCCGGTCCTGCTGGCGGCGGTGCACATCCACGTCCAGGCCCAGGTCCAGCGTGACGCCGCCTGCCATATAGCTGTAGCGCGTGATATTGCGCGAGGCGCTCAGGATGCCCCAGGCGCAGGATTTGGCATCGGACGACGGACATTTGCTGATCTGCGCCAGCGGGAAAATCTCCTCGTGGCCGGCCAGCTGCGTGATGGGCCAGCTGGTGCGCACGCCGTCCCGCTTGCCCGAGACCGGATTGGTCCAGGTCAGCGCGTTGATGACGGAAACGTATTGCTTATCCTTGGCGGGATCGTGCGCGTCGCGCATCAGGGCGCAGCCGCAGAGCAGTACGGGCAGGCAGAGCAGGTATTTCATCGTGCCAGATTAGCAGATGTGGGGACGAAAAAAAACCGGCTCACGCGAGCCGGCTTTTTTGCTGGGGACATATCAGTCCAGTTTCCACGCGTAGTCCACCTTGGTCCAGGTTTCGGCAGCTGCGCCGTCCTTGGTGCCAGGCTTGAACTTGCAGGCGCTGATGGCCTTGATGGCTGCCTTGTCCAGGTTCTTGAAGCCGCTCGACTTGTCGATCTTGGAATCCTTCACGTCGCCGCCGGCGGACACCAGGAAGGACATCGACACGGTGCCCTGCTCTTCGTTCATCAGGGATGCCTTCGGATATTCGGCCTTGCAGTTTTTGGCATCGAAGCTGGCCGGAACTTCGGCGGCGAATGCCGCTGGTGCGCTCAGAGCGAGCACTGCTGCCATAACACTCAAACAACGCTTATTCGTGGACATGCTGATTTCCCCAGTGTGTATTTGAATCAGTTTTTACAGCGACCAGACGTAGTCAACCTTGGTCCAGGTTTGTGCTACGGCGCCGTCCTTGGTACCTGGCTTGAACTTGCAGGCGCTGATGGCCTTGATGGCTGCCTTGTCCAGGTTTTTGTAGCCGCTGGATTTTTCCACTTTCGAGTCCATCACGTCGCCAGCAGCGGAGACCAGGAAGGACATGGTGACAGCGCCCTGCTCTTCATTCAGCAGGGAAGCTTTCGGATACTCTGCCTTGCACTTCTTCGCATCGAAGGTGGCTGGCACTTCCGACGCGAAGGCGGCGGAGGAAACGAGGGATGCTGCGATAAAACCGATCAGACGCTTATTCATTTGCTTTTCCAAAAATCTAATTATTAAGAACATGTTGCTACCGCGCCTACCCCAGGCGCGGCGGAAGTGCTGCTTGAAACTACTACTGATACTGCTTAAAACTCTTCCCATTCATCGGCGCCGGCGGTGGCCGTTGCGATTTTCTTGGGCTTCGGTGCGGCAGGCGCCGGCACGATGGCTTTCTTGGCGGCCGGGCGGGCAGCGATCGGCTTCACCACGGCGGTCTGCTGGGCAGCCTGCTGCGCGGCAGCGGCAGCCACGGCGCGCTCTTCACCGGCTTCCAGCTTGAAGATGCTGACCACGCGGGCCAGTTCGCCGGCCTGGTCCTGCAGGCTCTGCGCGGCGGCGGCGGCTTGTTCCACCAGCGCGGCGTTCTGCTGGGTCATGCTGTCCATCTCGATGATCGACAGGTTCACCTGTTCGATACCGGCGCTCTGCTCCTGCGAGGCGTTGGCGATTTCGCCCATGATGTCGGTCACGCGGCGCACCGAGGACACCACTTCGTCCATCGTCACACCGGCCTGGCCCACCAGCTTGGTGCCGGCGCCGACTTTCTCCACGGAGTCGTCGATCAGGGCCTTGATTTCTTTTGCGGCGCCAGCGGAACGCTGGGCCAGGTTACGCACCTCGGCGGCCACCACGGCGAAGCCGCGGCCCTGCTCGCCGGCGCGGGCTGCTTCCACCGCGGCGTTCAGCGCCAGGATGTTGGTCTGGAAGGCGATGCCGTCGATCACGGAGATGATGTCCACGATCTTGCGCGAGGACTCGTTGATCGAGCTCATGGTGTCAACCACCTGCGACACCACGGCGCCGCCCTTGCGCGCCACTTCCGATGCATTGGCGGCCAGCTCGTTGGCTTCGCGGGCATTGTCCGCGTTCTGCTTCACGGTGGAGGTCAGCTCTTCCATCGCCGACGCGGTCTTCTCCAGCGAGGAGGCCTGCATTTCGGTACGGGACGACAGGTCGATATTGCCGGCGGCGATTTCACGCGATGCGGTGCCGATGGTTTCGGTACCCACGCGCACCTGGCCCACGATGCCCACCAGGCTGTTGCGCATTTCCTTCATTTCCACGAGCAGGCTGTCCTTGTCGTTGGCGGCGGTGTCGATCGAGATCGACAGGTCGCCGTTGGCGATGGAGCCGGCGATGGAGGCGGTGTAGTCTGGTTCGCCGCCCAGCTGCTTCAGCAGGCCGCGGGTAATCACATACGCGGCAGCCAGCGAGATCAGCACGGCCAGCAGGCCCATGGCGATCATGAAGTTACGGGCGTTCTCGTAGCCGTTGGCCGCATCCACCTGCACCTGGGCGTTCAGCTTCTCTTCCAGCTTGCCCAGCTGGTCCAGCGCTTCCATCCACTTCTTCTGCGCAGGACGGATTTCCTTGATCAGCACCTTGGTCGCTTCGACCGCATTATTGGCCAGCCACATTTCGGAAGCCTTGGCGATGGCCGGCATGGCCACGCCTTCATGCTCCTTGATCTGCGCCAGCAGCGCTTTTTCTTCCGGCGTGCCTTCCGCCGCAAATTTGACTTCCAGCTTCTTCAGCGAATCCTGGTATTTCGCAGCCTGGTCCTTGATCTTGTTCATTTCCGGCTCCATATCGGAGGCATCGGCCATGAGCGTCAGAATACGAAGCGAAGTGATGCGGTCGGACACATTGTTGCGCATGTCGACGACGAGGCGGTTCACCACATTATTGAATGAAACCACATGATCCAGGCGGTCCTGGATCTGCCCCATCCGCAGGATACCCACGCTGGTAACAGCGATCAGGAAAACCAGCACCAGCGCAAACCCGAGACCCAGACGCGTCCCAACCTTCATTTTGCTTAAATTCATTTCGGCTCTTCGTAAGTGACGATTGTTAAAGATTGCCCAGGAATGCAATCAATTTGCATGTTGACCACATCCACTGTTCCTTGCTGCTACGCAAGACCTGACAGTAGCAAACAATGACTGCGAATGCAAAAAATGGAGACGAAACGGCGATAAGCTGTCGTTTTTCGTCCCTGTTTCACAGTTGCAAACTGTGATTATCTGTGTATTTTCTGAAATTATAGATGGCTTCATTGCCACACGGCAAGCAAATTCTGCCTAAATTCTACGCAAACTTACTTTGTATGGGGAATTCGCCACAATGCCTACAAATGCATTGTGAAACAGGCAAATTCAAGACAAATGAGGGGTGCGCTGCAGTGCTTCCCGAAGCAATTCCGGGTTACCGGATGCAAGCCGCTTGCTGTCGGACAGGGTCTGGCGGAAGGACTTGGCGCCGGGCAGGCCCTGCATCAGGCCCAGCATATGGCGGGTGATGGAATTGAGTTTGAGGCCGCGTCCGCCCTCTTTCGCCAGCTGGGCAGCGATGTAGGGAATCATCGCCTCCAGCACTTCAAGGCGGGATTTGACAGGGTCGGTGCTGCCGTAATAGCGCTGGTCGAAACCGGCCATCAGGTAGGGGTTGTGGTAGGCCTCGCGGCCCAGCATCACGCCATCCACATGGCGCAGGTGCTCGTCGATCTCGGCTTCGGTCTTGATGCCGCCGTTGATCAGGATTTCGAACTGCGGGAAGTCGCGCTTGAGCTGGTAGGCGTACTCATATTTGAGCGGCGGGATCTCGCGGTTCTCTTTCGGCGACAGCCCTTTCAGGATCGCATTCCTGGCATGCACGATGAAAGTCGTGCAGCCGCCTTCGGCCACCGTGCCCACAAAGTCGCGCACGAAATCGTAGCTCTCGCTCTGGTCGATGCCGATGCGGTGCTTGACCGTGACATCGATGCTCACCGCGTCGCGCATGGCCTTCACGCAGTCGCGCACCAGCTCCGGCTCGGCCATCAGGCAGGCGCCGAACGCGCCCTTCTGCACGCGCTCCGAAGGGCAGCCGCAATTCAGGTTGATCTCGTCATAGCCCCATTTTTCGCCCAGCTTCGCGCTGACGGCCAGGTCGTGCGGGTCGCTGCCGCCCAGCTGCAGGGCGACCGGGTGCTCTTCCTCATTGAAGCGCAGGTGGCGCTCAACATCGCCGTACACCAGCGCGCCCGTCGTCACCATCTCCGTGTACAGCCAGGTGTGCTTGCTGATATGGCGGTGGAATACGCGGCAATGGCGGTCGGTCCAGTCCATCATGGGCGCCACGCTGAGGCGGCGGCCGCGTGGCGCGGTAGTCGTAGCGGTGTCGGTCATGCTGGCTATGAATCGAAAGAAGGACCGGACATTATACCGGCATCGCATTTACCTGTCTTTACAACGCTGTTACACAACGGACATATTTGCTCACGAGCCGTCGGCTACAATCGTCGTCGATATGAAACCGACAATCTCGCCCCGCTCCGGCGCCGGCGCGCTCCTGCTGTGTGCCGGCGCCGCCTTCGCCCAGACTACACCCGTTCCACCAGCCCAGCCAGCCAAACCGCCAGCAACGCCGACTGCAACGCCTCCCGTCACCGCCGAGCCGCCGGCCGGTACGACGCCGAGCGTGACCGTCTCCGCTGAACGGCCCACCAACCGCATCGACCGCCAGGTCTACGATGTGAAGTCCGATGCCGCGGCCAGCAACAACTCCGCCGCCGATGCGCTGAACAATGTGCCGTCCGTGAACGTCGATCCCGACGGCTCGCTGACGCTGCGCGGCAGCAGCAATGTGCAGGTCTATGTGGACGGCAAGCCCTCGGCCATGATGCAGGGCGATAACCGCGGCCCTGCCCTGCAGTCGATTCCGGCGGAAGACCTGGAGTCGGTGGAGGTGATCAACAATCCCGGCGCCCAGTTCGGCAACGAAGGCGGCGGCGGCCCGATCATCAACCTGGTGATGCGTCGCTCGCGCCGTCCGGGCGGCTTTGGCGTGGTGAACGCGAACGTGGGCACCGAAGGGCGCTATAACAGCGCGCTGTCCGGCTCCTATAACGAAGGCCTGTGGGGCTTCCAGGGCGGCGTCAATGTGCGCCACGACGGCCGCAACTCGGTGGGCGACGCAATCCGCGACCGCGTGGACCAGCGCACCGGCGCCCTCTCGCACAACACCCAGACTTCCTCCTCCTCGGGCCTGAACGACAACGCCGCCATGAATGCGGGCGTGACCTATAACCTGGGCGACAAGGACACCCTGGGCGCGCAGCTCACGTATTCCAAGCGCAGCAACGATGCACATGGCAGCGACCGCTACCTGTCGCTCAACGAAGCGCAGGACGTAACCAGCGACTACACCCGCAGCACGCGCCGCGAAGGCGATGGCAAGACCTGGTCGTGGAATGCGCGCTGGGACCACAAGGGCGACACGAACGGCGAAATCTTCAAGATGGACCTGCGCATGTCGTCCGCCGACGTGAATGCCGACAGCGCCTATCGCAATGTTTACGCGGTGCGCCCGCCCACCGGCGTGAACCTGGACAGCGCGCAGCAGAGCGACAACCTGACCCGCATCATCGACTACAGCGGCGACTACGAGCTGCCGACCGCCAGGGGCATCATCAAGCTGGGCTACAAGATTGCGCAGAACGAGAACGACACGTCGAACGAATACACCAATATCGATCCCGTGACGCAGGTGGGCACGCCGAACGCGCTGCGCAGCAACCAGTTCGAGCTGAAGGAAGTGGTGACGGCGGTCTATGGCTCCTACCAGATGCGCCTCAACGAGAAATGGGGCGTGCTGGGTGGCCTGCGCGCCGAGCACACCGAGATGGACATCGACCAGCTGACCGCCAAAGTCAGCGCATCGAACAGCTACACCAACCTGATTCCCAGCTTCTTCGCCACCTACAAATACAGCGACGACACCCAGCTGCGCTTCGCTTACGCGCACCGCCTGCGCCGGCCCAACGCAGCCGACCTGAATCCCGTGGTGCTGTACCGCGATGAGCTGAACGTTTCGTCGGGTAATCCGAAGCTCAAGCCTGCGCAAACGGATTCCTTCGAACTGGGTTACGAGAGCCGCCTGTTCGGCCTGGAAGCGAACCTGCGCGGCTACTACCGCAAGGAGACCGACTCCATCCTCGACCGCAAGTACTTCATCAGCGATACCGTGCTGCTGACCACGCGCGACAACGCCGGCAGCACGACTTCCGGCGGCATGGAGTTTTCGCTGACCGGCAAGCTGATGCCGACGCTCACGCTGAACGCCAGCGGCAATGTGGCGCGCAGCGAACAGACGGTGCTTGAGATGGATGGCTCGCAGAGCAAACGCAATGCCTCCACGCTGACCGGCCGCCTGCGCCTGAACTGGCAGGCCACGCCAAGCGATATGGTGCAGGCAGCCGTGCAGACACAGGGCAAAACGCTGACCGGCCAGGGCTACCGCGAGCCGAATACCACCGTGAACCTGACGCTGCGCCACGCCTTCAACAACCAGCTGGCGGCGGTGCTGACCGTTACCGACATCTTCGACCAGAACAGGATCCGCACCGTCACCGATACCTTCGCCCTGCGCGAAACGTCGACCCGCCGCTTTGACGGCCGCGTGGCCTACATCGGCCTGCAATACCGATTCGGCGGCCTGCCGCAGAACGGCAGCCAGATGCGCCAGCGTGGCCCCGGCGGCCCGGGGATGGGCCCGGGGATGGGGCCGGGAATGGGCCCGGGGGGAATGGGACCTGGCGGCATGGGCCCGGGCGGCGGCGGCTTCGGCTCCTGATTCGCCGGAAGCGCTGCGCCGCTACGGCGCTGCGCCGAACAGCGCGGCCACCCTCCTCATGCGCTGCGCGGCCTCGCCGTGCAGCGGTCCTGCCGCAGTCATGATCTGGTGAACGCCTGCCAGCCCCCTGCTGCGCGCCTCGCTGTCCGCCGGCAGCAGCGAAGGCAAAGCTTCCATCGCCTTCTCCTCATCCAGCTGCAGGATCATGTTCTGTTCCTGCACAATCTCCTTGAAACGCGCCAGCGGCAAGCGCTCCTTTGCGGGCAGGCGCTGGCGCAGTTCGCGCAGCGTGGCGAAGGCACGTTCGTCCGCCACCCGCAGTTCCGGGCTGCGCGCGATGTAGAGAATGGCGCGCAGCACCGCTTCCCTTTCACCGCCCGCATGCAGGCGCTTCGCCGCCTCGGTGCGCTGCGCCGCCAGCACGGATTCGCGCGCCAGGTCGCGGCCGATGCGCTGGCGCGCCTTGCCTGAGGCCTCGTTGCCAAGACCGACCAGGGCCTGCAGCAAGGGCTGGCCATAGGCGGACAGGAAGAATGCTTCTTCAAACTGGTCGCGCACAGCCTTGTACTGGTCCAGCGTGGCGACGATCTGCGCAGCCATGGCCTCCTGCAGCTTGAGGAAAACATTGTCTTCGCCTGCGGGCTTGCGTTGCGCGCGCACCTGTTCCGCCAGCGCCGCCACGCCCGCCATTAAGGGATTCCTGTCCGACAGCAGGCCATAGCGCAGGCGGTAGGGGTGCAGGTCGCGCAGCGCCTGCGCCACCGGTTCGCTCACCGCCGCTTTCACCAGCGGGCTGACGAAGGTGCGGTACAGGCCGAGATTGATTTCGGACAGCCGCGCCACCGTGGCGAAGCGGCGCTCATCGGCTTCGTCGTTGCCGCCCAGCGCGCGCAGGTCGTCGAGGAAGCGGCGCTCGAAACGCACCACATAGTCGCCCGCCGCCAGCTCCGCATTCGCGGTACCGGCATCCTTCTGCACAAAGACAGCTTCGTACAAGCCCGGCGGCAGCAGGTCGATCAGGTCCATCGAACGCGCAAACTCGCTGTGCTCCTTGTTCGCTACCGAAGCCGACACGAAGATGCCAAGGTGGCCAATGCTCTGGTGCAGGGAGTAGATGACGGTCTGCCCTGCCGCCACCATGGCCGCATCGTCTTCGTACAGGTCGAGCACCCAGCCCAGCGCCTGCTGCGGCGGCGTGATGTCATCGCCCCAGGAGCAGAACACGATAATGGGCGAGCTGATATTGCGCAGGTCGATGCGGCGGCCTTCGCTGTCGTGCAGGGTGCCGTTACTGAGGCGGTTGCCGACGAAGAGATTGTCCGCGATGTACTGCATTTCGTGGGCATTCAGCAGCACCGGCGTGCCCCACCACTTTTCGAAATCGAGGAAGCGCTGCGCCTCCGTGTCCACGTTCGCATAGACGTGGTAGTCCTTCTTCCACCAGGTGTTGGAAGGATTCATCATCTCGAAGTTGTTGACGAGGTGGGCGCCGTCGAACTTGCCGTTGCCAAGATCGCCCGACAGGGCGGTAAGCCAGGTGCCGCCCAGCAGGCCGCCCAGGTAGCGCAGCGGACTGCCGCCGCGCACTCCGCCCCAGTAGGACAGCGGCGCACCGGCCAGCATCAGCGGTCCCACGATGTCCGGGCGCAGCGCCGCCGTCATCATGATCTGCCAGCCGGCCTGGCAATTGCCGATCAGCGCAGGCTTGCCTTCCGCATCGGGATGCAGCGAGGCCACCAGCTCGATGAAATGCGCCTCGGCGCGGCACACATCCTCAATCGTCTGCGTGGGCTCGGGCTGCGGCAGGAAGCCGACGAAATAGCAGGGATGGCCCGCTTTCAATACTACGCCGATTTCGCTGTCCTGCTTCATGCCGCCGATGCCGGGACCGTGCCCTGCGCGCGGATCGAACACGATGAAGGGCCGCTTGTCCGGATCGATTTCCACGCCGTCCGGCGGCACGATACGCAGCAGGCCGTAGTTGACGGGGCGCGGCAGGGTACTGCCGTCCACCAGCAGCTCGAACTGGAAGCTCAGTACATGCGGCGCCGTCTCGGCCGCACGTTCATTGCTCTCGTTGCCGCGCTGCCGCTGCACGTCCAGCATGAGGATGGAACGCTGCCAGGCGTCGATCCAGTATTCGGTGGCCTGCCTTGCCAGCTGCAGCGGGTCGGTCATGGTGCTCTCCTGTGCCTTGATGAGCCTACTGTAACAAAAAACCGCCGGTCCTTGCGGAGGCGGCGGTTTTTTTGAGCTGCGGAGAGCGGCTTATGCGCTTTCGCGGGAGGCCTTCTTGCGCTCGTGCTCTTTCAGGAAGCGCTTGCGCAGGCGGATCGACTTCGGCGTGATCTCCACCAGTTCGTCGTCCTCGATGAATTCCACTGCGTATTCCAGCGACATCTGGATCGGCGTCACCAGGCGCACGGCTTCGTCGGTGCCGGAGGCGCGCACGTTGGTCAGCTGCTTGCCCTTGATCGGGTTCACCACCAGGTCATTGTCGCGCGAGTGGATGCCGATGATCATGCCTTCGTACACCGGGTCGTTGTGCGACACGAACATGCGGCCGCGGTCCTGCAGCTTCCACAGTGCGTAGGCAACGGCCTGGCCGTCGTCCTGGGAGATCAGCACGCCGTTGTGGCGGCCGGCCAGTTCGCCCTTGCTGTTGTCGACCGGTGCGTAAGCATCGAACACGTGCGACATCAGGCCGGTGCCGCGGGTCAGGGTCATGAACTCGCCCTGGAAGCCGATCAGGCCACGGGCAGGAATACGGTACTCAAGGCGCACGCGGCCCTTGCCGTCCGATTCCATGTTCTGCAGGTCGCCACGGCGGCGGCCCAGTTCTTCCATCACGCCGCCCTGGTTGGCTTCTTCCACGTCAACCGACAGCATTTCATACGGCTCGTGGCGCACGCCATCAACCATCTTGAACACCACGCGCGGACGCGACACGGCCAGCTCGAAACCTTCGCGGCGCATGTTTTCCAGCAGGATGGTCAGGTGCAGCTCGCCGCGGCCCGACACTTCGAAGATGGTGTCGTCGTCTGTCGGCGCAACGCGCAGCGCCACGTTCGATTTCAGTTCCTTGTCCAGGCGGTCGCGCAGCTGGCGCGAGGTCACGAACTTGCCTTCGCGGCCAGCCAGCGGCGAGGTGTTGACCATGAAGTTCATGGTCAGCGTTGGTTCATCGACGGTCAGCATCGGCAGCGGATCGATATTGTCCGGTGCGCAGATGGTGGAGCCGATACCGATTTCTTCGATACCGTTGATCAGCACGATGTCGCCGGCGACGGCTTCATCGACCAGCACGCGCTCCAGGCCCTTGAAGTTCAGCACCTGGTTGATGCGGCCCTTGATCGGGGTCGCGCCCGGACCGTCCACCACCACCACGTCCTGGCCCGCTTTCACGCGGCCACGGGAGATGCGGCCGATGCCGATCTTGCCCACGTAGGAGGAGTAGTCCAGCGAGGTGATTTGCATCTGCAGCGGGCCGTCCGGATTGTCGTCGCGCACCGGCACGTATTTCAGGATCGCTTCGAACAGCGGCTTCATGTCGCCGCCGCGCACGGATTCATCCAGGCCGGCATAGCCGTTCAGGCCCGATGCGTAGATGATAGGGAAGTCCAGCTGTTCGTCGTTGGCGCCCAGCTTGTCGAACAGTTCGAAGGTCTGGTTGATGGCCCAGTCGGCGCGCGCGCCAGGACGGTCGATCTTGTTCACGACGACGATAGGCTTCAGGCCCAGGGCCAGCGCCTTGCGGGTCACGAAACGGGTCTGCGGCATCGGGCCTTCCTGGGCATCGACCAGCAGCAGCACCGAGTCCACCATCGACAGCACGCGCTCCACCTCGCCGCCGAAGTCGGCGTGGCCCGGAGTGTCGACGATGTTGATGTGGGTGCCTTCGTATTCAACGGCGCAATTCTTCGACAGAATCGTAATGCCGCGCTCTTTTTCGAGGTCGTTCGAGTCCATGACACGGGTATCGACCTGCTGGTTTTCACGGAAAGTACCCGACTGGCGCAGCAGCTGGTCCACGAGGGTGGTCTTGCCATGGTCAACGTGAGCGATGATGGCGATGTTACGAATTGCGCGTTTGGAATTAGACATGATTAGTGTATTTACAGAAAAACTGTGAGTGCGGCTGCACTGAACCCACTATTATAGCATGCTGCGCTGCACCCAACCATCGCCGTCCGGCTTTTGATATAGATCAGTTGTTTGCCTGCGCGCCGCCACCAAGCCAGCCGCGTGTTGTCCAACCCAGGATGGACAACTACGACAGCCCATGGAAGACGGCAATTACCGAATGCTTCGGCGATTTCCTCGCCTTCTTTTTCCCTGCTGCGCACGCGGCCATCGACTGGCAAAGCACGCCGGTTTTCCTTGACCAGGAACTGGCGCAGCTGAGCCGCGCCGCCCGCGTCGGCCGCCGCCGGCTGGACAAGCTGGTCCGCGTTGCCACTCTGGACCGCTCGCCCCGGCTGGTCTATATCCACATCGAGGTGCAAGGACAGCGCGAGCGCGATTTTGCCGAGCGCCTGTTCACCTATCACTACCGCCTGTATGACCGCTACCGCTGCCCTATTTCCAGCCTGGTGGTGCTGGCCGATGCCAGCACAGGCTGGCGGCCCTGCGAATTTCGGTATGAACTTTTCGACTGCAGGCTATGTCTAAGCTTTCCAGTAGTGAAGCTACTAGATTATCAGGGCCGCATGACAGAGCTGTTACGAAGTGAAAACATGTTCGCGCTTGTTACGGCAGCCCATTTGATGACGCGGGCAACGAGTCATCAGTTGACACAACGCGCCGACGTGAAACTCATACTCGCGAGTTTGCTGTACGAGAAGCACTGGTGCGCTCAACGCGTCATTACCACAATGCGCGTGCTCGACTGGATGATGGCGCTGCCAGAGGAGCTGCAGCGCTCGTTTGAGGATCAGATTCTGTTTCTGGAAGGAGTGAAGAAGATGCCTTACATGGATTCATGGCAGCGCCACGGCTGGGAACGCGGGCATGCCGAAGGGCGACACGAGGGCCTGGTGGAAGGCCGCCACGAAGGTTTGCAGGAGGGTTTGATCGCGGCGCGCCGCGAAATACTTGAAGCCCTGCTTTACGCCCGTTTCGGACCGTTGCCCGCCGAGACGCGGAAGCGTATCGCCTGCGCTGCATCCGACGAACTGCTGGTTTGGAATCTCCGTACCCTGGATGCGGATACGCTGGACGACATCTTCGCCTACTGAGCACGGGGCTACGCGGCAGCGATCAGGCGTTCGGGGGCGAGGATGGAGAACTCCTGCAGCTGGGCGGTACCGAGCAGGCGGCCTTCGGCATAGACGCGGACGCGGCCTTGTACTGCCGGTACGGCGACGGCGGGCTCCTTACCGAGCGGCAAGCGCTGGCCTTGCAGGAAGCGTTTCGCCAGCTCGGGCGTCAGTTCCACCGAGGGGAAGGACGACAGCAGCGCGTCCACCGGCGCCAGCAGCGACAGCGGCGCGGCGTGGGCGCTCAGCTCGTCCAGCGTGATCATGTGCTCGGCTTTCAGCGCACCCACGCCGATGCGGCGCAGCGCGTTCAGGTGGGCGCCGCAGCCCAGCGCCGCGCCGATGTCCTCGCCCAGCACCCGGATATAAGTACCCTTGCTGCAGGTGACTTCCAGCTTGAGGAAAGGCGCTTCATACGACAGCAGTTCCAGCTTGTGGATCACCACATTGCGCGCCTCGCGCTCCAGCACGATGCCTTCGCGCGCGTAAGCGTACAGCGGCTTGCCGTCGCGCTTCAGCGCGGAGTACATCGGCGGCACCTGCGCGATCGGGCCGCGGAAGCGCGCCAGCACGGCGTTGATCTGGTCCAGCGTGACATTAACCTCGCGCGTTTCGATGACTTCGCCTTCGGTATCGCCGGTATCGGTCTTCTGGCCGAGGTGCACGGTGGTGAGGTAGGTCTTGTCCGCTTCCAGCAGGTCCTGCGAGAACTTGGTGGCTTCGCCGAAGCACAGCGGCAGCAAGCCGGTGGCGAAGGGATCGAGGGTGCCGGTGTGACCGGCCTTCTTCGCGTTCAGCACGCGCTTGGACTTGATCAGGGCATCGTTGGACGACAGGCCCACAGGCTTGTCGAGCAGCAGCACGCCGTCTACGAGATCGCGGACGCGCTTCACTTTCGCCTGCGTCATTCTTCTTCGCTGTCCGCGTCGGCAGCGCGCGTTGCGTTGGCCTTGTCGATCAGGGCCGACATCGCCATGCCGCGCGAGGCCGACGTGTCGTGCACGAAGTGCAGCTGCGGCAGAGTGTGGATATGCAGGCGCTTGCCCAGCTGGTTGCGCAGGTAGCCGGAGGCCGCGTTCAGGCCGGCCAGCGTGTTCTTCACCGATTCCGGGTCATCCTTCAGCATCGTGAAGTAGATCTTGGCGTGGGCGTAGTCCGGCGTCAGCTGCACCTCGGCCAGCGTGATCATGCCCACGCGCGGGTCCTTCAGCTCGAACACGATCAGCTCGGACAGGTCTTTCTGGATCTGGTCCGCCACGCGCAGGCCGCGTGCCGGGATGGTTTTGCTATGTTTGGCCATGGTGTATTACCGATAAAAATGGTGGCGGGCGCCGCCCTGCCCCGCGCTTTCGCGCAAGACGGACGGCGCCCGCCACGGTGCTCCAGACGCTGTTACAGCGTACGGGCGATTTCCTGCACTTCGAAGACTTCCAGCGTATCGCCGACTTCGATCTCGTTGTAGTTCTTCAGCGAGAGGCCGCACTCCAGGCCGGCGCGCACTTCTTTCGCGTCGTCCTTGAAGCGTTTGAGCGAGTCGATCTCGCCGGTCCACACCACGATATTGTTGCGCAGCAGGCGTACCGAGGACGAACGCTTGACCACACCATCCGTGACCAGGCAGCCCGCAATCGCGCCGACCTTGGACACCAGGATGACCTGGCGAATCTCGACCTGGCCGGTGACGGTTTCGCGCTTCTCCGGCGCCAGCATGCCCGACATCGCCGCCTTCACCTCTTCGATCGCGTCGTAGATGATGTTGTAGTAGCGGATGTCCACGCCGTTGGCTTCGGCCAGCTTGCGCGCCTGTGCATCGGCGCGGGCGTTGAAGCCGATGATGACCGCCTTCGATGCGACCGCCAGGTTGACGTCCGATTCGGAGATGCCGCCCACCGCAGCGTGCACGATCTGCACACGCACTTCGGAGGTCGACAGCTTCTGCAGCGAGCCAACCAGCGCTTCCTGCGAACCCTGCACGTCGGTCTTGACGATCAGCGGCAGGTTCTTCACTTCGCCTTCGGCCATCTGGTCGAACATGTTCTCCAGCTTGGCGGCCTGCTGCTTCGCCAGTTTCACGTCGCGGAACTTACCTTGACGGAACAGGCCGATCTCGCGCGCCTTGCGCTCGTCCGCCATCACCATGGCTTCTTCGCCGGCTGCCGGCACTTCGGTCAGGCCCTGGATCTCGACCGGGATCGATGGACCCGCTTCCGAAATCGCCTTGCCGTTCTCGTCCAGCATTGCACGCACACGGCCATACGAGGAACCTGCCAGCACGACGTCGCCGCGCTTCAGGGTACCCGACTGCACCAGGATCGTTGCGACCGGGCCGCGGCCCTTGTCCAGGCGGGCTTCCACCACCAGGCCGCGCGCAGGCGCTTCCACCGGCGCTTTCAGTTCCAGCACTTCGGCTTGCAGCAGCACGTTTTCCAGCAGGGCGTCGATGCCCTCGCCGGTCTTCGCGGACACCGGCACGAATGGCGAATCGCCACCGTATTCTTCCGGCACCACGCCTTCGGCCACCAGCTCCTGCGTCACGCGGTCCACATTGCCGCCCGGTTTGTCGATCTTGTTGATCGCCACCACCAGCGGCACGCCGGCGGCTTTCGCGTGGGCGATTGCTTCCTTCGTCTGCGGCATCACGCCGTCGTCGGCCGCCACCACCAGGATCACGATGTCGGTTGCTTTCGCACCGCGGGCACGCATTGCCGTGAAGGCTTCGTGGCCCGGCGTATCCAGGAAGGTGATCATGCCGCGCGGGGTATCCACGTGGTAGGCGCCAATGTGCTGCGTAATGCCGCCGGCTTCGCCCGACGCCACTTTGGCGCGGCGGATGTAGTCCAGCAGCGAGGTCTTGCCGTGGTCGACGTGGCCCATCACAGTCACCACCGGCGCACGCGGGGTGGACTCGAAGTGGGCGTGCTCACCCTGGTCCGCCAGCAGCGCTTCCGGATCGTCCTCGGCGGCAGCGAAGGCCTTGTGGCCCATCTCTTCCACCACGATCATCGCGGTTTCCTGGTCCAGCACCTGGTTGATGGTGCACATCTGGCCCAGCTTCATCAGCTGTTTAATGACTTCGGAAGCCTTGACCGACATCTTGTGCGCCAGCTCGGCGACCGTGATGGTCTCCGGCACGTGCACTTCCTTGACGATGGCTTCGGTCGGCGCCTGGAAGTTCGATTCGCGTTCCTCGTGGTGCGAGTTGCGGCGGCCCTTGCCTCCGCTGCGCCAGCCGTCGCGGCCGGTCGGTGCGGCATTGCCGCGGCCTTTCATGCCGCCGCCCGGGGCGCCGCGCTTCTTGGCGTCGTCCGACCAGGTCGAGGATACATTGGCCGACTTGATGGACTTCTTGTCGCCTGGCTTCTTGTCGTCCTTGGCTGCGGTGGCAGCGCCGGCGGCAGGCTTCTTGTCCGCAGGCTTGTGCAACGTGCCTTCGGCCGTCTTCGGCTTCACCGCGGCAGGTGCCGGCTCGGGCGCCTTCACCACGCGGCGCGGCGCGTTCATCATGGCTTTGATCTGGGCCACTTCGTCGGCCACGGCCTTGCGCGCACGCTCGGTGGCTTCCGCGCGTTCGGCGGCTTCCTTGGCGGCGGCATCGGCCTTCTTCTTCGCTTCTTCCGCGTCGGCAGCACGCTTCTTGTCGGCAGCAGCGGTGGCGGCGGCATCGGCGCCGGCTTTCTCGGCAGCGGCCTTTTCGGCAGCAGCCTTCTTCGCCTCGGCTTCGGCAGCCTTCTTCGCTTCCGCTTCCGCGGCGGCGGTGGCTTTGGCCTGGGCTTCCTTCTCGGCGTCCAGCTTGGCCAGGCGCTCCTGCTTTTCCTTCAGTTCCGCTTCCTGGCGGGCGATCAGCTCGGCCTGGCGGCGCGCGTCTTCTTCACGGCGCGCCTGTTCGGCAGCGTCGATCACCGGCGCGGCAGGCGCTGCTGGCGCAGCGGCAGCCGTGGTGGTCAGGTCGTCGCGCTGCACGAAGGTGCGCTTCTTGCGTACTTCAACCTGGATGGTGCGCGACTTGCCGGTGGCATCCGCCTGCTTGATCTCGGTGGTTTCCTTGCGGGTCAGCGTGATCTTCTTTTTCTCGGTTTGTTCGCCCGCGCCGTGGGTACGGCGCAGGTGTTCCAGCAGCTTGTCCTTATCATCTTTCGACAATGGATCTGACGCCGAACTTTTCTCGACGCCAGCAGAACGCAGCTGCGTCAGCAGCAAATCTGCAGGCATCTTCAGTTCGGTGGCAAATTGGGCTACGTTGGTACTCGCCATTCAGTCCTCTTTTCTATGTGTCGCGTCGATGATATGGATGCTGTTCAGGCCTTGGCGGATTCCGCGGAGGCCCACGCCTTGGCCTGCAGGGCCTTGGCGCGGTCGTCGTATTTCGAATCGACCAGCTTCATTTCATCGTCGGTCACATCTTCAAACTCAGATTTAATCAGTTCCCTTGCGCGGTCGGACGACAGCGCCAGGATGGCGCCGAATTCGTCGTAGGCCAGACCGGCAAACTGCTCCAGCGTCTTGATGCCGGCCAGGCCAAGCTTGCCCGCGGTAACGCGGTCCATGCCTTCCAGGCCAACCAGCGCTTCTTCCATGCCTTCCAGGCCCTCTTCCGAAGCGATGGCTTCGGTCACCAGGGCGTCGCGGGCGCGGGTGCGCAGTTCGTTCACGGTGTCTTCGTCGAAGGCCTCGATCTCCAGCATCTCGGAAATCGGCACGTAGGCGATTTCTTCCAGGCTGGCGAAACCTTCTTCCACCAGGATGTCGGCCACTTCCTGGTCCACATCCAGTTTTTCCATGAACAGGGCGCGGGTTGCCGCGGTTTCCTGTGCCACCTTGTCGGCCGATTCTTCGGCCGTCATGATGTTGATCTTCCAGCCGGTCAGGTCCGAAGCCAGGCGCACGTTCTGGCCGGAGCGGCCGATGGCGATGGCCAGGTTCTCTTCGTCCACCACTACGTCCATGGCGTGCTTCTCTTCGTCCACCATGATCGAGGACACATTGGCCGGAGCCAGTGCGCCGATCACGAACTGGGCCGGATCGTCCGACCACAGCACGATGTCCACGCGCTCGCCGCCCAGCTCACCGGTCACGGCCTGCACGCGCGAACCGCGCATGCCGACGCAGGTGCCGATCGGGTCGATACGCTTGTCCGAGGTGTACACGGCGATCTTGGCGCGCACGCCGGCGTCGCGGGCCGCGGATTTAATCTCCAGCATGCCCTGCTCGATCTCGGGCACTTCCAGCTCGAACAGCTTCATGATGAATTCCGGCGCGGTACGCGACAGGATCACCTGCGGGCCGCGCATATTGCGGTCCACGCGCAGGATGTAGGCACGCACGCGGTCGCCGATACGCAGGTTCTCTTTCGGGATCATCTGGTCGCGCGGCAGGCGCGCTTCGATCTTGCCCGATTCAACGATGGCATCGCCGCGCTCCATGCGCTTGATGGTGCCGGTCACGAGGGCGTCGCCGCGCTCCAGGAAGTCAGCCAGGATCTGTTCGCGCTCGGCGTCGCGCACGCGCTGCAGAACGACCTGCTTGGTGTCCTGCGCGAAGCGGCGGCCGAATTCCACGGACTCGATCGGCTCTTCGATGTATTCATCGACTTCGATATCGGGGATCTGTTCTTTCGCTTCGAACAGCAGCACTTCCTGGTCAGGCAGCTGCAGGCCGGCTTCGTCAGGCACCACGTGCCAGCGGCGGAACGATTCGAATTCACCGCTTTCGCGGTCGATCGAAACGCGGATGTCCACTTCGCCTTCATAGCGCTTCTTCGTGGCTTGCGCCAATGCGAACTCCAGTGCGCCGAATACCACGTCCTTGTCGACGTTCTTCTCGCGCGCCAGCGCATCCACCAATAACAAAACTTCGCGACTCATGCTTTGCGGCTCCTAAAATCCACCTGTGGCACCAAGCGTGCCTTATCCATATCCGCGAGCGTAAAATTCAGCACCGCAGGACCTTCATTACCTTCAAATTCAATACCCAGCTGATCGCCTTCGGGCTGCTGCAGGATGCCCTGGTAGGACTTGCGGTTGCCGGACCCCGGCACCGCCATGCGCAGCTTCACAATCGCCTCGCTGCCGGCAAAACGCTCGAAGTCCGAGAGTTTGCGCAGCGGCCGGTCCAGGCCGGGCGAGGAAATTTCGAGGCGCTCGTACGGCACGTTCTCAACGGTGAGCACGTGCGACAGCTGATGGCTCACCTTGGCGCAGTCTTCCACCGTGATCGGGCCCTTTTCTTCCGCATCCTCCGCCGTGAAGTCGATGTACACACGCAGCAGTCCACGCTCGGCCCGTTCGAAATCAACCAGGTCGTAGCCCAGACCCGTGACAGTGGTCTCAATGAGTTCCGGCAGTTGCAAAGAAAATCTCCAAAAACGGTTCACCAAAAAAAAAATGGGCATCTGCCCATCTTCTTGTTACAACAGCCAGATGAAAGAGCCCTCAGCAATTTACCTCTGCGAAGAACTTTTACCAGGCTGCCTATTATAGCGTCTTATTGACTTCGCTGCAATGCCGCACTAAAGAGAGAGCCCCCTGCGCGCGGCATTGCAACAACGTCAAGCTCAGCCTTTACGGCGGCGCGGCATGCCGTGGTCCATGGCGCCGCCACGGTTGCGGCGCGGCTGGCCGGCGCCTGCGCCGGCAAAGCCGAAGGTGGTCTGCAGCGGATCCGGCTGGCGGCTGCCGCCGCCGCCAGCGCCGCGGCCCTTGCCCTGGCCCGGACGGCCGCCGCCCTGCTCGCCGAATGCAGGCCGGTTGCCGAAGCCCGGCGTCTGTGGCCGGCCACCCGGACGGCCGGAGCCGGCGCCGAAGTAGTTGCCCTGGCCCTGGCCCTGACCGCCGCGGCGCGGCGCCTGCGGGAAGGGGTCGGCATTCTTGTTGCTCACGTCCATGCGGTTGAAATTCTGTTCCCGCTCGCGCTCGCGGCCCTGGCCCTGCGGCTTTTTGCCGTTCTTGTCGCCGGCCGGCTGCTTTTTCTCGACGCCCACGGCCGACATCAGGTCACGCACCGAGTTTTCTTCCATTTCTTCCCAGCGGCCGCGTTTCAGGTTGCTGGGCAGGGTCATGGCGCCGTAGCGGGTACGGATCAGGCGCGACACGGTCAGGCCGATGGCCTCGAACATGCGGCGCACCTCGCGGTTACGGCCTTCGCCGATCACCACGCGGTACCATTTGTTGACGCCTTCACCGCCGCCGTCGGCGATCTTGGTGAACTGGGCCATGCCGTCCTCCAGCTCCACGCCGGCCAGCAGCTTCTGGCGCATGCCCTCTTCCAGCTCGCCCAGCGTACGCACGGCGTATTCGCGGTCGATGTTGTAGCGCGGGTGCATCAGGCGGTTAGCCAGGTCGCCGGAAGTGGTAAACAGCAGCAGGCCTTCGGTATTGAAGTCCAGGCGGCCCACGGCCAGCCATTTGCCGGTTTTCATGGTCGGCAGGCGGTCGAACACGGAAGGACGGCCATCCGGATCGTCGTGCGACACGATTTCGCCGGCCGGCTTGTGGTACACCAGCACGCGCGGCGGCTTCTTGCTCACCTTGCGCTGGATCAGCTTGCCGTTGATGCGCACCGCGTCGGTCGGCAGGATGCGCTGGCCGATGTGGGCCGGCTCGCCGTTGACGGACACGCGGCCCGCCACGATCAGGTCTTCCATATCGCGGCGCGAGCCCAGGCCCGCTTCCGCCAGCACCTTGTGCAGCTTCGGCGCGTCGTCTTCGGCCGTCAGGTCGCGGCGCACTGCCTTTTGCGGCTGCTTGCCCTTGGCGCCCTCTTCACGGTCGAAGGCATCCGAAGTGACGTAGGAGAACACGGCGTCCGCATCGCTGACTTTACCGCCCTGCTTCTGCCCTGGCGCATTGCGCTGGCCCTGCGGCTGGCCGTTCTGTCCCTTGCCCTTGTTGCGGCCCTTCTTGCCGTGCTTGTTGCGCTGCTCGTGCTTGCGCTCCTGGCCTGCGGCCGGCGCCAGCTGGCCGTCGGCCGATGGTGCGGCTTGCGCTTCGGCCGGGGCTTCAGCAGCCTGCGGCTGGGCGGCGGCGCGCTCGGCCTCGCGCAGGGCGCGCTGTTCGCGCATCTGGCGCGGACCGCGCGGTGGACGGGCTTTGGATGCGTCGGCGGCGCTGCCATCGGCGGCCGGCGCGGCATCCGCGGCGCCGGTGCGCGGCGCGCGGGCAGCGGCAGGCGGCGCGGCTTCAGCGGCCTGCGCTGGAGCAATGCGCTCTGCCGGCTCGGCCGTTGCGGCGGCATCCGCCGCCTTCGCTTTCGGGGCGGCCTTGGCGCGCGGCTTTTTGGCCGAGGCGTCGGCTGCGGCCGGCGCTGGAGCATCGCCGGCCGCGGCCGGCTCGGCGGCAGCCTTTGCGCTGCGGCGTTTCGGTTTCGGGGTTTCGCCTGCCGCCAGCGCAGCGGCCTTATCGGCCTCGATCTGGGCCTTGGTGCGGCGCTTCGGTTTCGCAGGGACTGCGTCGGCGGCCGGGGCGCCGGTCTCGTTGGTGTTATCGGTGTTGTTCATTATCTTGTTCTTGCGTTGGCTCAACTTCGGCTGCGGCTTCTTTTACCGGCGCCGGTTCATCGGACAGGTCTGCAGCAAACTCGTCTGCGGCGGACACGTCCGGGACGGCGGGCGCGTCGTCGGGCGTTACCTCTGCGGCGGGTGCTTCTTCTTCGGGTACTGCTTGGTTCGGGTGTTCGGCAGCCACGGCTGCCTTCTCGAAATTCTCCTGCAGCGCGGCTTCCAGTACTTCCATTGGATTGGCGTTCTGCCCGTCGCCGATCTGCTGCAAAGGCGGCAGCTGGGACAGCGAATTCAGGCCCAGGTCATCCAGGAACTGCTTCGTGGTGCCGAGCAGGGCGGGACGTCCGAGCACATCGCGGTGGCCGACCACATCGACCCAGCCGCGGTCTTCCAGCATCTTGATCGTCTGAGAATTCACGGCAACGCCGCGTATCTCCTCGATATCGCCACGGGTCACGGGCTGGCGGTAGGCGATGATCGCCAGCGTTTCCAGCGTGGCCCGCGAGTACTTCTGCGGTTTTTCCGGATTCAGCCGGTCCAGGTACAACTTCATTTCCGGCTTGCTCTGGAAGCGCCAGCCACTGGACAGCCCCACCAGCTCGACGCCTTCATCCTGCCATTCCTGGCTCAGCTCTTCGAGCATGGCCTTGATCGCATCGGAGGACAGCCCCTCCTCCAGCGGATTGCCCTGGTCGTCGACTTCGACGAACAGCTTTTTCATGCTGTGGATCGACAACGGCTCGCGAGCGCATAGCAGCGCGGTTTCGAGGACTTTTTTCGCCTCAACTGTATTCATAGCAATCTTGTGGTTGCAAATCTATTGCAAAGGCCGCCGGGCCGCTGCTTGCCGGGGCGAGGATTACAGGTGGAGAGAAGGTTTTCGGGGCGAAAACTGGTCGGCAAAGCCAGGAAAAGCGAGGCGCCGTTTCATCCAACTGCGATCATTGTACCTGATAAAACCGCGAATGGCGCAATTCGCGGGTAACAGTCTGTGTCGGCTCAGGCGGCGGCGAGGCGTTCGGCCAGGATGGCGGACACGCCGACGAAGGCAGGATAATCGGCCGTGATGACAAAGGTTGGAATCGCCGACAGGTAGTTGCGGAAACGGCCCTTGGCCTCGAAACGGGCGCGGAAACCCGATTTATCGAAGCGCTCACCCAGGCGCGGCACGATGCCGCCGCCGATGAAGATGCCGCCCTGCGCCCCCAGGGTCACGCCCAGGTTGCCCGCAATGGTGCCCAGCATGCAGCAGAAGCTCTCGATGGCTTCGTCGCACAGCGGGCACTCGCCGGCCAGGGCGCGGCGCGCGATTTCCGCGGCATTCAGGGCTTCGGCCGGCTGCTTGCGGTAGTCGGCCAGCGCGCGGTACAGCAGCTCGATGCCCGCGCCGGACATCAGGCGCTCGGCCGACACGTGCTCGAATTCGCGCCAGGCAAACTGCAGGATCGCCACTTCCACCTCGTTCACGGGGGAGAAGCTGACGTGGCCGCCTTCACTCAGCAGCGCGGTCCAGCTGTCCTGCGAAGGAATCAGGCCGGAGACGCCCAGGCCGGTGCCTGCGCCAACGAGGCCAAGCGGCGTACCCGGCACCGAAGCGCCGCCGCCCACTTTGCGCTTCTGCGCATCGGACAGCAGGGGCAGCGAGCGCGCCAGCGCGGTAAAGTCGTTCGCCACCACCAGCACATCGAAGCCGCACTCCTGGCGCAGCGCCTCGATCGAGAACTCCCAATGGTGATTGGTCATTTTGACGAAGTCGCCGGTGATCGGATTCGCGATCGCAATGGCGCCATGGCGCACCTGGCCGCCCACTACAGCAGCTACATCCGGCAGCGCCAGATAGGCGCGCAGGGCGTCGGCGATGGTGGGATAGCTGGCGCAGCCCAGTACCTGGATCTGGCTGATCTGGCCGGGACCGGTTTCCAGCGCAAAGCGCGCATTGGTGCCGCCCACATCCGCAAGTAGACGAGCGCCGCCGGCATAGGCGGACGAAGGGCTTTTCACTGCGGAATCGGTATAGGCGTTCATGGACGGCGACGAAATAGTTGAGGCCTAATGCTAAAGATTTCTTGGCTTCTACGCAAGAGTTCTTTGTAGTTTTAGTACAGCCGACTACAAAATGCCACAGAAAATTGCAATATGAAAAATCACTACAGTAGTCTCACTACTAATTTCCTTAAAAATGGGGACAGACCCGGATTTCCAAAATCCGGGTCTGTCCCCATTTTCTAGGAAACTTTTGCGGTGTCGGGGTCGGAGTCGGAGGTGAGGGGCTCGGCGCGGAAGGCCAGGTTCCAGGCGTCCAGGCCGCCATGCAGGGGGCGGGCCAGCTTGTAGCCGTGGGCGTGCAGCTGCTTGGCAACGTTGGCCGCCGTGACGTCGTTCGGGCAGCTGCAGTAGACGATGATGTGGCGGTTCTTCGGCAGGGCCGATACCACGCCCAGCGGATCGCCATTCACCAGCAAGGCGCCGGGAATTGCCGGTTCCAGCATCTGCGCGGTAGTGCTGCGGGCGTCGACCATGACCGGGTCGTGCCCTTCGTCCAGCAGCTCGCGCAGCTGGTCGATGCTGATGCGCTCGGTCTGCATGGCTTTCTGGAAGCGTTTGCGCTCCACATACTTATAGAGGATGAACAGCACCAGCAAGCTGCCCAGCACCATCAGCGCCGTTGAACCCATGGTTTCGAGGATGCCCAGCACCTGGTCCACGTCGCTGTGGAAGTAGGCGCCGATCGAGATGCCCGTCAGGCTCCACAGCAGGCCGCCCAGCACGCTGAAGCTGAGGAAGGTCGGGATGCCCGTGCCCAGCGCGCCCGCCATCGGCGGCGCAATCGTGTTGAAACCGGGGATGAACTTGGCCACGATCATCGATTTCGGGCCCCATTTGCGGAAATTGTCTTCCGTCTGGCTGACGCAGTAGTCGGGCGACAGCGAAATCCGGCACAGCAGCTTGAGGATGCGTTTGCCGTAATGGCGGCCGGCGCGGAACCAGAAGAAGTCGCTGATCATGCAGGCCAGCAAGGCCACCGCCAAGACGCCGGGCAGCGGCGTGCCGCCATCCATGGCGAGCGCGCCGGCGACGATCAGCACCGGGTAAGCCGGAATCGGCAGGCCCATCTGTTCAACCAGCACGACGACGAACACGATCAGTACACCGTATTCCTGCAGAAGTGAAATCAAGTTCGCCATAATGTTTCTATCTTAGCGCAATTCCCGCCCTCAGGAGCGGCCGCGCGGAATCGCTCCCAGCAGGCTGCGCGTATAGGGATGGACGGGATTGCGGTAGAGGTCGTCGGAATTGGCGATTTCCACCACTTCCCCCTTGTTCATCACCATCACCTGGTCCGAGATGTATTTCACCACCGAGAGGTCGTGCGAGATGAAGATGTAGGACAGGCCGTATTCGTCCTGCAGGTCCTGCAGCAGGTTCAGCACCTGGGCCTGCACCGACACGTCCAGCGCCGATACCGACTCGTCGCACACCAGGATTTCCGGCTTCATGGTCAGGCAGCGCGCGATCGCAATGCGCTGCCGCTGGCCGCCGGAGAACTCGTGCGGATAGCGGTGATAGGCGTGCGCCGGCAGCCCCACCCTTTGCAGCAGCTGCAGCGCCATCTCCGTGCGCTCCCTGTCATTGGCGCCGATCTTGTGCAGGCGCATCGGCTCAAGCAGGATCTGGCCCACCGTGAAGCGCGGGTTCAGCGAAGCATAAGGGTTCTGGAAAATGATCTGGATGCGGCGCTTGTAGGCCATGTACTCCTTCTCGGGCATGGAGATCAGGTCCTTGCCTTCGAAGATGGCGCGGCCGCCCGTGGCCTGGTGCAGGCGCAGCAGGGTCAGGCCCACCGTCGTCTTGCCGGAACCGGATTCGCCCACCACCCCCAGCGTCTTGCCGCGCGGGAGCTTGAAGGACACGCCTTTCACCGCCTTGAATTCGCGCTTGCCGAACAGGCCTTCGCGCAGCCAGAAGCTTTTCTGCAGGTCCTGCACATCGAGCACGATATCGTCGTCCGGCCTGAAGCCGCGTTCGCGCTGCGGCACCGAAACATCCGGCCCCGCCTTGCCGTCCATATAGTCGTTGATGACCGGCAGGCGCCATGGCCGCGCGTCCAGCGAAGGACGGCAGTGCAGCAGCGCGCGCGTATAGCTGTCGCGCGGATTGCCGAAGATCTGCTGCGTGATCCCGGTCTCGCGCACTTCCCCATGGCGCATCACGATCACCTCATCCGCGATCTCGCCCACCAGCCCCAGGTCGTGCGTGATGAACAGCACGGACATCTGGTGCTTCTTCTGCAGGCCCGCGATCAGTTCCATGATCTGCTTCTGGATCGTGACATCCAGTGCGGTGGTCGGCTCGTCCGCAATCAGCAGTTTGGGTTCGCAGGCAATCGCCATTGCGATCATCACGCGCTGCTGCTGGCCGCCGGACATCTGGCTCGGGTATGCATCGATCTTGCCGGCCGGGTCGGGGATGCCCACTTCTTCCAGCAGCGCCAGCGTACGCGCCCTCGCCTGCTTTCCGCTCATGCCCATATGCTGGCGCAGCACTTCGCCGATCTGGTAGCCCACCGTGAACACGGGGTTCAGCGAGGACATCGGCTCCTGGAAGATCATCGAGATGTCCTTGCCGCACATGGCGCGCCGTTCGCGCGTGGACAGGTGCAGCACTTCCTTCCCGTCGAACAGCACGCTGCTGGCAGGATCGATGAGCGTCGTCTGCTCCGGCAGCAGGCCCATGACGGCCAGCGAACTGACGGACTTGCCGCTGCCCGATTCCCCCACCAGCGCCACCGTCGCATTGCGCGGCACGCTGAAGGAGATGCCTTTCACGGCTTCGAAGGTGTTCTTCTTGTCGATGCGGAAGCTGATGCGCAGGTTGCGCACGTCGAGGAGTTTGTCCATATCACTTCACTTTCGGGTCGAGCGCATCGCGCAGTGCATCGGTAAACAGCGAGAAGGCTGTTACCAGCACCGCCATTGCGACGGCAGCCGCCGTCAGTTGCCACCATTTGCCCAGTATCAGTTCGTTCTGCGCCTCGTTCAGCATCGAGCCCCAGCTCACCACGCCCACCGGCACGCCGAAGCCGAGGAAGCTCAGGATCACTTCGGCCTTGATGAAGCCCACCACCAGGATCGACAGCTGCACCAGCGCCACATGGCTTACGTTGGGGAAGATATGCGAGAACATCTTGCGCCAGTTCGATGCGCCGATCGCGTCGGCCGCCATCACGTACTCGCGCGCCTTGTGCTTGATGTATTCGGCGCGGATCAGGCGGTACGGGCCGGTCCAGCCGGTGAGGCCGAGGATCAGCACAATCGTCAGCACGCCCTTCTGCTGCAGCACCGCAGCCACGGTGAGGATCATCAGGATCGATGGAATCGAGGTGAAGATGCTGTAGAACCAGTTGAAGAAGTCGTCCACCACGCCGCCGTAGAAGCCGGAGAAAGCGCCGAACAGGGTGCCCAGCGCCACCGCCAGCGTGGCCGCCACCAGGCCCACGATGATGGAGGTTTCCGCGCCCTTGATGGTTTTCTTGATGACGTCGTGTCCCCACTTGTCTGCGCCGAACGGCAGCGTGGGCTGGCGCTCGATATGGGCCTGGCGCTCGGTCTTCGCCAGGCTGGCGCGCAGCTCCTTCATTTCCTTTTCCAGGGGATCGGCCACGCCGTACATATCGACATCCTGCGTATGGCTGCCTTCCGTTTCGGTCTTGAGCTGGCGGATATCCTCTGCCAGCGGGTCGAAGGGGTTGTCCGGCAGGGCCGCCTGTTTCGCGGAAGGCGTGGCGCCGAAGCCCATCTCGCCGTCCGCCTGCGCCCCGATGAACGAAGGCGGCGCGTAGTTGACGCCGACTTCATCCTCCCAGTCCGCCACAATCAGGCCGCTGGCCGACAGCACCAGCATCAGCAGGAAAGCGCCAACCACGGCCAGCGCCGCCATCGCAAGGCGGTCGGCACGCAGGCGCTTCCATGCGAGCGCCCACAGGCCGGGAGATGATTGAGTATCGTGCATGGACATTCCTTACTTCAGTTGTACGCGCGGATCGACCGCCTGGTACATCAGGTCAGTGAGCAGGTTGAAGAGCATGGTGGCGGCGGCAACGTAGACGGTGATGGCCTTGATCACGGGGAAATCGCTGCGCTCCACCGCCAGGATCACTTCGCGCCCGATGCCGGGAATGCCGAAGAAGCGCTCCAGCAGGAAAGCGCCGATCAGCAGCGCCGGCAGGTTGGCCATCACATGCGTGATGATGGGAATCGATGCATTGCGCAGCACGTGCACCCACATCACCCGGCGTTCGCTCAGGCCTTTGGCGCGCGCCGTGCGCACATAGTCCTGATTCGCCTCATCCAGCACGAAGGTGCGGTACAGGCGCAATGTAGGCGCAATCGATACCGCAAGGCCGATCAGGATAGGCAGCGTGGAGTAGCGCAGCAGGTTCTCGGCGAAGTTTTCGCCCCAGCCCTGCACCGGGAACAGGCCCAGTTTGTAGGCCAGCCCGTACTGGAACACGATGATGTAGACCAGGATGGAGATCGACATGCCTACCGTGCACGCGACCATCACGGCGCGGTCGGTCAGCGAGCCGCGCACGAAGGCAATCGCCAGCGCCAGCGCGATGCCGAAGAAGGTTTCGAGCACGGTCAGCGGCACCAGCACCGTCAGCGACGGCCCGAGGCGGGTGGTGATGATGTTCGACACCGTCTCGCCGGTGGCCCAGCTCTGGCCGAAGTCGAAGGTGACGATCTGCTTGAGGAAGATCCCCAGCTGCACGTAATAAGGCTGGTCGATGCCGAGCTGCTTGCGGATGTTGGCGATGCTTTCGGCATTCGACATCTTGCCCGCCAAAATATAGGCCGGATCGCCGCCCACCCAATTGAACAGCACGAACACGAGCAGCACGACGCCCAGCATGGTGGGCAGCATCTGCCACAGGCGGCGCAATATAAAGGCGAGCATTGTCTAGTTTTCCTTGCTGCGGTCGATGTCGATATACGCCCACTCCTGGTGCAGGATGGGGTGCTTCTTGTAGCCCAGTACCGCGGGCTGGGCCAGCATATTGCGGTAGCGCGCATAGCCCATCATGCCGCCGCCGTAGACTTCGATGATGCGCGCCATCCTGCGGTACAGGGCATCGCGCGCGGGGCCGGCCGGCATGGCGCGCGCCTGCTCATAGAGCTTGTCGTATTCGGCGTTCTCAAAGCAGCCATTGTTGTTCTGGTTGATGTTGCGGCCGTAGAACAGCTGCATGAAGTTGTCGCCGTCCGGGAAGTCGGCAATCCACTGGAAGTTGCGCGACTGGAGCTTGCACTCCTTTTCCGCCTTCAGGATGTCGGTGAAGATCAGGCGGTCGTTCTCCATGCGGATGCCGAGCGCGTTATACGTCTTGCGCCACACTTCAGCCAGCAGCACGCCGCTTGCCTCGTTGCGCGAGGTATAGCGGATCACCAGCGGCCTGCCGTCCGGGAGCGTACGCCAGCCGTCGGCGCCCTTGCGGTAGCCGAACTTGTCGAGCAGCTTGTTGGCCAGCACGGGATCGTACTGCAGCGTGCTGCGGTAGTTGTCGTCGTGCCCCACGGCGCCCGGCGGCACCGGGAAGCCAAGGCGCAGCGCCTGGCCGTTCCACACCAGGCGGATTTCCTCGTCCACGTTATGCGCCATCATGATGGCGCGGCGCAGCGCGATCTTCTCCTTGCTGTAGCCGCCGACCACGGGATCGCGCGCGTTCAGGTAGTAATACGTCAGCTCGGGATCGATCTGGCGCGAAAGCTGGATGCCGCGCGCCTTCAGCTCCGGCCGCAGTTCGCCGTCCAGCATCGCTTTCGGCGCCAGCGGTCCATCCAGCCAGAACAGGTCGGTGCCGCCGCTGGTGAAGGACAGCCAGCGCGACTGGTCTTCCAGCAGGACGGTGATTTCGATACGGTCGATCTGGGGAATCGACTTGCCCTTCATCTGCTGCACGATGCGCTGGTCTTCCGGATCGCTGCCGGCCTTGAAGTCCCATACCTCGGGCGGCCGGCCGGGATTTTTCTCCAGCACGATCTTGCTGCCCCGCGTCCACGCGCCCAGCTTGTAATAGCCGGTGCCGACCGGGTGGGATTGCACCTCGCCCTTGAAATCGCCGTAGGCCTTCACCACTTCGCGCGCCACGGCCGCCGTGGGTTCGTGCGCGAAAATCATGCCCAGGTTGAAGTCGGTCTGCGTGAGGTGGATGCGCAGCGTGTAAGGGTCAGGCAGCTCCAGTCCGGCCACCGGCTTGTCGTAGTCGAACTTGCCGGTCTTCTTCGCTTCCGCCGCCAGAGCGTCGAGACCGTCCACCTTACCTTCCAGCAACCAGGTATGGGGCGAAGCCAGCTGGGGGTCGAACAGGCGCTTCCAGGAATAGACGAAATCCGCCATCGTCAGTTCGCGCGGCTTGCCGCCAAAGGCGGGGTCCGGCGTGAAGCGCAGGCCGCGCTTGAGGCGGATCGTGTAGGTCTTGCCATCGGCCGACACCTCGGGCAGCGCGGCCGCGGCGGCCGGCGCCAGCTGTACCGGCCGTGCCAGGTAGTCGTAGGTATACAGGGTGTCGAAGATGGCCTGCGTAATGTGGCCGGTGTACAGGTCGCGCGAAACCGCAGGATCCAGGCTGGTTTCGGCGGCCGGCAGAATATAGCGCAGGGTCTTCAGCGGCTCGGCCGCCTGGGCCAGCGCTGCACAGGCCAGGACCGGCAGCGCCAGCGCGTAATACCACTTTGTTTTCATTCCGGGGCCTTATCGCAGCGGCGGCAAAAACCGTAACGATAGCGCAAATTTCGCTCGATCAACAGCGCCGATTTAGGCCGGCAATAAGCTAAAAACATACTATCAAAACAATAAGTTATTGAGGTGTGTAGCGAAAAAGTCACACATTCTCACCTTGGCGATCATCGTGGTAACGAAATGTAACTTCACGTAATTGCGCGTGGATAGCCGAAATTCGGCCCAGTTGCCGCTAAAGACGTGCAAACATCTGCCAGATTTCATCATTTCCGTGATTGAGCCGGACCAGCCCTTCATTGACGTGAGTGGATGCGCGGTGTTCTGATCCATGGTTGAGAAAAACTGAAACGTTTTTCTCAACGTGAACAGAGAAGAGAAGTTCGCTGTTACCCCGTTGAACAAAATCTGGAGGTTTGAATGATTGAGAAAATGATGGCACGCTCCATCCGCCTGGTATGCGCAGGCGGCGTGGCGGCTGGCATGGGCCTGGCCGCTACCGCTGCCATGGCGCAGGATGCCAATATCCAACGCGTGGAGATTACCGGTTCCAGCATCAAGCGTGCGACGGCGGAAACCGCGTCGCCCGTGACCGTGATCGGCCGCGACGAACTGCTGCGCTCCGGCAAGGGCACGGTTGCCGAATATCTGCAAACCCTGACCGTGGACGGCGCGGGCTCCCTGCCGACCGGCTTCGGTAACGGCTTTGCGGCCGGCTCCACCGCGATCTCGCTGCGTGGCCTGGGCGCGACCTCTACCCTGGTGCTGCTGAATGGCCGCCGCATGGCGCCTTTCGCCCGCGCTGACGACGGCCAGAAGAGCTTCACCGACCTGTCGACCGTGCCAATGCAGATCGTCGAGCGCATCGAGATCCTGAAGGACGGCGCCTCCTCGACCTACGGTGCCGATGCGATCGCCGGCGTGGTCAACATCATCCTGCGCAAGGACTTCACCGGCCTCACCGTGCGCGGCGATACCGGCTGGTCGCGCTATGACGACGGCAAGCAGAACAAGGCTTCGATCACCTACGGCCAGGGCGACCTGGAGAACGACAAGTACAACTGGGTGGTCAATGCCGAGTACTTCCAGTCCGACAGCCTGAAGAACAAGGACCGCGCCGGCCGCGGCGCCATCGGTTCCGGCGACCTGCGTCCTTACGGCTTTGCTGTAGGCACCCAGTTCGCACAGGGCTATATCCTGGGCAACAACAACGTCAGCCCATCGCTTACCGGCCTGATCCGTAATCCAGTGACCCTGGACTACGTCAGCCTGCCAGGCTGCTCGACCCTGAGCGAGACGAAGAACCAGACCGGCGCCAACGGCGGCTGCCTGAGCTACGCCGACCAGTGGCGTGATATGCAGCCCGAGATCGAGTCGCTGAACCTGTACACCCGCGGCACCTGGCAAGTCAACGATGACATGCAAGCCTACGCGGAAGCCGGCTTCTCGAAGCGCGACACCTCGTTCATGATGACCCCGGCAAGCCTGACCCCGACCGTGGCCTTCCCGCGCAACGCGCAGTCGCCACTGGGCTTCATCAACTACGGCAACCTGAACCTGATGGCCGCCAGCCACCCGCAGAACCCGTTCGGCGCACCGGCGCGTATCCGCTACCTGGCGGGCGACGTCGGTCCTAGCACGCGTTCCGCGAACAATGAGTTCTCGCGCTTCGTGGTGGGCGTCAAAGGTTCGGCCATGGGCTGGGATTACGATGCAGGCGTGACGTACTCCAAGTCCAAGCTGCACCTGGACTACAGCAACATGATCAACATGAAAGTCATGCAGGCTGCCCTGAGCGACCCGACGTCGAAGTACTTCCCGTACTACATCGGCGCGGAAGCCAGCAAGAACCCGGCTTCGCTGTACGCGGCCATGGTGACCAATGCGACGTCCGACTCGACCACCGAACTGAAAGTGGTGGACGTGAAGGCTTCGCGTGAGCTGTTCGCTCTGCCGGGCGGCAACATGGGCCTGGCAATCGGCGCCGAGCACCGCCAGGAGAAAGTGGACAATCCATCGCTGTCGGGCTCCATCGACGGTTCGATCAACTCCAACTACGTGGCCGCATTCGGCGACAGCAAAGTCTCCGCAGTCTACGCCGAGATCCTGGCGCCAGTCGTGAAGAATGTTGAACTGTCCGCTGCCGTTCGTTACGACAAATACGACAACTTCAACTCGACCACCCCGAAAGCCGGCATCAAGTGGACCCCGCTGAAGAGCTTTGCTCTGCGCGGCACCTACACCGAAGGCTTCCGTGCACCTGGCGCAGCTGAAGGCAGCTCCGCATCGCAATCGACCGGCAACTCCTCCGTGCAGGATCCGATCCGTTGCCCAGGCGGCAAACCTGCTGCCGGCGGCGCAACCCAGACCGACTGCTCGATCAGCATCTCCGCTGTGAAGGTCGGCGACGCCAGCCTGCAACCGGAAACGTCCAAGGGCTACACCCTGGGCATGGTGTGGGATCCGTTCGAAGGCACCAGCCTGGCGCTGGACGGCTGGAAGATCAAGCGCAGCAACGAGATCAACCCGCTGCCATACGCACAGGCCGCTGCCCTGCCAACCGCACTGCGTAACGACAACAACCTGGTTGTAAACGGCGTGGTGATCCCGAACTCGGGCACCCTGATCATGAGCCAGGCTCCGTACCGCAACTCGAGCTTCACCGAAGTCAGCGGTGTTGACCTGGACATCAAGCAGCGCCTGCGTCTGGGCGCCTATGGCCGTGCAACCCTGGGCCTGATGATCACCCACGTCGCTTCCTGGGCCCGCCACGAAGACGCAACCCATGTGTACCAGTACGCTGGCACCCATGGCAACTGCGATACTTCGAACTGCGCAGGCACGCCGAAGAACAAGATCAACGCGACCGCCTCCTGGGATATCGGCGCGTGGAATCTGGGCGCGAACGTGAACTACCGCGATTCGATGAAGAACATCAACTGGGAAGGCCAGCCTTGCGCTTCCAAGCTGGCCAACGGCGCCAACGGCACCAAGGACTGCATGATCGCATCGTTCACCACCCTGGACATGTCCGCACGCTGGAACTTCAGCAAGCAGCTGACCCTGACCGCGTCGATCACCAACGTGACCGACAAGGTTGCTCCGCTGGATCCGCTGACCTACGGCGGCCTGAGCTACAACCCGATGGATGCTTCCGGCGCAATTGGCCGTTACTTCAAACTGGGTGCTAGCTACAAGTTCTTCTAAGCTGTTAATAAAGCAATTGCGACTCAGCGGCCCTTCGGGGCCGCTTTTTTATTGCCCGGCTGCGCAATGCAGGGCCCTTTTCGGGCCGAACTGTCGCATAAAAATCACAGTTGCACCGAAATTTCTTGCATTTATTCTGATTTTTCCAGCGAAACACGTTAGCGACAGTTGGGCAGCTTTTAGCATCAACTTGACGTTTTTTAATAATTCATTAGTAAATAATGCGTTGTATTTTTACGAAATTTGCATGATTTTTCTTGCAATTGATTAAAAATCGTGCATTGACACCTTCCCAAGCCAGGTGGTCTGATAGCGCCCGGTCGAGAAAAAGCCTCGCCCACTTCCGCATAATAACTTGGTATTGGAACAACAAAATGATGCAAGAAACCGTCATCTCGCGCGCCGTGCGCGTGATGTGCGCTGGCGGCCTGGCCGTCGGCATGCAAGCCGCGTTCGCGCAAAGCGCGCCTGAAGCGCCGATCCAGCGCGTGGAGATCACCGGCTCGTCCCTGAAACGTGTCGATTCCGAGACTGCGCTGCCGGTGCAGACCATCAGCAAGGCCGACATCGCCAAGATCGGCGCCACCAGCACGCAGGAACTGCTGGGCACCATCTCCGCCCTGTCCACCGCCGGCGCCACCAACAACTCCACCGGCGCAGGCTCTTCGACCTATGGCCTGTCCTCCATCTCGCTGCGCGGCCTGGGCGGCGAACGCACCCTGGTGCTGGTGAACGGACGCCGCCTGGCGGCCTTCGCCGGCGGCGGCGGCGCCACCGTCAACGTCAACGTGATTCCGCTGGCCGCCATCGAGCGCGTGGAAGTGCTGAAAGACGGCGCCTCCGGCGTCTACGGCTCGGATGCCGTGGCCGGCGTGGTCAACTTCATCCTGTCCAAGTCCTTCCAGGGCATCGAAGTGCAGGCCGGCGGCGGCGTGCCGACCCATTCGGGCGGCGGCCAGAACCAGAAATACTCCGTGACCGCAGGCTTCGGCGACCTCGATACCGACCGCTACTCGATCGTGCTGTCCGCCTCCGCCGAGCGCGAACGCGCGCTGTTCGCGTCCGAGCGCGGCTTCGCCGCCACCGGCAACAAGCCGCCTTACTACACCTCGGGCGCCACCGGCCAGGGCAATATCGAAGGCGCCGTGGTGCCGGGCACCAACCCGCTGCAGACCGTGGGCACCTTCAACCCGACCTCGCCGCTGTACGGCAATCCGCTGGCCGCTGCCGGCAACTGCAGCCAGATCCAGATGGTCGCCGGCGAGAGCAAGACTTCGCTGGGCGCGCCGGTCTGCGTGTTCGACAGCGCCGCCTTCGTGGGCCTGACGCCGAAGCGCGAGCTGAACAACTTCACCGCCAACGGCACCTTCAAGATCAACGACCAGCATGAGCTGTTCGCCGATGTGCTGTATTCCGAGTCCACCGTGACCCAGAGCTTCCAGGGCAGCCCGGTACGCGCCAGCTTCCTGGAAACCGATGCGGAATTCGGCAAACAGGGCGTGACCCCGGCCCTGCTGCTCTACCCGAGCAACCCGGCCTACCAGAACATCGCCGTGCCTTACCTGCAGTCCATGGGCTTCAACAGCCTGATCGGCCAGCCCCTCTCCATCACCAGCCGCGTCTTCGACTACGGCAACCGCGTGAGCGAAGACAAGGCCAAGCAGTCGCGCGTGGTGCTGGGCGCCAAGGGCGTGGTGGCAGGCCAGGACTATGAAGTGGCCCTGACCCACAACCAGAGCAAGATCGACGGCACCGTGCCGGGCGGCTACTTCTCGCAGGTGGCCTACGCACGCATCATCAACGATTCGTCCAACAACTGGAACCCGTGGGCGGCAGGCGGCGTGCAGACCGGCGCCCTGGCGGAGAAGCTGAAGGCGGCCCAGTACACCGGCGGCACCCTGGCCGGCAAGTCCACCAGCACCTCCTTCGACGGCAAGATCACCGGCGAACTGCCGCAGATCGCCGGCATCACCGCGCAGTACGCGGCGGGCCTGCAGTCGCGCATCGAGAAGCTGGAAACCAATCCTTCGCCGGCGCTGGAAGCGGGCGATATCGCCGGCCTGGGCGGCAGCGTGCCGCCGGTGGACCGCGAGCGCAAGATCAACTCGGCCTTTGCGGAAACCAATGTGCCGCTGCTGAAGAACCTGGATATCGGCGCCGCCGTGCGTTACGACCACTACGACGACGTGGGCCCGTCCACCAACTACAAGGCCAATGTGCGCTGGCAGCCTGTGAAGCAGGTGCTGCTGCGCGCTTCCGCCGGTTCCGGCTTCCGCGCGCCGACGCTGACCGACCTGTGGCAGCCGCAGACGCTGGCCTCGTCCGAGACCTTCAACGATCCGAAGACCAACCAGACCCAGATCCAGGTCAACGCCCTGTCCGGCGGCAATCCGGACCTGAAGCCGGAGGAGTCGCGCCAGAAGTCGGTAGGCCTGGTGCTGGTGCCGTTCAATAACTTCACCGTGGGCATCGACTGGTTCAAGATCAATGTCTCGAACATCCTGTCGACGCCGTCGGCCCAGGAAGTGGTGTCGCGCTTCCGCGCCGGCGATCCTTCCTACGCCAATATGGTGACGCTGAACCCGGCCGGCGAAATCGCTTCGATCAAAACCCTGCTGACGAACAGCGGCGACGCCATCGTCAAGGGCTTCGATGTGTTCGCGAACTACCGCCAGAACACGGCCTACGGCCGCTTCGACGTGAACCTGAACGGCACCTACATGGACCAGTTCGACCAGACCAGCCCTGGCGGCGATATGTCGCATAAGGTCGGCACGCTGGTGGATGCCGCCGGCAACCCGGTGCTGGGCGCGCAGAACGGCGGCGTGGTACTGCGCTGGAAGCACACCCTGTCCACCAACTGGAGCAAGGACAAGTGGACCGCGACGGTGATCCAGAACTACAGCTCGCGCTACGAGACCGGCCACCGCTTCGTGGATGACGAACGCAACTTCGTCGGCGCCCAGGCGACCTATGACCTGAACGTAAGCTACAAGCCGATCAAGCCGCTGACCCTGAGCGCAGGCGTACGCAACCTGTTCGACAAGCAGCCAAGCACCTTCGTGCCGGTGTCCAACCAGTTCCAGTCTGGCTACGACATCAACCAGTACGATCCGCGCGGCCGCTTCCTGTACGTGAACGCCAGCTACCGCTTCATGTAATCTGGCTCGCAGAAATGAAAATGCCCGGCGCTGCCGGGCATTTTTTTATTCACCTTTCAGGCGGCGCTGGCGCACCGCTTCGGCCAGGCCTTCCAGCACCTGCACGCTGCTGTCCCAGTCGATGCAGCCGTCGGTAACAGACTGGCCATAGGTGAGTTCCTTGCCGGGCACCAGGTCCTGGCGGCCCGCAACGAGGTGGGACTCCACCATTACGCCCACGATGCGCGTGTCGCCGCCAGCGATCTGGCCGGCGATGTCGGCACACACCGGCACCTGGTTCTCCGGCTTCTTCGAGCTGTTGGCGTGCGAGGCGTCGATCATCAGGCGCGCGGCCAGGCCGTAGCCCGCGATCGCCTTGCAGGCCTCTTCCACGCTGGCCGCATCGTAGTTCGGCGTCTTGCCGCCGCGCAGGATGATGTGGCAGTCCTCATTGCCGTTAGTGGACACGATGGCCGAGTGGCCGCCCTTGGTCACGGACAGGAAATGGTGCGGCTGGGAAGCGGCCTTGATAGCCTCCACCGCGATCTTCGTATTGCCGTCGGTGCCGTTCTTGAAACCGACCGGGCAGGACAGGCCGGAAGCCAGCTCGCGGTGCACTTGCGATTCCGTGGTGCGCGCGCCGATGGCGCCCCAGGAGATCAGGTCCGCGATGTACTGCGGGCTGATCACGTCGAGGAACTCGGTGCCGGCCGGCAGGCCCAGTTCGTTGATGTCGCGCAGCAGCTCACGCGCCATGCGCAGGCCGTCGTTGATGCGGAAGCTGTTGTCCATATACGGGTCGTTGATCATGCCCTTCCAGCCCACCGTGGTCCGCGGCTTCTCGAAATAGACCCGCATCACGATTTCCAGGTCGCCCTTCAGGCGCTGGCGCAGCTGCACCAGGCGCTTCGCATACTCCATTGCCGCTTTCGGGTCGTGGATCGAGCAGGGGCCGATCACCACCATCAGGCGGTCATCCTGGCCGTGCAGGATGCGGTGCAGGGCGATGCGCGCATCGGCCGCGGTCTGCGAGGCCGCGTCGGTGCAGGGGAACTCGCGGATCAGGTGCGAGGGCGGGGTCAGTTCCTTCATCTCGCGGATGCGCAAGTCGTCGGTGCGTTGCATGGTCATTCTCCTGAAAATGTCGGGGTAAAAAAAAACCGCCATCGCTGGCGGTCTTTTGGTATTTGCTGGGACTCGTTTTGCTGCTTACGTGAACCGGCCGCTACTCCACCGCCTGAGGGCTGGAAAGCCAAAAATAAAAGTAGCCGGTAAAGAAAACGAAGCGGTGCATGGAACTTTTCCCTATGTGTTGGGGTCACTATAACAACAAGCCGCCACCTTTGGCAAGCGTATTGTCCGGCGGAATTGTGTAGCGCACAAACCACTCAGCAGATACTTGCATATCAAAATTGACATATAACTCGCACTCCTCAAGAAAAAACCAACCCACTCATTTTCTGGAGATATGTAATGCGAAACCTGAAGCTGCGCCCCCTGACGGGCGTGCTGGGACGGGCCTTTCCCGTCGCCGGCGTTCCCCTACTGCTGACCGTGCTCAGCGCCCCCGCCCTGGCCCAGACCGACGCCGCGCCGGCGCCGCAGGCGGCCCCGATCCAGCGGGTGGAAATCACCGGCACCAATATCCGCCGCGCCCAGGCCGAAACCGCCTCGCCGGTGCAGACGCTGAACCGGGCCGACCTGGAAAAGTCCGGCAAGACCTCGGTGGCCGAACTGCTGCAGACGCTGGCGGTCGATAACCAGGGCTCGGTGCCCACCACCTTCGGCGGCGGCTTCGCGGCCGGCGCGTCCGGCATCTCGCTGCGCGGCCTCGGCGCCGCGTCGACGCTGGTGCTGCTGAACGGACGGCGCGTGGCGCCCTATGGCCTGGCGGACGACGGCCAGAAGGTATTCGCCGACCTGAACATCATCCCGATGGATGCGGTGGAGCGCGTGGAGATCCTGAAGGACGGCGCCTCCGCCATCTACGGCTCGGACGCGATTGCGGGCGTGGTCAACGTCATCCTGCGCAAGGACTTCCAGGGCACGACGGCGCGCGCCAGCCAGGGCATTTCCGAGGAAGGCGACGGGGCCGACACGCGCCTGTCCATCACGCATGGCGTGGGCGACCTGGACAAGGACAGCTACAACTTCCTGTTCTCCGCCGAATACGGGCGCAAGCGCGAAGTGCGCAATATCGACCGCGCCGGACGCGGCCCGGTGGGCCTGGGCGACCTGCGCGCCTTCGGCTTCAGCGCACAGGAAGCGCTGGGCGGCAACGGCGCCATTACCGGCAACAATGCAGCGGGCAGCTCGATCGTCGGCAATGTGCGCAATCCCGCCACGCTCGATTACTACAGCCGCGGCAATCCGGCCGGGGTCGGCTTCACGCGCACCTTCCCGGGCGCCGCATGCTCCGGCCTCACCAGCCATCCGCAAGGCGATCCCGGCGGCGGCTGCCTGACCGACGCCGTGCAGCAGTATGGCGAAATGCAGCCGGACCAGGAAACCCTGAACCTGTACGGCCGCCTGACCTGGCAGCTGAATCCGGCGTGGCAGGCCTATGTGGAACTGAACGGCTACCACAGCTATACCGAGGCGAATACCACGCCGTCCGGCATCAATGCCAATGTGGGCTATCCGGGCGGGCCGGTCAGTAATGCGGGCGTGGCGCTGGGCGCCGGCCATCCGGACAATCCCTACTTCGGCAGCGCGGCACGGCTGCGCTACCTGGCCTGGGATGTGGGCCCGCGCCGCAGCACCATCAAGTCCACCTTCACGCGCGCGGTGGCCGGGCTGAAAGGCACGATGGGCGCCTGGGACATCGATACGGCGCTGCTGTTCTCGCAGAACAAGGTCGGCAACGACCGTTTCGGCTTCCTGCAGCGCAATGTCGTGTTTGCGCTGCTCAATCCGACGGCGGCCAATGTGGCGGCAGCGATGAGCAATCCCGGCTACGCCGCGCTGCCTGCCGGCAGCTACTGGCGCATTGGCGAGAATGCCGGCCTGAATTCGCAGGCCATCTACGACGCGATTTCGCCGATGATCAGCAGCGACGCCACCACCCGCCTGGCCCAACTGGACTTCAAGGCCACGCGCGAACTGGGCCAGCTGGCCGGCGGCGCCATGGGCCTGGCGGTGGGCGCCGAATTCCGTTACGAGAAAGCCGAGCTGATCCCGACCACGGGCACGGAAAGCGGCAATATTATCGGCCTCGGCTACTCGGCCTATGAGGGCCAGCGCCACTCCAGCGCCGTGTACGCCGAGCTGCTGGCGCCGGTGCTGAGTACGGTGGAAATTTCGGCCGCGATGCGCGCCGACCACTTCAAGCACATCGGCAATTCGTATACGCCGAAGGTGGGCGTGAAATGGACGCCGAACCGCGCCTTTGCGCTGCGCGGCACCTTCGCGCGCGGCTTCCGCGCGCCGAGCGCGGCGGAGAACGGCCGTGGCGGGCTGGCGGCCTTCACCAATGCGGACGACCCGCTGCGCTGCGCGCTGGGCGTGGAAGCGGCCTGCGATCCGGCGGCGGTGGCCATCATCACCTCGCCCAACCCGGCGCTGTCGCCGGAACGCTCGAAGAGCTATTCGCTGGGCATGGTGTGGGACCCGCTGCCGCGCACCAGCATCTCGCTCGACTTCTGGCAGATCAAGCGCAGCAACGAAATCAACCAGGAGTCCATCGAAGCGGCGATCGCGGCCGGCAAGGTGGCGCGCGACCCGTCGACGGCCGAGGCCGGCATTCCCGGCGATCCGGGCGGCATCACGGCGGTGCTGGCGAACTACGTGAACTCCGCCTCCACCAAGGTCAACGGCGTCGACCTCGACATGCGCAAGACCTTCCAGCTGGGCGGCGATGCCGGCACGCTGGCGGCGGACATCAAGTGGACGCACCTGTTCAAATGGGAGCGTACCGAGCGCGACGGCACGGTACGCGACTTCGCCGGCACGCACGGCAACTGCGACGTCACCAACTGCATCGGCACGCCGGACGACCGCGTCAACCTCGGCCTGACCTGGGACCGCGGCCCGCTGCGCCTGAGCGGCGTGGTCAACTACCGCGGCAAGATGGACAACACCTTGTTCAAGGACGATCCCGACGGCTGCGCCTTCCACTTCGCAAACGGCAACGACGCGCCAACAGGCTGCAAGCTGAGTTCCTTCACGACGCTGGACCTGACCGCGCGCTACAAGCTGAACACGAAGACCGAGCTGTTCGCCACGATCCAGAACGTGTTCGACAAAGAGCCGCCGCTGGACCCGCTGACCTACGGCGCCGCCGGTTTCAACCCGCTGGACTACAGCGGCGCTATGGGCCGCTACTTCAACCTCGGCCTGCGCCACCAGTTCTGACCCACAGCCGAGTCCGCGACACTATGGGGCCAGCCCCCTCGTGTCGCGGGCTCAGCCGCTCAGTTCCCGCAGCAGCCGCTGGACTGTTCTCATCGATACGCCAAAGCGGTCGGCGAGTTCCCGTGTGGTGCAGCCTTCCGCGCGGTAGGCTGCACGGATCGCGTCGGCCATGCCGGCCTGGCGTGAGGCGCGCTGCTCGGCGCGCGTCAGCGGCGGTTTCCCAACAGCTGCACCCTCCTCTACGAATGCGCAGAACGATGCGACCTGTGCATGCCTGTCTCCCCCACTGAACTGGCCGAGGAGCCAGCTGTCGTCGACACATCCCGGCCTTATCAGGGCGCCGCGCAGGATCGCGAAGCTACCCCAGCGCCAATCTTCAGCGCGCACCACGAGGCCGGCCCGTACCGGATTGAGCGCAATATAACGGGACAGCGCCAGCAGGTGGCTCTGGTCCTCAATGTGCTCGGCATAGAAGCGGCCCTGAAACACGTGCCCGCTAAGCTGGTGGCGCTTATTGAACGCCTGCGCGTACTGGCTATTCAGGTGATAAATGCTATCGGACAGATTGGCTGCCGGCGTTGCCGCGAGCAGGTGGTAGTGATTGGGCATCTGGACAAAGGCGTGCACGACCAGACCGTGGCGAACCACCGTGTCTGCCAGAAAATCCAGCCAGACCAGGTGGTCGCGCTCATCGAGATAGATTGCGGCGCGCCGGTTACCACGTGAAGTCACATGGTACAGCGCTCCGGGATAGAGGATGCGGACAGGGCGGGCCATCCGTCCAGCATAGCGCTCGCTGATACAGCGCGGTGTGATCCGCCGCAAAGGCGGATGAGGCCGCGACACGAGGGGGCTGGCCCCATGGTGTCGCGGCCTCGGCTGTGTCAGGCGGTGCCGCCGACGGTGACGCCGTCGATGCGGAGGGTGGGCTGGCCGACGCCGACCGGGACGCTCTGGCCTTCCTTGCCGCAGACGCCAACGCCCGGGTCGAGCTTCATGTCGTTGCCGATCATGCTGACGCGGTTCAGCACCTCGGGACCGTTGCCGATCAGCGTTGCGCCCTTCACCGGATAGCTGATCTTGCCGTTCTCGATCATGTAGGCTTCGCTGGCCGAGAAGACGAACTTGCCGTTCGTGATGTCGACCTGGCCGCCACCGAAGTTCACGGCGTAGATGCCGTTCTTCACCGAAGCGAGGATTTCATCCGGATCCTTGTCGCCCGCCAGCATGTAGGTGTTCGTCATGCGCGGCATCGGCAGGTGCGCGAAGGATTCGCGCCGCGCATTGCCCGTGACCGGCATCTTCATCAGGCGCGCATTCATCGTGTCCTGGATGTAGCCCTTCAAAATGCCGTCCTCGATCAGCGTCGTGCATTGGGTCGGGTTGCCTTCGTCGTCGATGTTCAGCGAACCGCGGCGGTCGGCTAGCGTGCCGTCGTCCACCACCGTCACGCCTTTCGCCGCCACGCGCTCGCCGATCCGGCCGGAGAAGGTCGAGGATCCCTTGCGGTTGAAGTCGCCCTCCAGGCCGTGGCCGATCGCTTCGTGCAGCAGGATGCCGGGCCAGCCCGGGCCGAGCACCACCGTCATCGGCCCCGCAGGCGCCGGACGCGCGTCGAGGTTTACCACCGCCGATTTCACCGCGTCGTCCGCATACTGCTGCAGCAGCGCATCGCTGAAGTAGCCGTAGTCGTAGCGCCCGCCGCCGCCGGAGGAGCCGACTTCGCGCCGGCCGTTCTGCTCGACGATCACCGTCACCGACACGCGCACCAGCGGACGGATATCGGCCGCCAGCACGCCGTCGCTGCGTACCACCAGCACCACGTCGTATTCGCCCGCCAGCCCGGCCATGACCTGCACTACGCGCGGGTCGCGCGCGCGCGCCATCTTTTCAACACGTTCCAGCAGCTTGACCTTGGCCGCCGCATCCAGCGAGGCCAGCGGATCGTGCGGCAGGTAGAGCGAACGCCCGCCCTGCGGCACCATGGACGACGCCACCTTGATCTTGCCCGCACCCTGGCGCGCAATGGTGCGCGTGGCCTGGGCCGCGTCCAGCAGCGCGCTTTCGGAAATCTCGTCCGAGTAGGAGAAGGCGGTCTTTTCGCCGGACACGGCGCGCACGCCCACGCCCTGGTCGATCGAGAAGCTGCCGGTCTTGACGATGCCCTCTTCCAGGCTCCAGCCTTCGTTCTTGGTGAACTGGAAATACAGGTCGGCGTAGTCGACCTTGTGCGTGAACATGCTGCCCAGCGTTTTCAGCAGCTTGCCTTCATCCAGGCCGAACGGCGTCAGCAGTACATCGCGTGCAACGGCCAGCGAGGACAGGTTCGGTTCAAATGGTTTCATAGTGGAACTCTTTTGCGTTATTCGTTGCGGCCATTGTAGTGGATTACATCGTGCGGTGCTTCAGGGCTGGCAGGCTCTCGCGCACGCTTTCGATGAAGCTGGGGTCGACTTCGCCATGCACAATGCCTTCGCCTTCCGCCAGCACGGATTTGACCTCGCCCCAGGGGTCGATCAGCATGCTGTGGCCCCAGGTGCGGCGCCCGTTGACGTGCTCGCCGCCCTGCGCCGCCGCCAGCACATAGCACTGGTTTTCAATCGCGCGGGCGCGCAGCAGGATTTCCCAGTGCGCGCGTCCCGTCGTGTAAGTAAAGGCGGCCGGCACCACAATCAGCGACACCGGCCCCATGGCGCGGAACAGTTCCGGGAAGCGCAGGTCGTAGCACACGGACATGCCGACCTTGCCCACCGCCGTCTCCACCGTGCCCACGTTCCGGCCCGGCACGATGGTGCGCGATTCGTTATAGGACTCCGTGCCTTTCGTGAAGCCGAACAGGTGAATCTTGTCGTAGCGCCCCACGTGCCGGCCCTTGGGGTCATAGACCAGCGTGGTATTGATGACCTTCTCCGCGTCGTCCGAGGCCAGCGGCAGGGTGCCGCCCAGCAGCCAGATGCCGTGCTCGCGCGCGGCCTGCGCCATGAAGTCCTGGATCGGCCCCCGGCCCAGCGGCTCGGCCTTCGCCACCTTGTCGCTGTCGCTCATGCCCATGATGGGCCAGTATTCAGGCAGCAGCACCAGCTTCGCACCGGTGGCGGCGGCCTGCGCCACCAGGCGGCGGGCGGTGGCAATGTTTTCGTCCACATTCGGGGTGGACACCATCTGGACAGCAGCAACGGTGCTCATGGCATTTCCTTTCGCTGGGGCTACTGGCTGCGGGTGGGGACCGCCTCCAGGCGATTGTTGTCGAGCTTGGTAATTACGGGCGCCTTCCACGGCCCCGTCACCTGCATCTGGTAGGTGAGCGCCTTCATCACGGGCGCGCTCAGGAAGAGCTGGGCGAGATAGCTGCCGAGGCCGATCACCGGGTTGACGGCCAGCGCATACACCAGCGGCGCCGTGCCCAGGTTGACCTGCGGGATCACCACCACGCGCAGATTGGTCGATTCGTGGGCGATGTCGGCCGTGCCGTCCATCAGCACCGTGGCCTGTACGCCGTGCATCTTGAGGTTATCGGTGCGCACGATGCCGTGGTCGATCACCGCATCGGCCGTGATGCCGTCGAAGGCCAGGCCTTCCGAGAACACGTCGTGGAAGTCCAGCTTGAGCAGGCGCGGCAGTGCTTGCAGGCTCAGCACGCCGAGCAGCTTGGCGGCGCCCGGGTCCTGCTTCAGGAACTGGCCCTTCTCCACATTCAGCTGCAGCTTGCCGGACAGGGTGGGAATATCCAGCGCATAGGGCAGGTCCTGCCAGGAGATATCGCCGCTCAGCTTGCCCTTGCCGCCGCGCAGGGTATCGGCAAAGCCGAAGCGCTCCAGCAGCTTGCCCGCATCGTGGATGTCGAGGTTGAAGTTGAGCGAACTGTCGTGGTGCTCCTTGTTGGCCACCCAGCGCCCGGTGCCGTGCAGCTCGCCGTCCGCGTTGATCAGGGCCAGCTTGCTGACGCGCCATTCGCGCGAGGTGGTCAGCAGCGCGTTATAGGCCTGCAGTTCCATGCGGCCCAGCGAACGGTTGAACAGTTCGAAACGCTCGGCCACGATATCGAGGGCGGGAATCGACGGCGAGCTGACGGAACGTTCCAGCAGCTCCTTCACCTCGCCCGCCGCCGATTCGGGAATGATCAGTGTGGACAGGCGCGCCGTGACCTTGCCGATGCCGCGGCCGGTGGGCGCTTCGTTCCAGCTCAGGTAGCCGCTGGCCTGCTTCGAGTCGATGCTGGCCTGCCACAGCGATTTCTGGTGCGTAGCCCCCACCACCACGTCGTCCAGCTTGCGGCCGTCGACGATCAGTTCGGTAGCGCGGGCCGCCACCGCATCCGGCACCACATACTGCGACAGGTCGGCGCCCTCTGCCGCCGGTGCTTTCGCGGCCTCGGGCGGGCCGGCGATCTCGCTGCCGAGGCTGGTCCACTGGTCCACGTCCAGCGACTTCAGGCTGGCATTGATCATCATGCCGCTGTCCGGTTCCGGCGCCGGCACATTGACGCCGATGCCGCCGCGCACCAGCTTCCACGGGCCCTTGTTCTGCTTCTGGCGCTGGTAGCGCGCGGCCACGCCGGAGCCGAGGGTGATGCGGATATCGTCCTGCGCCAGGCCCGCCTCGTTGGCGGAGCCGCCGTTCAGCGTGAAGCGCAGCGGCAGCGTGTCGGCCGCCGCTTTCTTCAGCGGGGCCGGGAAATCGAGGCCGGCGCCGGCCAGCGCCGATTCCACCACCACCTGGTACTGGTGGTCATGCGCCGTCACCATGCCGCTGTAGCGCGTGCTGCCGCTGATCCGGTTTGCCAGGCGCTGCATGGCCGGCGCCGGATAGGTCTTGCGCAGGCCCTCGGCCGTCACCGAACCGCCGAGCCGCACCTGGATCGTGCCGTCGCGCTGCGTGCCGCCCGCGATATTGATCGGGCCGCCCAGCAGCGTGCCGTTGAGTCCGTTCAGGTTGACGCCCTTCTCGTTGAATTCGATCTTGCCCGTCGCCAGCAGCACGGGCGGCATGTCGTGCCACAGCGTTACGTCATTGCCCTGCAGCGCCAGCGTTCCCAGCACCTTAGTGTCGCGCATATGCTCCAGCGGCATGCTGAGCTTCAGCGCCAGCTTGGCATTGCCACTGGCCGTGCTGTCTTCGGTGAAGTGGCCGATCCAGTCCAGCACCGGGCTGGCCGCCACATACTTGAGGAATTCCTGCATCGGCCCCATCGCCGTGCCGTCGATTTCCAGCACGCCGTTGTGGTGCGCCAGGTCGGGAATGACCGCCTTCACATTGGCCAGCGCCACGCCGCCGGTGCGGGCCGTATCGGCCTTGATTTCCATCCGTGCGCGCTCGAACAGGAAGCTGCCGCGGATCTTGTCGGCCTGCGGCCACAGCGGGGTCTTGCCGTCCCTGCCGTACCAGCCCGGTTCATAGTTCAGGCGGCCGTCCACGATGCGCCCGCCGATGCGGAACTCGCCCTTGCCGCGGTCCGGCGTATCGGCGGCGAAGGGGAAATGCGCCAGCTCGCCGCGCAGGCGCAGGCTGACGTCGCGCGCCATGCCCTCTTCCAGCGCGCCGCTCAGCCAGTGCTGCAGGTGTTCCGGCGTTTTCAGCGGCAGGTAGCGGCCGATACGGTTGATCTGGAAACCGTCCAGCTTGCCGCTGAAATCGGCCACGCCGGGGCCGCCCTTGCCGCCGCGCGGCAGCAGGTGGGTGCCGGAGAGGGAGGCGCTCATGCCGTCCTGCACCAGGTCCAGCTGGTCGACACTCAGCTTGATATTCGCGGGATCGTCGAGCTGCCAGCCGGCGTCCAGCTTCAGGCTCTCGAAGGGCATGTCGACTTCGGCGAACCAGGCCGGCATGCGCAGCACCAGGCCCGGCGCATCCAGCCGCAGCCGGCCGCCCTTCTCGCTCGCGTCTACCGAGCCACTCAGCTTGTCGAAGCCGGGAATATTCGGCAGCGCAGGCAGGGCAGGACCGCTGCCGCTTTTCGGCAGCGCGGCGCGGGCAGCGACCGGCGACAGCCCCAGCTCCTGCAGCTCGGCCTGGATGCGGTAGTTCTGCGGCGCCGCCGCACTGCCCTGCCATTGCACGCTGAGGTTCTGCACGCGGCCGCGTGGCGCGGCCTCGTCCATCAGCGCCCGCACATTGGACGGCAGCGGCAGGCGCGTGGCCAGCTCGGACAGTATCTTCAGGTCCAGCAGCTGCGCCTTCACTTCGGTATGGGCCGGTTTGCCGCCCAGCGCGGGCGTGAATTTTTCGGACAGCGTGGTCGGGGCCAGCGCCACGCCGTCGCGCGTGCGCAGCGCCAGCCCCGTTACGCTGGCCTTGTGGCCGTAGGCGCCGAATGCCTCCTGGCGCGTGCTGCCGCGCGGCAGGCGTTCTTCGCTGATGGCGAAGCGGCCGGTCAGCGCATCCACGTCCAGTTCCGGCAGATCCTTGCCCAGCACGGCCACCACATCGTGCAGCGCCACATCGGCCGTCACGCCCTGCAGGCGCGCATGGTCCACCGTCAGCCAGGCGCGCAGGGAGCCGCGGCCGGAACGCAGCTCGGCCGCTACCGGGAGATAGGTCTTCCAGGCCGCCAGGTCGGCATTGCGCACATCGCTGTAGATCTCGCCCTTCCACTGCCGTATGTCCGAGATGCGCGATGTAAAGGCAGGATGCGTGAGGTCGGCGCGCACATCGAGCGCCCCGCCCAGTTCCTTCGGCGGCGTGGCCGTCAGCGCGAACTGGTGACGGCGCCAGTGATTGCGCATCAGCAGGTTCACGTTCTGCAGGGCCAGCGGCGCCGTATTGCGCTGTGCGTCAGTCCAGTCCAGGCGGCCTTCGCGGATCACGATCTGCGGCTGGGTCAGCAGCCACTCCGAGCCCTGGCCGTCGTCGCGCTTGTTGAGATCCACTGGCAGGCCTGCCGCATACAGGCGGCCGTCGGCATCGCGCCGCACTTCGATATTGGGGCGTATCAGCTCCAGCGATTCGAACTGCACGGCGCCGGTCGCCACCGTCCACCAGGACAGGGTGGCGGACACGCTGGGCAGGCGCAGCGCCTGCTTGCCTTCGCGGTCGCGCAGCACCACGTCGCCGAGGAAAAGATTGGGCCGCAGGCCGGACCACGACGCATACAGGCGCTCGATGGTGACGGGATTGCCGACGGCATGGCTGGCCATGCGCTCGATATCGCCCTTGTAACGGTCGATATTCGGCAGCACGCCGTATTTGAGGACCAGGAACAGGCAGGCAAAGAGGAAGTACAGCAGCAGGGCCGTCTTCAGCACAAAACCCAGCACATGGTGGGTGGCCAGGTTGCAGATGCGATAGGCGGCACTGAGCCGGTGCCAGCGCGCGGCCAGAGGGCCTTCGCCTGCCACATTGTCTTCTTCCGCTTTTTCCATCAATCTGCTAATAACTCAGGCCCGGGGGCCGGTTGCCCGGCGTAAAATAAGTCGCCAAAATCGTTCTCTTGCCTGGACGGCCATTCTACCGCATCGCCCGGCGACTTCCGACGACGCTTTACCGCAAATTACATAAGGTTACTTAAGCCCGATGACGTCCAGCCTCCTCCCTGCATCCCGTTTTTACCAGCGCTGGCTGGCCGCCGCCCCCGGCCGCCAGGCCAAGGTTGATGCATTGGCGCAATTATCGCTTGCGAACGTGGATCTTGCTGAACTTTTGGCAACAGAACGCAAGCATGGCGAGCTGCCGCTGGGGCGCGGCATGCGCCGGCTGCGCAACCTGCTGATCGCCACCCTGATCCGGCGCGACCTGGAAGGCAAGGCCGACCTGGCGGAAGTGGTGGAAACCGTCACGCGCCTGGCCGACTTCGCCATCCGCGAGCACCTGGCCGAGGTGGATGCCGAGCTGCGCGCCGCCCACGGCGTGCCGACCGGCGCCGAGTCCGGCCAGCCGCAGGAGCTGATGGTGCTGGCCATGGGCAAGCAGGGCGGCGGCGAACTGAACGTCTCCTCCGATATCGACCTGATCTTCGTGTACCCGGAAGACGGCGAAACCGTGCCCACGGCGCCGGGCCAGCGCGTGCTGTCCAACCACGAATACTTTATCCGTCTCGGCAAGAAACTGATTGCCGCCATCGCCGAGATCACGGAAGACGGCTTTACCTTCCGCGTCGATATGGCGCTGCGGCCGAACGGCGGTTCCGGTCCGCTGGCCGCCAGCCTCGGCATGGTGGAGCAGTACCTGATCGTGCAAGGCCGCGAATGGGAGCGCTATGCCTGGGTCAAGGCGCGCGCCGTCACGGGGCGGCCCGAGGACATTGCCGCGCTGGAGCAGATCGTGCGGCCCTTCTGCTTCCGCCGCTACCTGGACTTCGGCGTGATCGACGCCATCCGCAGCATGCACGCCCAGATCCGCGCCGAGGTGAACCGGCAGGAGCGCCTGCATCCGGACCGCAGCAACAACGTCAAGCTGGGCCGCGGCGGCATCCGCGAGATCGAATTCCTGGCCCAGGTATTCCAGCTGATCCGCGGCGGCCGCGACCCCAGCCTGCGCGACCGCTCCACCCGCGCCACGCTGCGCCAGTTGCCGGACAAGGGCCTGCTGGAGGCGGACATCGTGCAGCGCCTGCTGGACTCCTACACCTTCCTGCGCAACCTGGAGCACCGCCTGCAATACCTGGACGACGCCCAGACCCACACCCTGCCGCCCAATCCGGACGACCAGCTGGCCATCGCGCACATGATGGGCCTGCCCGACGTGCCCACCCTGCTGGCCCGGCTGGACGCCCACCGCCAGTTCGTGGCCGGGCAGTTCGACGCCATGTTCGCCGACAAGAGCGGCGGCGAGGAAGGCATCGAACCGGAAACCAGCAATGAATGCGCCGATCCGGACAACCGGGAGGCGATCGAAGCGCGCTTTGCCGCCCTGCGCTACGCCGACCCGGCGGCCGCGGCCAACCGCCTGATCGCCACCTGGCAGGCGCCGCGCCTGCAGTCGCTGCCGGAAGCCAGCCGCAACCGCCTGGTCGCCCTGGTCAATGCCGCCCTGCCCCTGATCGCGCGCGCCGATGAGGAGAATGCGGCCGGCGACCAGCTGGCCACCCTGGGCCGCCTGCTGGACTTCCTGGAAGCCATTGCGCGCCGCTCGGCCTACCTGTCGCTGCTGACCGAATACCCGCATACGCTGCAGCGCGTCATCACCATGATGCACGCCAGCCGCTGGGCCGCCACCTTCCTCAGCCAGCACCCCATCCTGCTGGACGAGCTGCTGGACGACCGCATCCGCAACGCCGTGTTCGACCCGGCCGCGCTTGCGGCCGATCTCGATGCGCAGCTGGCCGCCGCCAAGGGCGACACCGAGCGCCAGCTGGACATCCTGCGCGAAGTCCACCATGCCCAGCTGTTCCACCTGCTGGCACAGGACCTGGCGGGCGACCTCACCGTCGAGAAGCTGGCCGACCACCTGTCCGCGCTGGCCGACGTGATCGTGGCCGCCGTCGTCAAATGCGTGTGGGCCACGGTCGCCACGCGCCACCGCGAGGTGCCGAAGTTCGCCGTCATCGCGTACGGCAAGCTGGGCGGCAAGGAGCTGGGCTATGTGTCCGACCTGGACGTGATCTTCCTGTTCGACGACGAGGACCAGGACGCCCCCGGCAACTACGCCAAGCTGGCGCAGCGCTTCATTACCTGGATGACCTCGCACACTTCGGCCGGCATCCTGTTCGACATCGACGTGGCGCTGCGGCCGGACGGCGCCAGCGGCATGCTGGTGTCCAGCGTGCAGGCCTTCGAACGCTACCAGCAGAATTCGGCCTGGGTATGGGAGCACCAGGCGCTGACGCGGGCCCGTTTCTGCGCCGGCGACGCGGAGATCGGCGAGCAGTTCGAGAAGATCCGCTGCCAGGTGCTGCGCAAGGAGCGCGACGCGGCGGAACTGCGGCGCGAAGTGCTGGCCATGCGCAAGCGCATGCACGAGGCGCACCCGAGCCGCGGCGAACAGTTCGACCTGAAGCAGGACGAGGGCGGCATGATCGATATCGAATTCATCGTGCAATACCTGGTGCTGCGGCATTCGGCGCAGTACCGCGAGCTGACCGGCAACATTGGCAATATCGCCCTGCTCAAGCTATGCGGCAGCCTCGGCCTGATCGATGCGGCGCTGGCCGGCGGCACGGCGGACGCCTACCGCGCCATGCGCAAGCTGCAGCACCAGCTGCGCCTGCAGGGCCAGGACCAGTCGCGCGTCGATCCTTCGCGGGTGGAGCAGCATGCCGCCAAAGTCACGGCGCTGTGGCAGGCCATGTTCGGCGATGCGGAAAGCCAACAGTCCGCCTGAGAATCCTTGGCTGGCAGAAAGGCGCGGGCGTATATTGAAGCTACTACACAACAAAGGGAGACCTTCAATATGAAAGCTTATCTGAGCGGCATCGCCATCACGCTGAGCCTGATCGCAGCCCCCGCGCCGGCGGCGGACCGGGGCGCGGCCAACGAGGCGGTGGCCATGGTCAAGAAGGCCGTGGCGCTGGCCAAGGCGGAAGGCAAGGACAAGATGATGGCGGCGATTTCCGACCCGGCCAACAAGGACTTCCATGACCGCGACCTGTATATCTACGTCTATGACCTGAACGGCGTCGCCCTCGCCCACGGCAACAATCCCAAGCTGGTCGGCAAGCCGCTGATCGGCATGAAGGATGGCGAAGGCAAGGCCATGATCAAGGAAATGGTGGATGTGGCCAAGGCCAAGGGCAGCGGCTGGGTCGACTTCAAGTGGCCCAACCCTGTCACCAAGGCCGTGGAGCAGAAGTCCGGCTACATCGAAAAGGTGGACGACTACCTGATCGGTTCCGGCATCTACAAGTAATCGCCGTCAGGGCCGGTAGCCGTCGCTCAGCGTCTTGAGGAAGGCTACCACCTCGTCGATCTCCGTTTCGCTGAGCGCCGGCGCACTGCCGGCGCCGCGGTCGAAAGGCGCGCCGCGCACCACATTGGCGCGGTACTGCGGCGGCAGGTCCTCATACATTTCTCCCCCATACCAGGCGCGCGGATCGCTGTCGCGCTGTACATGGAAGCGCACCGCTTCGCGCAGGCTGCCCACGGCGCCGTTATGGAAAAACACCTGGCGCGTGGCCACATTGCGCAGCGAAGGCACCTTGAAGGCGCCGCACAGATCGCTGCGCGCCAGCAGGTCGCTGCGTTCCGGGCCGCACAGGCCCAAGTCCGCTCCCGGCGCGCTGCCCGGGCGGCGCGGCACACCCAGATTGTAGTAGCCGAAACCGGTAAACAGCGGCGGCGTTCCGTCGGCCAATGGCGCGCTGCTGTGACAGGCGGCGCAGTTGCCCTTGCCGCGTTCGTTGAACAGGGCCAGGCCGCGCTGCTCGGCTGCCGACAGCACGGCCTTACCTGCCAGATGGCGGTCGAACTTCGAGTCGAAGGGCCGGAAGGCCGCTTCCTGCCGCTGGAACTGCTGCAACGCGAACGTGACCCTTTCGAAAGCCAGCGCGGTATCGTCGAAGATGGCGGCGCCGAATACGGTGCGGAAGCGCTCGGCATACGGCGCCTTGCGCACCTTGTCCAGCACCGCCTCCTTGCTCAGGTTCGCCATCTCGTGCGCCGCCAGCAGCGGCGACGCGGCCTGCTCCGCCAGCGTACTGACCCGCCCGTCCGCATCGTAGCCGCCGGACGGCACACCGTTCGCATCCAGCTTGAACGGCGGCGTGAAGCTCTGGTAGCGCAGCGAGGGCGTGGCCCGCTTGCCCGGTGTGCGGCCGTCGGCGCCGCCCAGCTGCACCCCCAGCGCATTGGCCGGCGCATGCGCATTGCCCGGCACATGGCAGCCGGCGCAGGACAGCGTGCCTGAGGCCGACAGCGAGGTATCGACGAACATCTGCTGGCCCAGCTGCGCCGCGTCCGACAGCGGCTCGGCGGCGCTGACCGGTGGCGGCGCCGGCGGCAGCGCCGCCGGCGGCGCCGAGCCGCCGCCGCAGGCCTGCAGCAGGACCAGCGCCAGCGCGCCTGCCGGCAGGCGCCATCGCCGCATCGCCATTACTTGCCCACCGCGGTCAGCATGGCGTTATTGATCGCATACACCTTGCCGTCCGGCCCCAGCGCCGTCGGCGTATAGGACTGGAAGTAGCCGGAATTCAGGTTGAAGCGCTCGGCCAGGGTGTTGTTGGACAGGTCCCAGCGGTACAGGTAGCCATCCGAATTGTTGACGAACACGGATTTGGTGTTCGGGTCGAAGGCGCCGGTATTGATGCACCATTCGTGCAGATAGGGATCCTGCGGCTCCACCCGCGTCACGCCCAGGATGGTGATGACTTCCTTCATCACATTGATGCGGGGCACGCCCTTGTCCGGCTGGGTGCCGTTTGGATCGAGCACGGCCATGCGGTGCTGCCCGTCGTTGTAGCTGTTGTACTTGGCCACCAGCAGGTAGGGCGACTGGCCGGTGTAGCCGCCCACCGCGGCCGCCGGGACCGCCGTCGGCGTGTAGTCCCAGCCGAAGGCGCCGGGTGTCTTGGCGGCGGACAGCGCCGCGTCATAGTGCAGCAGCCAGCCGGTGGAGGCGCCGCGTGTGCTGCCGCGGCCGTTCAGCACGCCGAAATAGACGTCGCCATCGGGCCCCACCATCGGCGAGGCCGTGCTGAAGGTCGACACATTGGCGGGCTTGCCGGTTTCCGGATCCATCAGCTGGATCTTGCCGCGCACGGCCAGCGTGCTGCTGTCCAGTGCCACCAGGTAGCTGGTGCTGTCCTGGTTGGTCGCCACGGAAGTCACCACAATATAAACGGTCTTGCCGTCCGGCGACAGCGCCGGCGCCGCGCTGTGCGCCACGCGCGACACGCGGTTGTCGCCGGTCGCTGCGGCCACCGTCACCGAGGTCGCCGTGCCTGCCGCATCCACGCGCACCAGCGCACCTGCCAGGCCCGCCGCGCCGCTGGGACGGATGAAGACGCCGAAGAATGCATTGCCCTGCTCGTCGGTCGTCACCGGCGTGTTGATGACGGCGCCCGCATCGATGGCCGCCTTGTCGGCTGCATATTTGCCCGCGCCGTAATACATCACCGTCTGCACGGCGCCCGGCGTGGCGTCGATATTGTCGCGGTAGTACAGCTTGGCGCCGATGCCGGGATAGTAGATGCGGCCGGACGGCGTGGCGGCGATGCTGTAGCTGTAGTTGTTCTGTACCGGCACGAAGTCGGTGTCGGCCTGCCAGCGCAAGGCGCCCGTGCCGCCGTCGCGCGCTTCGATGCGGTAAGTGCCCGCCACCGTGGTGCGCACCGGCAGCAGCACCGTGTTTTTGCCCGTAATCACGGGCGATCCGTAGTGGCCGGTGTCCAGCGAATCCGTGCTGCGCACCGGCGCCAGGTCCACGTCGGTACGCCACACCATGCGGCCCAGGCTCTGCGCGGCGACGTTACCGCCTGCGGCAGTGTGCTGGGCGTTGCGGCCGTGGTTCAGCCAGGCCGGGCCCGCGGCCTGCGGCGGCGGCGGATCGACGATCACCGGCGGAGGACTGCCGTCGCTGCCCCCGCAGCCCGCCAGTATCAGTGCCAGCGCCAGCGCGCCCCAGTGCTTCTCCGACATATTTTCTCCTCAGTCTGTGTTATTGATTTTCAGAAACTGCGTTAAAAGAATAGCGCCCCGTCCACTGCCGTTTGTATTGAATTTGTAGGGCAAAAAAAACCGCGTTTGATCAGGCTCACTACCAAAAAAAAACCCTCCCGGCTCGCACCGGGAGGGTTTTCTCGACATACAGCCGATTACTTGGCGTTCATCAGCGCCACGGTGGTGTCCAGCATGCGGTTGCTGAAGCCCCACTCGTTGTCGTACCACGACGATACCTTCACCAGGCGGCCCGACACCTTGGTCAGGGTCGAATCGAAATTCGACGAAGCCGGGTTGTGGTTGAAGTCCACCGATACCAGCGGCTCGGTCTGGTAGGTCAGGATGCCTTTCAGCGCGCCTTCGGCGGCCTGCTTCATCAGCGCGTTCACTTCCTCAACGGTGGTGTCGCGCTTGGCGATGAAGGACAGGTCGACCAGCGACACGTTGATGGTCGGCACGCGGATCGCGAAGCCGTCCAGCTTGCCGTTCAGCTCAGGCAGCACCAGGCCCACGGCGGCAGCGGCGCCGGTCTTGGTCGGAATCATGGACTGGGTGGCGGAACGGGCGCGGCGCAGGTCTTCGTGCATCACGTCGGTCAGCACCTGGTCGTTGGTGTAGGCGTGCACCGTGGTCATCAGGCCGGTTTCCAGGCCGATGGCGTCGTGCAGGGGCTTGACCAGCGGGGCCAGGCAGTTGGTGGTGCAGGAAGCGTTCGAGATCACGGTGTCCGTGGCCTTCAGCACGTCCTGGTTGACGCCGAACACGATGGTCGCGTCCACGTCCTTGCCGCCCGGGGCCGAGATGATCACTTTCTTGGCGCCGCCCTTCAGGTGGGCCGAAGCCTTTTCCTTGGTGGTGAAGAAGCCGGTGCACTCCAGCACCACGTCCACGCCCAGCTCGCCCCATGGGATCTCGGCCGGATTGCGCTGTGCGAATACGCGGATCTTGTCGCCGTTCACGATCATATTGTCGCCGTCCACTTCCACGGTGCCCGGGAATTTGCCGTGCGCGGTGTCGTAGCGGGTCAGGTGCGCGTTCGACTGCGCATTGCCCAGGTCGTTAATCGCCACAATCTGGATGTCCTGCTTTTTGCCGCCTTCGTAGAAAGCGCGCAGTACATTGCGGCCGATACGGCCATAACCGTTGATTGCTACCTTGATCGTCATTACGTTTGCTCCTGATTGAATTGAATCGGATTTTTCTTATGCAAGCACAGACTTCACTTTGGCCACGACGTTCTCCACCGTGAAGCCGAAATGTTTGAACAGCACACCTGCCGGGGCCGATTCACCGAAGGTATCGATGCCGACCACAGCGCCTTCCAGACCAACGTATTTGTACCAGAAATCGGTCACGCCGGCTTCGATCGCCACGCGTGGCAGGCCTTTGCCCAGCACGCTCGCCTTGTAAGCAGCGTCCTGGCGGTCGAACACATCGGTCGAAGGCATCGACACGACACGGACCGGGATTCCTTCGCTCTTCAGCGCGGCAGCGGCGGCCTGCGCCAGCTCCACTTCCGAACCGGTGGCGATCAGCACGGCCTTCGCGCCGGCTTCATCGGCCAGCACATAGCCGCCCCTGGCGATGTCGGCGATGGCCGCGGCGCTGCGTTCCTGGAACGGCAGGTTCTGGCGCGAGAAGATCAGCGTCGACGGGCCGTGCTTGCGCTTGACCGCCTCGCCCCAGGCCACCATCGATTCCACGGTATCGCAAGGGCGCCAGTTGTCCAGCTGCGGGATCAGGCGCAGCGAGGACACGTGCTCCACCGACTGGTGGGTCGGGCCGTCTTCGCCCAGGCCGATCGAATCGTGGGTGAACACGAAGATCGAACGCTGCTTCATCAGCGCGGCCATGCGCAGCGCATTGCGGCTGTAGTCGGAGAAGGTCAGGAAAGTGGCGCCGAAGGGGATATAGCCGCCATGCAGGGCCACGCCGTTCATGATCGCGCTCATGCCGAACTCGCGCACGCCATAGTTGATGTGGTTGCCGGTCTTGCCGGAGCGCAGGTTGACCGACTCTTTCCAGTTGGTCAGGTTGGAGCCGGTCAGGTCGGCCGAACCGCCGAGGAATTCAGGCAGGATCGGGGCCAGGGCCTGGATCGCGTTCTGCGAGGCCTTGCGGGTGGCGATGGTTTCCTTCTTGTCCACGCAGGCGGCGATGGCAGCCTGCAGGGTCGCTTCGAAATTGCCCGGCAGTTCGCCGTTCATGCGGCGCTTCAGCTCGGCGGCTTCTTTCGGGAAGGCTTTTTCGTAGGCGGCGAACTTGCCGTTCCATTCGGTTTCCAGCTTCGCGCCCTGCTCCTTGAAGTTCCAGGCGCTGGCCACGTCGTCCGGGATCAGGAAGGGCTCATGGCCCCAGCTGATGTATTCGCGCACGGCGGCGATTTCCTTGTCGCCCAGCGCGGCGCCGTGCACCTTGTCGCCGCCCTGCAGGTTGGGCGAGCCCTTGCCGATCACGGTCTTGCAGCAGATCAGGGTCGGTTTGTCGGACTTCTTGGCAGCTTCGATGGCGGCGGACACGGCCGCCACATCGTGGCCGTCCACCGCAGGAATCACGTTCCAGCCGTAGGATTCGAAACGCTTAGGCGTATCGTCGGTGAACCAGCCCTCGACCTTGCCGTCGATGGAGATGCCATTGTCGTCGTACAGCGCGATCAGTTTTTTCAGGCCCAGGGTGCCGGCCAGCGAGCACACCTCATGCGAGATGCCTTCCATCAGGCAGCCGTCGCCCAGGAAGGCGTAGGTGTAGTGGTCCACCACATCGTGGCCCGGCTTGTTGAACTCGGCAGCCAGCAGGTATTCGGCCAGCGCCATGCCCACGGCATTGGCGATGCCCTGGCCCAGCGGGCCGGTGGTGGTTTCCACGCCCGGCGTGATATCGACTTCCGGGTGGCCCGGGGTTTTCGAGTGCAGCTGGCGGAAGTTGCGGATGTCATCCATCGACACCTCGTAGCCGGACAGGTGCAGCAGCGCGTAGTGCAGCATCGAACCATGGCCGTTGGACAGCAGGAAGCGGTCGCGGTTCACCCATTTCGGGTTGGCCGGGTTGTGGCGGTGGTGGCCGCCCCACAGGGCCACGGCGATCTCGGCCATGCCCATCGGCATGCCGGGGTGGCCGGAATTGGCTTTTTGAACTGCGTCCATTGCCAGCGCGCGGATCGCGTTGGCCATCTGAGTGTGAGTAGAGGTCATGGTGTTCTACGGAAGGTTTGGAATGGTGGTGCGCTGCGGATTGCCAGAAGCTGAGCCCAATATTTTACCAGAGCAGGCCCCCGCCGCTTAAAATTGACGCATTTTCAGCACAGGAGCCGCAATGCCCCGTTTCTACGTCGCCCAGCCGCTGGCCGAAGGCCAGGCGCTGGACCTGCCTCCCGAGGTCGCGCACCACGTCCACGTGCTGCGTCTGGGCCCCGGCGACCGGCTCACCCTGTTCAATGGCGAAGGCGGCGAGTACACGGCGGTGCTGGACGAGGTGCAGAAAAAGCGCGCCGCCTGCACGGTCAAGCTGTTCGACCCGCGCGAGGTGGAGCTGCCCTATGCCGTCACGCTGGCCCAGGGCCTGCCCGAAGGCAGCAAGATGGACTGGATCCTGGAGAAGGCCGTCGAACTGGGTGCGGCCGGCCTGCAGCCGCTGGCGGCGCGCCGTTCCGTGGTGCGCCTGTCGGCCGAGCGCGCGGAAAAGAAACTCGAGCACTGGCAGGGCGTGGTGGTGTCGGCCTCCGAGCAAAGCGGGCGCAACCGCCTGCTGCAGGTGGCGCCGCCGGCCGCCTTCGGCGACTGGATCGCGCAGCAGGACCTGCACAAGCGGGTGCTGCTGACGCCGCGCGCCGGGGAATCGCTGGCCGCCTGGGCCCGCCACCAGCCGCCGCAGGCGCTGACCGTGATGGTCGGCCCGGAAGGCGGCTTCAGCGAAGAGGAAGAGGCGGCGGCGCTGCGCCACGGTGCGCTGCCGCTGGCCATGGGGCCGCGCATCCTGCGCACGGAGACCGCCGGGCTGGCCGCGCTGGCCATGCTGGGGGCGGCCTGGGGCGGCCTGTAAAAAACACGGAAAAAAAAAACGCCAGCTTGCGCTGGCGGTTTTGCTATCCAAGCGGGAAAAACGCTGCTTAGAATTCGTACTGCGCGGTGAAGCGGAAGGTACGTGGCTTCTGCAGGCCGATCGGCTGCTGGTAGGTCGGGCTCGGCGAGTTCTGTGCCGATTCGCCGGCTTCCTCGATGCTCAGTACGCCGCGTTCGTTGAACACGTTCAGTACGTCCACCGTGAAGCTTGCGCCCTTCAGCCATTTCGGGTCGTAACGCGCTTGCAGGCCCAGCTCGCGGGTCCATGCCAGACGGCCTTTCGTACCGCGCGGGCCGAAGGTGCTGTTGCAGTAGAACGAGGAAGCACCGTACAGGATCGACACTTCATCCAGGTTGCCTGCGTAGTAGCCCAGGCAGTTCTTCGGACGGCCGCTCTGCAGCAGGATGTTTGCACCCACGCGCCATTCCTCGGCAACCTTGACGGCGCCAAAGGCTTTCACGGTGTGGCGGCGGTCGTTCGGCAGGTAGCCCGAAGCGCCTTCCATCAGGCCTGGGTAGTCCCAGTCCTGCGAAATGCCGGCGTCATCCTGGCCGATGTCCGACTTCACGTAGCCCTCGGTGTTACCCTTGGACGAAGCCAGCACGTAGGAGCCTTGCAGCATCCACTTGCCGTCCCATGCGCGTTCGAAGCTCACTTCCAGTGCGCGGAAGATACGGCTCGGCTGGTCGAAGCCCAGCGAGGAGGCCGGAATCTTGATCGTGGTCAGGCCTTTGCCGTCTTCCAGGTCGATATTCGCGGTCAGGTCCTTGCCCGGGTTGTACAGGAAGCAGTGGTCGATCGCGCCGCCGATGATTTCGGCCTGATCGGCGGTGAAGCCGTTCTTCAGCGCCCAGTCAGCAGCGCCAGGACCGTTACACATATCGTCCATCACGCTCTTCAGCTTGCGGTAGGTGAACTTGGTCGTCACGCTCCAGCGGTCCACCAGCGCCTGCTGCATACCGAGGATGAATTCGTCCTGGTACATAGGCTTGATGTTTGGATCCACCACCGAACGCGGATCGCCGGCTTCGCCATTGCTCGACACGGCGCGGCCACCCAGCTGTGCGCCCATCGAAGGCAGCTGGAAGCGGTCGGTACCGAAGGTGCCGTTGAAGCGGTAGAAGTCGGTGTAATCCAGTTCGGCGCCGGACAGGCGCACGTTGGTGTTCGACATCACAGGGATGTAGTAGCGGCCCAGGTTGGAGAAGACCTTGGTCGTGCCCTTGCCGGCCACGTCCCAGCTCACGCCGAAGCGCGGTGCCCAGGTGTTGTCGACCTTGATGAAGGTCTTGTCTTCCGCGTTCAGGTTCTCGAACGATTCATTACGCACGCCCAGCGACAGCAGGACGCTCGGATGGATCTGCCAGTTGTCTTCGATGTAGTAAGCCGAGTTCTTGGTGGTGAACGCGCCGCCGTTTTCGAAGGTACGGGCCTGCACGTATTCCAGCGGAGCGCCGGTGGTGTTCACGTAACCGTTGGACAGGCGGCCATTGGCGGCCAGACGGCGCACCTGGTAGAACACGCCACCCGGGTATTCGGTACCGTCAACCACTTTGTACTTCTCGTTGTCGGCGCCGAAACGCAGACCGTGGTTGCCCAGGTTCCATTCGGCATCCAGACGCCATGCATTACGCTTGTCGTTGGCGTTCGGGTCGCTCATGCTGGTCGCAGTGGCGCAGCCGTAGGTCAGGGTTGGCGAAGTACGGCGGTCCTGCACGTTCGGGCACAGGGCCGAAGCGATGTTGGACTTGCGGTTGTACTTGCCGATACCGTACAGGGCGGACACGGTCAGGTCGTCCGTGATCCAGGAGGTGTACTTGGCGATGTAGTTCTGGCCGCCGGTGGTGTACTCGTCCTCGCCCAGGTCCACGCCCTTCTGCTCGCCGTAACGCACCGGCGAACGCCAGTTGTGCGCCTTGTCCTTGGACTTGTCGCTGAAGCCGGTGAATTCCAGGGTGTTCTTGTCGTTGATGTTCCAGTCCACCTTCACCAGGTAGCGCGGGGTGTTGGACTTCATCACTTCCTGGGTGCTGGCGAAGTAGGACTTGCGCTCGATGTCCGCGCCCTGAACCAGGCCGAAGATGAACAGCTTGTCCTTGATGACCGGGCCGCCCAGCCAGACGTTGCCCTGCAGGTCGTCGGTGCCGCCTGGTTTCTTCAGCAGGTTCCAGTTGCCGGTGTTGGAGCTCTTCTCGGTGAACACGGCCGAGCCTTCCAGCGACTCAGGCGAGTAGATCACGTTGACGCCGCCGTGCCATTCATTGGTGCCGCGCTTGGTGGTCACGCTCAGCACGCCGCCCAGGGAACGGCCGTACTCAGGGCCGTAGCCGCCGGTCTTGACCTGTTGCTGGCCGATCGCATCGAACGGCACCTGGTTGAACGCCACGCCGTTCAGCGCGTTGGTGACGTTGAAGCCGTTGATGTAGTACACGTTTTCCGCCGGCGATGCGCCGCCCAGCGAAGGCACGTTGCCGCCGCGCAGGGCGGTCTGGCCGATACGGGTGTCGCCCTGGGTCGCGCCCGGGGCCAGCAGGGCCACGGCGGTCACATTGCGGCTGACCGGAATACGGTCGATGGTCGCCTTGTTCAGGGTGGTGGCCGATTCCGGCGACTTCATGTCGATACGGGTAGCGCGGCCGGTCACGACCACTTTCTGCGTTTCTTCGAAGTTCGCGGCCGAGCCTTCACCTGGCACCACGACCACGGCTTGCTCCTGGGTGCTGCCGTCCGGCAGCTTCGCGCTCACCGTGTAGTTGCCTGGTTGCATCTGCGAAGCGATAAAGGTGCCGTTCTTGTCCACGGTCACGGTGCGGGTCACACCGATCTCGCGGTTTTGGATGGTCACGACGGTGCCGGGAGCGGCACGGCCGTTGATCGAGCCGGCAGTGTTCGACGCTGCATAGGCGCTGCCTGGCAGTGCCACTGCGGCGACGGCGGCGGCACTGAACGCAATGGTCAGTGCGCGGGCCAGTACTGTTTTTCTGAACATGTGGTTCCTCAGTTGAGTGAAGGCTAGTGGAGCCAATTTTTGTTTCGACAAAAGTCTTTTCGACTTAATATTGTTTGTCCCGACTACGTGAAACAGGTACTTTTCGACGCGTCTTTTTTTGAACGGCGCGATTTCCTTACCGCTCAAAAATTGATGGAAACACATCAGCCCGCGTTGGGTCAAATCTATCGATGTGGTTGTGAGGAAAAAACGACAAATTTATGACAAATTGCCCGGTTTTGATCGTCCGTCACTGTCCGCCCTGCGACCGGCGGACAAAAAAAAAGCCGGCCACGCAGGGCCGGCCGTTTGTCCGCCCGGACACTCAGCGTCCGGTCTGGGCGTTTTCCAGAGCCTGGCGGTAACGCTCGCTCAGGCGGTCGCGTTCGCGGGCCCGTGCATATTGCTCATCCGTTGTCTTTTTAGCCATGGTCTCCACGCTCTCCTTGGTGCGGGCCGCCCAGGCATCGTTCGCCGCGAGGACGGCCCGGCCCTCGGCCTCGCCCGCCGCCGCAATCGCCGCATACACCTTGTCCATCGAAGCGCGCGCCTTGGCCAGCTCGCTCAGGCTCATCAGCTGTGCCACATCGGCCGGGATCGCTTTGCCGGCCGGCATCACATTGGCCAGGCCTTGGGTGAAGCGCTGGTAGCACGCGCTCCAGGCCGTCATCTCGGCCTGGGTCTTGCGGATTTCCGGCTGGGTGCGCGAGGCGTCCGGGAAGACCGGCTTCACGCAGGCGTATTTGTCGAGGCGCAGGTTCTCGGCCTGGTAGCCGCCGTTGGCGTAATAGGCGATATCGGCCTTGCGCACGCCGCGCTGCTGCAGCGTGGCCAGCGAGGCGGCGGCATCGGGATGGCCGCCCGCCTTCGCCTTGTTCAGCCAGCTGGCCGCCTGGGCCGGGTCTTCCGGCACGCCCTCGCCGAAGCCGTACATTTCACCCAGCAAGAGCTGCGCCTCGGCGTTGCCGGCCGCGGCCAGCTTGCTGAAGATCTGGTGCGCGCGGCTAAAGTCCTGCGCCTCCCAGGCTTTGACGCCGTCGGCCAGTTCATCGGCGCCGGCCAGGCCGGCCAGCACCACCAAGAGCACACCCGCCACAATCCGTTTCATGCTTGTCTCCAATTCGGTTGGTAACAGAACGATCATAAGCGCCCGGGCGCCATGAAACTACATAAAAAATGTAACGCGGGACTTGCGTCGCGCAAGCGGCCGGGGCAAAAAAAAACCCGCCTCTCGCGAGGCGGGCCATGTCCAGCTTACAAGCTTAGAACTTGTAGTTGTATTCAGCGGTCAGCTTCACGCTACGCGGCGCAGTGGTGCTCAGGATGCGCTCGTAGGTGTTGCGACGCTGGTTGGCGTTGTTCCAGCGCTCTTCGACGGACTCGGCGATCTGATCGTTGAAGACGTTGAACACGTCCACTTTCAGGGCCAGGCCGTTGACGAACTCAGGACGGTACACCAGGTTCAGGTCCAGGCGCTTGTCCCATGGCAGGTTGCCGCGGGTGCCGCGTGGCGACAGCGTGTTCTGGGCGATGGTGGCGCCGCCGCAATAGTGTGGACCATTGCTGTAGTTCGGCGTGGTGCCATCGAACAGGAAGCGGCCCAGGCAGCTGCGTGGACGGCCGGATGCCAGCAGCGCATTGCCGCCAACGGTCCACTGCTTGTTCAGCTCGTAGAAGCCGTAAGCCTTCAGCTGGTGGGTACGGTCGTTCGGCAGTTTGCCGTAGGCGCCGATCGACAGTTCCTTGTAGTCCCAGGTCTGGGTTGCAGCCACGTCGGTCTGGCCCACGTCGGACAGGGTCTGGCCTTCGGTGTTGCCTTCGGACTTGGACCAGGTGTAGTTCACCTTGCCGTACCAGCCATTGCGCAGCGGGTGCTCGACGAAGAAGTCCAGCGCCTTGTACTTACGCTCGGCTTTCGGGAAGCCCAGGTCCGCGGCCGAGAAGTCGACCTTGGTCAGGTTCTTCGCGGTGCCGCCGTTCTGGGTCGAGCCGCTGTAGTCCACCCAGAAGCTGTTCGCTTCGCCCGGGTTGAAGTTGGCGCAACCGAAACCGCCCCAGTTCGAGATATCGATCTTGTGGTCGGCCGCGTACTTCTCGAACGGACGTGGATCGCAGAAGTCGTCGATGGTCGAACCCAGCTTGCGGTAGGTACCTTTCACGCCGAAGTTCAGGTCTGGCGAGTAGGCGCGCTCGAAGCCGATGGTCAGCTCATCCTGATAAGTCGGCTTCAGGTCGATGGCGGACAGGGTCTGCACCGCTTTCTCCTGGCCGTACTCGTTGTTCGCCGACGCTGGCGCGGACAACTGGATCAGGCCGGTCGGAGCGCCGTTGGCGTCAATGCCGGTATAGGCGAAGGCCTGGCTGGTGTTGGTCGAACGGCCCGCACCGCGCACTGCCAGGTGGGTCGGGATCTGCAGGTGGTAACGGCCGGCGCTACCGAAGACCTTCATCGAAGCGTCGCCGTTCACGTCCCACACCGCGCTCAGGCGTGGAGCGATCTGGTTCTTCTGCTCGATGTACTTCTTCTTGTCGCCGTTCTGGTTGTCGAAGCCTTCACGACGGATACCGGCGGTAATCAGCACGTCCTTGGTGATCTGCCACTTGTCCTGGATGTATTGCGCATCCTGGTTCGAGTAGGCATTCGTCACCGTGGTCAGCAGGTTCTTGGTCACATAGTAGCCCGCCTGGCCGGCCGGGCTGCTGGTGGTGCCGGGACCGGCCGCCATCACGCCGCCGCCCAGGTCGAAGCTGGCCATCGGGTCGTCGTTTCGCGCATAGGCCCAGGTACCGCCGCCGATGGCGATGTCACCCGCATTGATCGAGCTCAGCTTGTTCTTGTCCAGACCGAAGCCGATGGTATGGTTGCCGATCTTGTACTCCAGGTCCAGACGGAAGGATTCGATCTTGTCTTCCGCGCCGTCCGGCAGCACGTTGCCGGTCGCCGTCGAGATGGTCTGCTTGTTGACGTACTGGCTCTTCAGCGGAGGATACATCGACGCGTCCGTGAAGGTGGCCACGAACAGGTTCGGGTTATAGCCTTCGAACTCGTTGATGTGCTTGGACTTGGCCTGGCCGTACAGGGCCTGCACGGTGAAGTCGTCGGTGATGTTACCGGTGTACTTCAGGATCTGCACGTCGGCGCCGTTGTCCGCCACGTTCTCTTCACGCTTGGCCGATGCACGCACATTGTTGTGAGTGCGGGTTGCGTAGTCGTAGCCGTAGTTGCTGACCTTGTTTTCCGGCGTATCGCCGATGAAGGACAGTTCCAGGCGGTGGTTGTCGGTCAGGTTCCAGTCCAGTTTGCCGAAGTAGCGTTCCACGGTACGCTTGGTGACGTTCCAGCCTGCAGCCGGGTTGCCGCCGATGCGCACACCGGAGGTGGCGTCGGTGTTTTCGGTGTCGGTCTTGGTGGTTTCAGCCGACAGGAACATGAACAGCTTGTCCTTGATGATCGGACCGGCGACGTAGGCGCCGATGCGCTTCTGCGTGCGTTCGCCTTCAGCACGGGCGCGGTACAGGGTGCCGTCGGTGGTCGGGAAGGCGCCGGTATTGGCATAGCGCAGGTCGACCTGGCTGGCGCGCAGCGAGTTCGGTTCGATGGAGGCCATCGCGCCGAATTCCCAGTTGTTGGTACCGGACTTGGTGGTGATGTTGACCACACCACCCACGGAGCGGCCGAACTCCGCGCCGAAGCCGCCGGTCAGGATCTGCGCCTGTGCGATCGCGCCGAAAGGCAGTTCGGAAGCGCCCAGCTGGGTCAGCGGGTTGGTGACAGGGAAACCGTTGATGTAGTACGCGTTCTCGGAAGCGCCGCCGCCTGCGAAGGAAGCGCCGCCGGCATAACGGGAGTCAGCGCGGGTGGTGTTCGGCGCCAGCTGGATGATGGCGTCCACGTTCTGGGCGATAGGCAGCTTGGCCAGTTCACGTGCCACGAAGGTGGCGCCGTTGTTGGCGCTGGAAATGTCGATACGGCTGCGGCGGCCCGTCACCTGCACCGACTGCACGCCCTCCTGTGCGAACAGGGCTTCCACACCTTGGCCGGCCAGCACTTCGAGCTGGGTGGTAGCGCCAGGCGTTGCCCCCTTCATCAGGGTGGCGCTGTAGCGGCCGATCGGCAGTGCCGACACGGCGAAGGAGCCGTTGGCTTCCACTGCGGTGCTACGGGTCTGGTTGGTGTCCAGGTTCTTCAGCACGACGGTAGTAGCGGCGCCAGGCGCCACCTTGCCGTAGACATTACCGGCCGCGTTCGACTGTGCCATCGCTGGTTCGACCACCGCAGCCGTCAAAGCGGCGGTGCTGAATGCCAGCATCAATGCGCGAGCTAAAACAGTTTTTCTCAACATAGGTTTTCCTATCAAATAAACGTCTGACAACCTGGGTAAGGTGTAGCGCTCTTTTTTGTCCCAACATTTCCCATAGCGGCGCGCTGCCACGGGCTTCCGTAAAACTCGTTGAATCCTCAACAGGTTTAGCCTCCGATAAGACCATATCGAAAGAGAAAGTGTCAACGCCACGGCCGCGTCTGTTATTGGAAAACAACAGTATTCACTTACTAATAGTTCGGGCAGAAAATCTCGCAAAAAATGCAAGCCCTGTTCCGTTGTGTTTTCGCAGCAAATTGTCGGAAATTTGTCGCCGGTCCGGCGCTGGAAGGAGACGGTACAATAGCGGTCTGGCGGTCAAATACCGCCCCATAGAGGACAAAACATGCTGCGGCTGAACGAAATCAAGTTACCCCTGAACCATCCGGAAATGGCCCTGGAAGCCGCCATTCTTGAGCGGCTTGGCATTAGCAAAACCGAACTGATTGAGTTTTCAGTCTATAAGCGCAGTTACGATGCGCGCAAAAAGGCCAGCATCGTCCTGATTTATTCGGTGGACGTGGCAACCACGGACGACGCCGGCATCCTGCGCCGCCGCCAGCACGATGTGCACCTGATGCCCTCGCCGGACATGAACTACAAGTTCGTGGCGCAGGACGTCAACCGCGACGGCAGCCAGCCGCGCCCGGTGGTCATCGGCATGGGCCCCTGCGGCCTGTTCGCCGCCCTGGTCCTGGCGCAGATGGGCCTGAAGCCCATCGTGCTGGAGCGCGGCAAGACCGTGCGCGAGCGCACCAAGGACACGTTCGGCTTCTGGCGCAAGCGCGTGCTCAACCCGGAATCGAATGTGCAGTTCGGCGAAGGGGGGGCCGGCACCTTCTCGGACGGCAAGCTGTATAGCCAGATCAAGGATCCGAAGCACTATGGCCGCAAGGTGCTGACCGAGTTCGTGAAGGCAGGGGCCCCGGAAGAAATCCTGTACGTCAGCAAGCCCCACATCGGCACCTTCCGCCTGGTGAAGATGGTGGAAAACATGCGCGAGGAAATCCAGGCCCTGGGCGGCGAGATCCGCTTCGAGCAGCGCGTGGCCGATTTCGAGATCGAGGAGAAGGACGGCCAGCGCCAGTTGCGCGGCCTGCTGCTCGCCTCCGGCGAGCGGGTCGTCACCAACCATGTGGTGCTGGCGGTCGGCCACAGCGCACGCGACACCTTTGAACAGCTGTATGCGCGCGGCGTGTATGTGGAAGCCAAGCCTTTCTCGATCGGCTTCCGCGTCGAGCACCCGCAGTCGCTGATCGACACCTGCCGCTTCGGCCCGAATGCCGGCCACCCCATCCTGGGCGCCGCCGACTACAAACTGGTGCACCATGCGTCCAACGGCCGCGCCGTCTACAGCTTCTGCATGTGCCCGGGCGGCACCGTGGTGGCCGCGGCCTCCGAGCCCGGCCGGGTTGTCACCAACGGCATGAGCCAGTATTCGCGTGCCGAACGCAATGCCAACAGCGCCATCGTGGTGAGCATCAGCCCGGAGCAGGACTATCCGGGCCACCCGCTGGCCGGCATCGCCTACCAGCGCGACCTGGAAGAAAAAGCCTATGTGCTGGGCGGCAGCAATTACGATGCGCCAGGCCAGCTGATGGGCGACTTCGTGGCGGGCCGCCCTTCCACCGCCTTCGGCGCCGTGATCCCCTCCTTCAAGCCGGCCGTGCACCTGACCGACCTGGCGCGCATCCTGCCGGACTACGCCACGCTGGCCCTGCGCGAAGCCTTCCCCGCTTTCGACAAGCAGGTCAAGGGCTACTTCAAGGAAGACGCGGTGCTGACCGGCCTGGAAACCCGCACCTCCTCGCCGATCCGCATCAAGCGCAACGACGGCGACCTGCAGAGCCTGAACACGCGCGGCCTGTTCCCGGCCGGCGAAGGGGCCGGCTATGCCGGCGGCATCCTGTCGGCCGGGGTGGACGGCATCAAGGTGGCCGAGGCCGTCGCCCTGTCGATGGCGGGCAAATAAAAAAACGCCGGCTTGCTGAACAGAACCCCAAAAGTTGGACATCAACTTTTGGGGTTTTTTCATGTCGAAGTACACAGCGCAGTTCAAGGCGAGGATCGTTCGGCAGTATTTGCGC